>NZ_JBSSEP010000028.1:0-45575 GCF_054061835.1 Pseudomonas sp. TE12234
GGCGTGCATGCGCTCGGGAGAGGATTTCGACACGGCCAAGCTTTTCAGCGATAAGCACCTGCTGAAAGCTTGACCGGGAACAGAGTATCTACAGGCACTGCGGTACCTGTGTTTGCCGAATCCTCGGACAACCGAAACTAGTACTCGCTATCCCCTTCAATCCTGAAATGCTCGACCCAGCCACTGAGTGACGTTGAAACAACCATCAGCGGCGCCAGTATCAACAACGTCAAAGCAACGACAGGCCAAGTCATCATGCACATCGCCTGGTTCAGGAAAATCTGGCAGAGCGCCCTTCACGTTAATGTCAGGCACGTTTAAACATAGTCACAGGATCCGATCTACGCACTAAAACCGAGCACCACAATTGCCGACAGGTGGTCATATCTGCCTAAATGCCCCACCTAAAGGCAAGCTTCATTCAAATCCAGGATCCTGCCCATGCTCGTACTGCCCTGGCCGTACCTGACACTGCTTTGCGCCGGCTACGTCCTGGCACTCACCTACGGACAACTGACAGTCCTGGCGGGCTTGGCAATCATCCTGCTGATCCTCGCCGGCTTTGCCGCCCGGCAAGCCGACTACCGCCAGGTGCGTTATCTCGGCCACGCCCTGTTCGTCCTGTTGGCATTCGCATTGGCCGTGCATGGGTGGCCCGGGTTCTACAACGCCAAGATGATCGACCAGGCGCGCTTTACCGAAAACGCTGTCCCGTTTTCGATGAACCTCAACCTGGACAAACCGCTGATTGGCTTCTGGCTGTTACTGGTGTGCCCGTGGACCGTCGCCCGCCAGCCATTTCTTCCGACGCTGAAAGCATGCGCTGCTGCCTTGTGCGTCACAGCATCTGTAACGTTAGGAGCCGCCTGGCTGCTGGGGATCATCGAATGGTCACCCAAATGGCCGGATCAGGCCTGGCTGTGGATAAACAACAACCTCTTGCTCGTCACCGTCGTAGAAGAGGCTTTGTTTCGCGGCTACATACAAGGCGGTCTGAGCCGATGTTTCAAGCATCGGCCCTACGGTGAACACCTTGCCCTGCTGATCGCCTCACTCCTGTTCGGGCTGGCACATTCCGGTGCTGGCTGGGAATGGGTCGTATTGGCGAGTCTGGCAGGCATTGGTTATGGGCTGGCCTATCGATACGGCGGATTGGCCGCAGCCATTGCTACTCACTTCGGCTTGAATCTGCTGCATTTCGGTCTGTTTACCTACCCGATGCTGGCGGGCTGAGCCACTTATAGCCAGACCTACAGGGTGCCGGACAGGCCGAATCCCCCCTCAATTCACCCTGAGTTTTGGCGAAATCACCCGATTATCGATAGGGAACTAAGCGGCTTGACTCCTGTCCGCCGCAACGTTTAACCTCGCGCCCCACGAATGGAAGCAATCTGTCATACACCGACTGATTAGTGCTCTGAAAATGAATTCAAGCAGCGCGTTTATCGCGCTGTTGTGCTGTGCGGTAAAAAATGCTCAAGCCTCGCTCCCCCCTGCAAATCAAAAAATCCGTCATTTTTGCCCTGGTGCTGCGTGAAGCGCGTTCGCGTTTCGGTGATCGGCGCATGGGCGCCAGCTGGACGCTGATCGAGCCGATTTGCCACCTGCTGATTTTCAGCGTGCTGTTTTCTCTGATTCGCGGCCGCACCGTGATCGGTATCGACTTCCCGGTCTTTGTATTGGTCGGCCTCGCGCCCTTCCTGCTGTTTCGCAACATCTCCATGCGGCTGATGAACAGCCCCAAGGAAAACCGCGCGCTATTTGCCTATAAACAGATCAAGCCCCTCGACACCTACGTGGCCCGCGTGCTGGTGGAGTTCTGCATCTCGGCAAGCGCGTACGCCATTCTGGTGTTCGGCTTCGCCTGGTTCGGCTTCGACATGGCCATCAAGGCGCCCATCGAGTGGATGCTGATCATCCTGCTCGGAGTATTGTTCTCCTTTGGCCTGGGCATGCTGTTGTCGCTGATTGCCCACGCCATGCCCAGCAGCGCGCTGTTTCTGCGGATGATGTTCTTCCCGCTGTATTTCATCTCGGGCGTTCTTATTCCCGCCGCCTACCTGCCTCAAGCCATGCTGCCGCTGCTGCTGCTCAATCCGTTCCTGCACCTGCTGGAACTGATCCGCGCCGAAATTTTCCCGCACTACGTACCGGTCGACGGCGTTTCGCTGCATTACGTGATCGCTTCCACCCTGGTTTTGCTGTTCGTCTCCCTGGGTACCTATCGGGTTCGTCGACTGCATTTGATCTCCACCAAGAACGGCTAACCGCAGGCTTCCCGTGTTCGAGCTCAGAAATATCACCAAGTCGTACCTGACCCCCAAGGGTCGTCGCCACGTGTTCCGTGACCTGTCGCTGAAGATCCCTGCAGGCAAGAACATCGGCCTGATCGGCCGCAACGGCTCGGGCAAATCGACCTTGATGCGCCTGCTGGGCGGTGCCGACGTGCCCGACTCCGGCACCGTTGCCACCGACAAAAGCATCTCCTGGCCCGTGGGCCTGTCCGGCGGCTTCCAGGGCACCATGACAGGACGCGAAAACATCAAGTTCGTCAGCCGCGTCTACGGCGCGGTGGGTGAGGCCATGCGCCAGAAGATCGCCTACGTCGAAGACTTCGCCGAAATCGGCAGCTGGATCGACGAACCGGTCAAGACCTACTCCTCCGGCATGCGTTCGCGCCTGGCCTTCGGCCTGAGCATGGCCTTCGACTTCGATTACTACCTGATCGACGAAGTGATGTCGGTGGGTGACGCCCACTTCAAGCGCAAATGCGCTGAGGTGTTCGAGGAACGCCTGCAAAAATCCAAGGTTGTCCTGGTCTCCCACAGCATGCCGGAAATCAAAAAGCTCTGTGACGTCGTGCTGCTGGTACGCGATGGCGGGGTGCAGATCTATGACGATGTCGATGAAGGCATCAAGGCCTACAACACCTGATCGCCCGGACCGCGGCGAGATTGTTTTATTTCAAGGATGCAAGTGCATATGAGCAGTACGGGTAAATTCAAGGGCTGGCGCCTGACACTGGGGCTGATCGTAGTACCCATGGTACTGGCCATCGTCTACTACAGCTTTTTTGCCGTGGATCGTTTTGTCAGCTCCGCCCAAGTGGTGGTGCGTCAGGACGGCAACAACCCTGGCGCACAGCTACCAGGGCTGAGCATGCTGCTGAACGGCACCAACCCCGCCTCCCGGGAAGAAACCCTGTACCTGCGCGAATACATCGTCTCGATGGACATGATGCAACTGCTGGAAGACCGCCTGCACTGGGTCGAGCAGTACAGCAAGCAACGCAACGACCCGTTCTTCTGGCTGGACAAGGACACCGAGCGCGAAGACCTGCTCAAGTACTACCAGCGCATGGTCTCCGCCCACTATGACGAAACCACCGGCCTGCTGCGCGTTGAAGTACAAGCTTTCAGCCCGGAACTGGCAGAACAGATGGTCAAGACCATTCTGGAAGCCAGCGAGCGCTTCGTGAACGAAGTCTCACACGGCATCGCCCGCGAGCAGATGCGCTTCGCCCAGGTCGAACTGGAAGGCGCGAAGAAGCACTACACCAAGCGCAAGGAAGAACTGCTGAGCTTCCAGAATCGCAACAAGGTACTGGACGGCAAGAGCTCGGCCCAGGGCCGCGCCAGCATCATCGACACCCTCGAAGGCGAGCACTCCAAAGAACGCGCCGTGCTCACCCAGATGCTCTACAAGCTTCACCCGGACTCCCCTCAGGTCAAGCAACAGCAGCAACGCGTGAACGCCATCCGTGAACAACTGAATGCCGAAAAACGCTTGCTGGTATCCGCCCCGGATGGCGACCAGCTCAACGTGGTGGCCTCGCGCTTCCAGCAACTGACCCTCGACGCCGGTATCGCCGAAGAAACCTACAAGACCGCCGTTGCCGCGCTGGACAACGCGCGCATCGAAGCCAGCAAGAAGATCCGCACCCTGGTCACCGTGGTCAGCCCGAACACGCCGCAGATGGCGCTGTACCCGGAGCGCCTCTACAACCTGGCAACCATCTTCCTGGCCCTGCTGTTGCTCTACGGCATTGCCCGCTTCCTTATTGCATCGATCGAGGATCATCGTGATTAAATCCATTTCCAGCCTGCCCCTTCGCCCCCTGAACTTGAGCATGCGAAACAGCGCTGTTGCGGGTTTGATGCTGGTGACTCTGACTTTGTCCGGTTGCAGCGGCGTGATGTCGGGTGCCGGCCCTTACAAAGGCGATATCGAGAGCAAGAGCCAAAGCACTGCGTATGACCTGGTGGACATCAACGCCAATACCATCGCACCGTTCATGCGCCCGGTCAGCAAACCGGCCAAAGCCAAAATCACCAGCCCAATGGCGCAGACCGTACGCCTGATGGGTGGTGACGTAATCAACGTGCTGATTACCGACAACGCGCCTGAAGGCAGCGGCCTGTTTGCCCCACTCTCGACGGGCGGCACCCAGTTGAAGGTGCGCATCGACGACAAAGGCATGATCTCCTTGCCATACGTTGGCCATCAGTTCGTCGCGGGCATGACCCTGATTCAGGTCGAAGACATGATTCGGCAGAAGCTCAAGGGCGTGACCACCGACGTGCAGGTGCACGTTGATCTGGTTGGCGATCTGTCGGGCTCGGTGCTGGTAGCAGGCGCCGTGAAATCCCCTGGCCGCTTCTCCACCCTGCAAGGCCCGCTGACCTTGCTCGATGCTGTTAACCAGGCGGGTGGCCCGGTGATGGAACCGCATTTGGTCAATGTCACCGTGCGCAACGGTTCTCAAGCCAATACGTACAACTACGAAGATATCCTGGCCGGCAACAACTTCGTGCTGAAGCCTAATTCGGAAGTGGTTCTGGACCGCGCGCGTCAACGCTTTGTGGCGATGGGTGCTGTTGGTGAACCAGGTCTGCATGATTTGCCAGCGCAAAACGCCAGCCTTCTGGATGCATTGGGCTCGGTGGGTGGGCTAAAAGAAGCCAATGCAAACCCACAGGGTGTATTCGTTTTCCGAATGGGGGAATCCACCCCAACGCAAGCAGCCAAACCCATCGTCATGCGTATCGACATGCGCGACCCAGCTGCCATTTTTTACGCCCGCCAAGTCATGCTGAAACCGGATGACACGATTTATGTCACCAACGCGGCTGTGTATGAGTGGCAAAAAATTATTGGGCCAATTGTGCAGACTCTCGTACTTGGACGTGCGGTTGGCGTGAGCCCGAACTAAGCAAAAAACAGAACGCACTAACGTGTCTGCTGCCATCGACCATCTGATGGCAGCAATCCAAACCGATATTCACCTACGAGTGGAGTGTTTGTTGGGCCAGTGAATTTTGGACAGCGCTAACAAGTTAAAAGACAGGGATGTCACATACTGGACTTTCTATAAGCTGACTCAAGGATTGCCCCTGAAAGAACACTCCAGCAGATTTCAAGGAACTTGAATGAACGTCCTTTTCTATCTGGAGCCCGCCATTGAGTTGGGCAACCCTGAATTTCGCTACGCTACACTTCGCAGCTCAATCGTGCCGCAAGTTACTGCATTGCGTGATGCCGGCGTTAGCGTGCACTGCATCGTTAGCCAGGTCATTGCTGAGCGAGCATTGCGCGACGGTCACGTCGCAGCAATCGGTTCCATGTCTACCATTGACCCGCTGAACTGGACCGAAGGCGAGAATACACTTGAGCGCTCGCTAAGACATCAAGCCAAAAACTATAAGGATGGCGAGCACAAGCGCCTTGGCGAATTGCTCAGATCTGGTATTCCGGAAGGGTTTGAACCCGACATCATTATCGTATGGGAATCACCTATGTCGCTCCTTGGAGAAATATTTCCCAAGGCACGCGTCATATATCAAATGCCCGGCTTTTTCTCTCGTGCGCCGTTTGCCAACCTTGTTGCTTTTGACACAGGACTCCTCGGCGATAGTACTTCCCCCGCCAATCGCTCTGTAAGCGTGACGGAAATCGAAGCACTCGAAAGCCTGAGAGATCACGAAGCTCGATTCCTGAGTTCAATTGCTCCAACACAAGTAGCAATCAACGACCTAAAGCAACGGTTCCGCAGCGTGATTCTGTTGCCATTGCAGATTGATGGTTACTTCATGATCGACTCCGTATTGGGACGTCGTAGCCAGTTCGACGCACTGGTCGAAATCATGGGTCGGATACCGGAAAACCAAGCTCTGGTAGTAACAAATTATTGGTCCGGCCAAACGCGAAGTGCAGTCCTGACCGAGCAGAACATCAGTTACTTGCGCTCGCGTTTTGCGAATTTTGCCTACTTCGAAAATTTCGACAAGATCCCTTCGGTATCACAGTTGCTGGTTCCTGAGATGGATGGCGTTATCACCATCTCATCTTCCCTTGGCTATCAGGCAGCCTTCTGGCAAAAGCCTTTGCTGACCCTCGGTGCCAGCCACATCACACCATTTGCAACCACCAACGACTGGAATGAGTTCTTTACCCAAGTAGCTTCGGGCGATCCGATCGTACGGGATGAACTGATTATTTCAACGATCAGCTCTAAACATCTCCCTACTCAAATGCTTGAACAAGATGGCAAAGGCTATGCAGCCTGGCTTCGAGAGGTCATTTCCCGCCCTGCCGGGGATTTTCCATGCTGGACGGACGAAGAACCAGTCGCCAAAACACTATTGGATCTTCGACGCGAGCCCGAATACCTGAAGCAACTCGGCTACTTCAACCTGGTACGGGAAGAGTCTTCAATGGATCATTGCCGTGAGCTTTCACAGCAGATTCAGCGGCATCCAATTATTTCGTTCGACGTATTCGATACGCTTCTGTACCGACCATTCAAATCTCCTTCAGACATGTTCGAATTCATGTCGGATGAAGTGCGTCAAATTTGCAATCTTCCCTCCCTCGATTTCCGCGCCGCGCGACGCGCCGCAGAAAAAGCTGCTTTCGAGGACGCCATTGCACGTGGTGACGGCGAGACTCGGATTGATGAAATTTACCAGGCATTTGCAGAACAAACTGGAGTGGGTCAAGAACTGGCAGAGCGCGTTCAACAACTCGAAATGCAGATGGAAATGGACATTCTTTATCCAAGGCTGTCTGGCTTCAAAGCCTTCAATGAAGCTCGCAGCCTGGGCAAACGAATCATCATCATTTCCGACATGTATCTTCCTCGCGACTTCCTAGAAGCCATCCTTAAAAAGAATGGTTATGAGGGTTATGAGCGCTTTTACGTATCGTCCGAAGCCCGTGTCAAGAAACACAACGGAAGACTCTTCGACCACGTTCTCGAAGATCTGAACGTCGATCCAAAGACAATTCTCCACGTTGGAGACAACGTTGCCGCCGACGTGGTGCGAGCTAAAGAACGCGGCATCAAACCGTTCCACCTGGTAAAGGCGTCTGAAGTATTCGCGGAATGCGACAGCTTCAAAACCCCCTGGTCCCGCGATGAAGAGCGCCACTCCCTCGACTGGAAGATGATTCTTGCTGTTGCGGGCAACCGATTCCATGACAACCCGTATCTGCCGCATAGACGCGGAACACTATTCTGTGGCGATCCTTGGCGCCTTGGTTACTACGGTCAAGGACCTATGCTGCTCGGCTACTCCAAGTGGCTGATTGAGAAAGCCATTCGCGACGGCGTAAAGCGACTTTACTTCCTGTCTCGCGACGGCTTGATCATGAAGGAAGCTTACGACCGTATTGCCCAGAATTATCCAGATGCCCCGAGCAGCCACTATTTGCTCTGCTCACGCAGAGCCGTAAACCTGGCCAAAGTACGAGATGAACATGGGGTGATGGACCTGCTGCAGGTGGACTTTGCACGCACCACCATCCAGCATCTTCTCTCGTCTCGTTTTGGTGTTTACCCGGCAAACGTCCCGACTGAGATCCTCTCAAAACACGATCTTACTCTTGAGACTATTGTCACCAATAAACACCAGGAAATGCTCAAACCGTTTTTCCTTGACCTGCTTCCACTCATCGTCAGTGCCGCCAGCAAAGAGCGGGCGAATTATCTCGAATACCTTGAAGGAACAGGCCTACTGGACTCAGGTGAAGTTGCCTTGGTGGATATAGGGTATGCCGGCACCATGCAGGAATCCCTGTATCTGCTCACTGATCGCAAGAAACTGTTCGGCGGTTATTACCTAATGACCTTCCGCCAGGCTTTGAAGCGCGTAGATGCTTACGGTATGCCGATTAGAGGGTACCTGGGTGAATTCGTGGATCGTCACGATACCCACCATCCATTCTGTCGCAACGTTCCACTCTACGAGACATTGTTCAGCAGTGTGGACACGTCCTTCGTGCGCATGGACCGAGACTGGAATGGCCGCCTTACACCTATCTTCATGGACCGCTTCGCAGCCGAGGCGAAGCGAGAGGAGGTAGTTCATCGAATCCATAAGGGTGCGCTCAGCTTCATTGAAGAAACAGCGCGTATCTTTGGTAGTCGCTTGAAAAACCTGGATATCGAACCTGTCAAATCGTTACGTGTGCTTGAAAAGTTCTTCAGTGATCCGCACCCGGTAGACGCCAAGATGTTCGCGGGCCTAGTTTTTGAGGATGCATATGGTGGCGCTGGCTTGAAGATAGTTCTTCCTGAAGAGAACAATCTGGAAGCTAATTGCGTCTGGAAAGTCGGCGTGAACGCTCTGAAAAAAGCGGAACAACCTACCACTAACAACATAAAACCCGCACACGCTAAATCAGCGCTAGGAAAAACCAAACCAGCGCCAGTTACCGCACCCACGCAGCACACGAAGAAAAAGGCATATCTGGAACAGCGCTTCATTCGCTGGATAGTAAAAAAGACATCCAACGAAAAGAAAGTACGAAAATTCGAACTAACGCCTGAAACCTTCTTTGCAGATTCGAAGTCCGCTCATGTGAGACTTCTAGGATCAATCTACATGCGAAGGACAAATAACTAAGCTCTCATCAACACGCAAACTTGCCCGTTCACGCAAGTGAAAGGGCAAGTCATCAAAAATTCAATTCTAGTAGTCAATCCCATAGCCCACGGATTCAAATTGAGATTGAATTCTACAAATAGCCTGATTCAGCTCAGCGAATTTCCGCCCCACAGCTACCATTTCTCCCTTCATATTCGAAAGACCATTTAAAAAAATACGAGCCTCCTCGAATAGTCGCCAGGCAAGACAAGAACTGGCCAACAACATTAAATAACTAACATTCTGCGGATGCGCTGAATTAGCAGCATACTGAAAGAAAAAAGATCTCCGACTACTTACATCCTCATGAGCTAGCGTTCGACAAGCAACATCGAAAAAAAACTCATCACGAACTCCATCTCGATACATCTTCCAGCAAGCGAGCTCTACTACTTTACTATTCCCGGAAGCCACCGCCTCCGCGACAACAAATCTTTGCCCCCTACCCATGCACTGAGTTACCCCCAACAACTCTTCCGCACACTCATTCTTATTTCGAGCCAACTCAACAGCAAGACTTTTATGAAGCTCCTCTGAAAATTTCGACGACTCAACTATTGAATCAGCAAGATCAAAGTCTTTCATCTGCAGGGCTGCCAGAAATGCCTCCCGAATACATTTTCCATCTGTTTGGACACTGGCATCTGAACGAAACGCTTGAAGCGTCAAATCCCACCGGGCTGAATAATTGAATAGACGCATTTGCCGATGAGCGATTAATGGCGCACTACCAATTTCACTAACCGCCAAAGCAAGTATTTGAATTGCATCGTAACGCAACTCCAAGTTAAGAAGGCCATCAAACTGAGCCAAATACCCTCTGTATTTCATCGGCCACTTCTTTACCATCAGACGACCAACCCCAACAACCGTAATCCAATCGCGATGCTCAGTAGCCCTTTTAATCAACTGCTCGCATTCATCTTGGGAGCCCCCCCCCATTTCCATTTCAAATGTTTTTAGCGCCATCAGTGGAATCAGAAAATCGCGCCCGACAAACCTTTTATTCAGCTGCGGTTTTGAATCAATTGGCTTTGATGCAAAAACATTAGAGCTAATAAAAATCTCAGAAAGCTTAGCTCTTTCCGTTACGTCACGTTCTATGCGAAGGAGCATCTCTTGAGCTCGCACGTTTCTTGCGTCCGCCTTTAAAATCTCCCCAAGGAACTCAGTTGCTTCATCGAAGTCATTACGTTCAACAGCATCATTTGCAAGCGCGAACCTGGACACCACATGAAGGGGATTAATATTCCGGCATTCTCTGAAAGCCAAATTTGCCTCGGCAAGCTCTCCGCGCTCACGAAGCAAAACACCCAAGTGATAATGGGCATTATCGAGGCTTGGATTTAAGCGCACAGCTTCACTTTGCTCTAGAAACGCTTCCTCTAATTTTCCATTCTGAAAAAGCGCAATCCCGTATTTGTGGCGTGCAACTGCGTGGTCCTGACACAAGCTTACTGCGACACCTAACTCATGCAGCGCACTTTCTATCTCTCCATCGATAAGTGCCAGATGCCCTTTAAACAAGCTACTACCAAAACCGCCAATCTGTGTGATCGCAGATGATTGAAATTCTGGAAAAACACCTGATTCTCCAAACTCCCTGACAAACTCAATCAGCCCGACCTCCTGCCCAATATAGGTGGACACCGCATGAGGCGCGCTTTTAATGGCAATCCTTACGACGTTAATATTGTCTTCTACCAGAGTAGACTGGTAGATATCATTAATATCCGTATCACCGTATACGTGCGTAACCGCAAGACCTGAATCTTTTAGTATTCCGCGCAAATCAGCGTAGTTAAGATTATGTTCTTTTTTTGTGAATGCCTTACTACGAGTCTCTCTTCCGTACAGTAAAAACTCCCCCCCAAAGGAAAGACAACGAACTGTAACCCCTGAGAGTTCCGGCTTTAAAATCGACCCGTACAGCATTGCGCCATATGCCCCCATGGATGGCCCAATGAAAACAACCTCTTCAGGATTTGTACTTTTAATTAAATTAAGTAAAGCAACAGCGGCATCCGGTACGTTATCACCGAGCGTCGGAATGCCATGCACATACCAACCATTTTTTTCATCATTGAGAAATATTTTTGAACCGGCTATCGAATCCATCACCCGCCAGAACATAAACTTTCCAGGCTCAATATCTATAGATGAAAATATGACGTATGTGCGCTTCACACTGTCGTCATTAACTATTTTTAGAAATGATGATTCAGCGACTACAGCTTGACTTTTATTTTGCATACTTAGAATCATGTCAATGTCGTGTTAGAAGATCGCGCGATAATACCCTAATATCGAATGACATTTCTCTGATTTTCCTGCGAACCGCTTGATGCAACAGCGAGCTTGAATCTTCGGATTCGTATTGACAAATACTGGAGGTAACTCCCCTAACCCAGCGCCTGAAAAGTCGGATAAATGCGCTAGCAAGTCCCACTCGAAACTTCCATATTTCTTGCCAAAAGCCACACAGGTCCATCGCTTACGCCCTCAAACTCTAGTGCTCCACGAGTTCGCAAACGACATGGCCCCATAAAACAAACTACTCATTCCAATACCCGGCAGGCGCAAGGTCTTCAGTCAAAAATCTCCACAACCCCCACCACCTCATCACTCCCCTCTGCCGTCACCAGCAGCGCACGAATCTTGTGATCCAGCATATAAGCCTCTGCCTCACTTAACTGCGCATTCGCTTTCACGGTGTGCGGGCTGGCGGTCATGAAGCTGGCGACGCGCTCGTTGACCACACCCGGATTGCCCAGCAGTGCGCGGCGCAGGTCGCCGTCGGTGACGATGCCGACCAGTTTGTCGTTGTCCATCACCAGTGCCAGTCCCAGACGGCTGGAGGTCATGACCAGCAGACAGTCGTGGAATGAGGTTTCTCGGGTAACTTTGGGGAGGTTGGTGTGCATCACGTCGCTGACGCGGGTCAGCAGTTTGCGGCCGAGGCTGCCGCCGGGGTGGTAGCGGGCGAAGTCCATCGGTTTGAAGTCGAGGGCGCTGATCAGGGCGACAGCGAGGGCGTCGCCCATGGCCATGGTGGCCAGGGTCGAGGTGGTGGGTGCCAGGTTGTTCGGGCACACCTCGCGCTCGACGGAGATGTCGAGCCAGATGTCGGCGTGTTTGGCCAGGGTGGATTGGCCGTTGCCGGTCATGGCGATGATCTTGTTGCCGAAGGACTTCAGGCTCGGGATCAGCTTGATGACTTCTTCTGTTTCACCGCTGTAGGAAATCAGGATCAGTACATCAATTGGCTTGAGCATGCCGAGGTCGCCGTGGAAGGCTTCGGCCGGATGCAGGAACAGACTTGGAGTGCCGGTAGAGGCGAAGGTGGCGACCATTTTCTGGCCGATCAAACCGGATTTGCCCATGCCGCATACCGCTGCACGACCTTTGCAACCCAGAATCAGTTCAACGGCACGTTGAAACTCGCCATCCAGGCGTTCTGCGAGTTGACCGATGGCTTGCGCCTGGGCGCAGAGTGCTTCTTTGGCAATTGGAAGGTGATTCATGAGGGCCCTATCGTTCCTTGATTTTGAAGGCGCGTATGGTAGCGGCTCAAAGTCAGGGAGGAAACGCGGATCTCCCTCCTTCTGTAGGAATTTTCCTGAATCGCTCGAGATGTGGATGGTTGTGACCTTGGGAACCCACGGACAACCTAAGGGGTGGATGTTGACTGGCAGGGCCTCATCGCTGGCAAGCCAGCGCCCACAAGGGAGTGCGCCCCCACCTGATTTTTCATGTCGTCAAGCGCGCCAGGCGGCGTGTTTTGACCGTTTATCGGACATTTCAATTCCCTGCACCTGTCATGTTTAAAAAAATCACGGAACTTGTGAAAAATCCGTAAAAAATCTCGCGCTTTCCTGAATGGCAGCTGTCCGTTTGTATTATCATTCGCGCCAAATTTTGATTAAGCATTTTTCAGACACGACTGATTGTGTCTGACACAAGACTGCGCTCGTTATGGATATCCGCTGTTTTTTATGGACAATGCCGCTCCACCGCGTCGCTCTTTGCTGATTCTGTCCAAAGGCGCGCAACAGATCTCGACGCTCCCCTCTTTGCTGCCTGAATATCGGCTGCTGTGTGGGACCGTGCGCGACATTGCCCAGGCCGATGATGTGCTCGCGTGGGGGCGCAAGCCCAGCGCTTTGCGCGCGCAGGCCGTAGCTGAAGAAGCCGGTTTGCCGCTGCTCACCGTTGAAGACGGTTTTCTGCGCTCTGTGGGGCTGGGGGCGGAAGAACCGCCGCTGTCGCTGATTGTCGATCCCGTGGGCATCTATCACGACGCCACCGCGCCTTCTCGCCTGGAACAACTGATTCCCGTCCCGCTGACGCAAGCGCAGAGCCTGCGTGCCCGTGCCTTGCAGGCCCGTTGGTGCGAGGAGCGCGTGTCCAAGTACAACGGCGCCCGCATCGACGCCTGCGAGCTGCCTCAGCCCTGTGTGCTGGTGGCCGATCAGACCTGTGGCGATGCTTCACTGCAAGGCGCCACCGCCGCCGATTTCGAGCGAATGCTCGAGGCCGCGCTGACGGAACATCCGCACAGCACCGTCGTGGTCAAGGTGCATCCGGACGTGGTGGCCGGGCGCAAGCACGGTCACTTCGACCTGGCGAAGCTGCGCAAGCATCCCCGCATCCATTTGATCAGCGATAACCGCCACCCGGCCGAGCTGATGCCGAACGTCCAGGCTGTCTACGTGATGACCTCGCAACTGGGCTTCGATGCACTGTTGTGGGACGTGCCCGTGCACACCTTTGGCATGCCGTTCTATGCCGGTTGGGGGTTGACCCTCGATGCCCTGCCCGCCCCTGCGCGGCGCCAACCGGTGAGTCTTGAACAGTTGCTGCATGCCGCGCTGGTGGAGTACCCGCGCTACGTCGACCCGGAAACGGGCGCGCCTTGCGAACCGGAGACCGTGCTGGCGTGGCTGGGACTGCAGCGCAGAATGCGCAGTCGCTTGCCCCATGACTTGCAAATGGTCGGTTTCAGCAAGTGGAAGCAGCCGTTGGTACTGGATTTTTTCAACGGATCATCCATTCGTTTCCTTGGCCGTTTCTCCCGTCGTCGTCCCGCCACACCGGTCATCACATGGGGTTGTCAACACGACACGCCATTGACAAAGAAAGTGGGCAAACACCTCGGCCGCGTCGAAGACGGCTTCCTGCGCTCCGTCGGCCTGGGCGCGAAGAAAACCCGCCCACTGTCGTGGGTGTTCGATGACCTGGGGATTTACTACGACGCCACCCGTCCCTCGCGCCTGGAACACCTCTTGCAAAACGAACCCTGGACTTCAGGTTTGCTGCAACGGGCTGCGGCCTTGCGTGAAGCGATCTGTGCCGCCGGTGTGACCAAATACAACTTGCCCGGCACCGCGTGGAAACGCCCGGCGGGTGTCGCCAAGGTGATTCTGGTCCCGGGTCAGGTCGAGTCCGACGCTTCGATTCGCTACGGCGCGCACCGGATCCGGCGCAACCTTGATTTGCTCAAGGCGGTGCGCGAGCGCCACCCGTTAGCGTGGCTGTTGTACAAGCCGCACCCTGAGGTATTGGCCGGCACCCGCGAAGCCGGCGACGGCGAAGAGCGCACCAGTAACTGGTGCAATCAGGTGGTGGGCGATGTGCCCTTCCACCAACTGTTATCCGAGGTGGATGAGGTGCACGTACTGACCTCGCAATCGGGCTTTGAAGCCTTGTTGCGCGGCGTGCCGGTGACCACCTATGGCCAGCCGTTCTATGCCGGCTGGGGGCTGACCCGGGATCTGGGCATGAGCCCTGAGGTCCAGGCGCGCCGCACTCGTCGCCTGAGCCTGGACGAGTTGGTGGCGGCGACGCTGATCCGCTACCCGACCTATGTCAGCCGCATCACCCGAAAATTCACCACCCCCGAACGCACGTTAATAGAGATTCAAAACTGGGATGAAGTACCTACCCAAGGAAGGCCTACGACATGGCGAGAGATGATTCAACACTTGGTCCTCAGCGCTTTGAAGCCACGCCCAAGAAACTCCTAGTGCCGGTCGATCGCTCCCAACGTCCGGTGTCGGTGAAACCGCGAAATTCGTTCCTGTTTCTGCAGGGCGTCAGTTCGCCGTTTTTCGCACGCCTGGTGCGCGCACTTCGGGCCGAAGGGCAATTGGTGAAGTCGGTCAACTTCAACATGGGCGACACGCTCTATGGCAGCGGCGCGCGAGTGTTTTATTCCTCGCGGCCCGAGCAGTTGATGGACTTCTACAGCCAGTGCTTCCGCGCGGACCACATTACCGACGTGGTGTTGTTCGGTGACTGCCGGCCGGTGCACCAGCCGGCGGTGGAGCTGGCCAGGTCGCTGGGCATTCGCGTGCACGTGTTCGAAGAGGGTTACTTCCGCCCCTACTGGATCACCCTTGAGCGCAATGGCGTGAACAACCACTCGTTGCTGCCCCGTGATCCGGAGTGGTACCGGGAAGTCGGCAAGTACATCCCGCGTTATCACAATGGCGATTCGTTCCGCCTGTCCTTTGCCTCCCGGGCCTTCCACGATGTGATGTACCACGTCGGTGGCGCGCTGAACAAAGTGGTGTTCCCCCATTACAAAACCCACGCGCCGTTCAACGCAGCGGTGGAATATGCCGGCTACATTCGCCAGGGCCTTCGCCTGGTCAACGCCAAGGGCCGCGACTCCGAAGTCATCAGTGAAGTGGCGCGCAATCGCCATCGCACCTTCCTGTTGCCACTGCAACTGGACAGCGATGCGCAGATCCGCGATCACTCACCGTTCAAACACATGAAGGATGTGTTGAAGCATGTCATGGGTTCGTTCGCCCGCCATGCCGGCAGTGACACGCGCCTGGTGGTGAAGAACCATCCCCTGACCCCGGGCATCGTCAACTATCACCGAATCACCCGGCGAATCGCCCACAAACTCGGCATCGCCGACCGCGTGGACTTCCTCGAAAGCGGCCACATGCCGACGCTGCTGTCCCACGTCGCGGGCGTGATCACGGTCAACAGCACCGTCGGCGGTTCGTCGCTGATGCACAACGTGCCGACCATTGCCCTGAGCGATCCGATCTACAACCTCAAGGGGCTCACCCACCAGGGCAGCCTCGATGACTTCTGGCACACGCCGGAACCGCCTGACTCCACGTTGTTTCAGCGCTTTCGCAGCACGGTGATTCATACCACCCAGGTCAATGGCGGCTTTTATACCCGCTGCGGTATCGACATGGCCGTGAACAACTCGCTGGAAGTGCTGCTGGCCAAGACCTCCAGGATTGAACGCTACTTATGACGCTGCACAAAAAACCACGCTGCATTCTGATCACCGGCGCCACAGGTGGTATCGGCGGTGCGTTGGCACCCGCTTATGCGGCGCCGGGTGTGACCCTGATCCTGCAGGGCCGACGTACCGAGCGTCTGGAAGAAATGGCCGAACAATGCCGCGCCGCCGGTGCACGGGTCATCCTCCACGCGCTCGACGTGCAGGACCTGGAAGCGGTGCGCGAATGGATCACCCGGATCAGCGCAACCGAGCAACCGGACCTGATCATCGTCGGCGCCGGGCTCAATACCGCGACCGGGCCGAATGCCGAGGATGAGGAGTGGGAATTGTCCCAGGCGGTGATCGAGGTCAACGTCATGGCCGCCATTGCCACCGTGCAGGCGGCATTGCCGGCAATGCGCTCACGCAAGCACGGGCAAATCGCACTGTTCAGTTCCCTCGCCGGCTGGCGCGGGTTGCCGGCCACACCCAGTTACAGCGCCAGCAAGGCGGCGATCAAGGCGTACGGCGAGTCCATGCGCGACCTGGTCGCAGCTGACGGCGTACGGATCAATGTGATCATGCCCGGTTATGTCGAATCGAAAATGTGCTTTGAAATGCCGGGGCCGAAACCACTGCTGTGGAACCCGAACAAAGCCGCACAACGAATTCGTCGTGGCCTGGCCGCCAATCAGGCGCGAATCAGTTTCCCCTTTCCCTTGAACCTCGGATGCTGGGCCCTGGGCGTGATTCCCCCGCGGATGTCCTCGGTGATTTTGCGATGGCTGGACTACGGTGCCTGACTTTCTGAACAGTTCTTTCGCCTGGGTGATCCTCGGCGGCTTTTTGCTTTCCTGCGGCATCGAAGCGCTGCTGATCCCCAGGCCCACCTTGCGCCGACCACTGCGTAGCTGGCTGTTGCATGCCGGTGCATGGCTGTTCGCGGTGGCCCTGCTTTATGGGCTGACCGGGCGCGCGTATTTCAGTGCGGTGAATGTGCTGGCGCTGTGGCTGCTGATCGTGCTGGTGAGCAACTCGAAGTATCACTCGTTGCGCGAGCCCTTTGTGTGTGCGGATTTCGAGTACTTCAGCGACGCCGTGCGCTTTCCGCGCTTGTACCTGCCCTTCTTCGGCATCGGCAAGACGATTGTGCTGGCGCTGGCGTTTATCGCCTATCTGGCCTGCGGGTTGTATTTCGAGGCCACCGCCAGCGATGCGCTGTCCACCGCTGCCGTAGCGCTGGCCGGTGCCTCGCTGTTGCTGCTCATCGGCGCGCTGAAGCCGCTGCAACCCAGCTACGACGCCAGCCTGGATTTGCGCCGCTGGGGATTGGCCGCCAGTTTATGGACGTACTTTTGTGCCGCCCGGCGCAAGGTGTCCATCGACGCCCTGCACTCGCCTTTTGCGACCGATGCCCCAGCGATTCGCCCCCCTTGCGATGCGGCCCTGCCTGACCTGGTTTCGGTGCAGAGCGAGTCGTTTTTCGATATACGCACCTTGTGGCCCGGAATCCGCGAGCAGGTGCTGAGCCAGTACGATGTGCTACGCGGCGAAGCCAGGGCCCATGGTCGCCTGCAAGTCGCAGCCTGGGGCGCGAACACCGTGCGCACCGAGTTCGCCTTCCTGACCGGGATCGCCGGCGACCGGCTCGGCGTACATCGCTTCAATCCTTATCGCCACCTGGCCCGCCTGGGCTTGCCCAGCATCGCCGCCGACATGAAACGCCGCGGTTATCGCACCGTGTGCATTCACCCTTATGCGGGCAGTTTCTACGGTCGTGATCGCGTGCTGCCAGCGCTGGGCTTCGATGAGTTCATCGACGTGCGCAGCTTCAACGAGGAGCAAAAGGCCGGCCCCTTCATTGGTGATTGTGCGGTGGCAGACAAGATCATCGAACTGCTCGACGACAGCGCTCGCACCCAGCCCCTGTACATCCATGCCGTCACGATGGAAAACCACGGGCCGCTGCACCTGGAGCAGGTCGACGCGGCAGAGTTGCCCAACTGGTTCGATCGACCGCTGCTCGACGGCATGCGCGACCTGGCGCCTTACCTGCGTCACCTGAGCAATGCCGACCGGATGCTCGGCAAGTTACGTGAGTACCTGCTGGTCAGTCCGACCTCGACCGGGCTGTGTTTCTTTGGCGATCACGTGCCGATTCTCCCGGATGTGTATGCCGCCCTCGGCGCACCGGATGGCGATACCGATTACTTCATCTGGTCCAATCAGACGCCTTCTTCCAGCCTGCCGCGGACCCTCGGTGTTGAACAGTTGGCCAAGACCTTCGTTGAGCAGATGAGCAACAGCCACACACCGGTCAAAAAAGCCAGCCGGGCACAGACGGCAACCCATGACTGACATCGCCCTAGCGCCCTTGCGGATCGCCCTCGGCTCCAGCTTGCCGGAACCTGATGAATCGATCGCGCGGATGATCACTTCGGGACGCAGTTCGCTGGCCTTCTTTCTCGGCGATGAGGCCTGCCGCTATCGGCTGCTGGCCGCGTCAATCAACTGGGACCGGATTCTGATCGCCTACCGTGACTGCACGCCCCTGGGCTACGCCGCCTTCAAGCACCACTGGCGCGGGCCTTTCTCGCCCGGCGCCGGGCCTTTTCTGCGGGAATTCGGTCGCTTGCGCGGCGCAGCGCGTTACCTGTTGTTTGCGCTGACTGAAGGTCGGGAGTGGTACTACGGTTTCTATCTCTATGGGCTGCATGTGATCAAGCACGCCCGTCACCAAGGCATCGCCCGTGCGCTATTGAGCGCAACGTTCGATCAGGCCGGTCGGGCCGGTTATGACCGGGTCGAACTGGAAGTCCAGGTGAAGAATCAGCGGGCCCGGCGGCTCTACGAGCAGTTGGGATTCATCCGGGTGCGAACCACGCCGCTGAACTGGCTTGGCCGCTTTCTGCCCTTTCCCTCGGTCATCAATATGCGCCGCACGCTGAAATCCAACCCATGAGCCGCGAAGAGATGAGTCGATCAGTCCCCCTTGAATCACTGGTGGAAGGCCCCGGCTGGGTGGGCATCATGTCGCAGTGGGTGATGTGGAAAGTCTTTCACCTGAGTGAGTTCCTCGACCCTGAAGGACCGCCCCACTGGCTGTGGCGGCGCGGCCAGAAACGCCCCGCAGGTTTGAAGGCCATTTCCGGGATCGGCTACAAAAGCTCCTCCGACCATGCCCGCGTGTTATGCAAACGCTGGGGCATTCCCTACGTGGCGCTGGAGGACGGCTTTCTGCGTTCTTCTTCACTGGGGGTCGAGGGCGATACGCCGATGTCGATGGTGGTCGATCCCATTGGTATCCACTATCTGGCTGATCGCCCATCACTGCTGGAAAACATGCTGCAAACCCCGCACACCCTGACCGCTGCGGAACTGGCAACCGCAAAGGCATTGATTGCATTGATGCGCAGCAGTGGCATCGGCAAATACAACAACGCCCCGGACTTGAGCGAGGACGACCCCCTGGGGCGCGACAAGCCACTGGTTCTGGTGGTGGACCAGACTTACGGCGACTTCTCCATTCCGGGCGGCGGCCTGTGCGAAGCAGACTTCATCCGCATGCTCGATGCGGCGCTCGCGGAAAACCCCGATGCGGATGTGCGGGTGCGGATTCACCCCGACTGCATCAACGGCCACAAGAAAAGCTGCCTGCTCAATGCTGCCCAGGCACGCGGGGTAACGCTGGAGAACCGTCACGTGTCCTGGGCCTCCCTGGCGTGCCGGGCCCGACGGGTGTATGTCGGCACCAGCCAGGCCGGGCTGGAAGCCTTGATCCAGGGAACACCGGTGACGTGTTTCGGCCTGCCCTTCTATGCCGGCTGGGGCTTGACCGATGATCGCTTGCCGATCCCGCGCCGCCAGGCCCGGCCAACGCTGGAGCAATTGGTGGCTGCCGCCTACATTCGTTACTGCCGCTACGTGGACCCATTGACCGACCAGCGCTGTGATGTGATGACCGTGGCCCGGCAACTGGCCCGGCAGAAACAACAGGACAGCCAGTTCGCCGGTACATTGACCGTACTCGGCGCGCCCCGGCGCCAGCAATCGACGATCCGCAGCTTGCTCGACAGCCGTTGGGGTCGTGTGCAGTTCAGCCAATACAAGGCCGACCTGATGAGCACCCTGGCGCGGGAAAACGACAAGCTGCTGGTGTGGAGTGCCGACGAACCCCATGACCAGTCGGCACAGGCTGCAGCGCAGGACCTTCCGCTATGGCGCCTCAGCCCAGGCAATGCAACCGCCAGCTTGATCCTCAAGCGTAACGACGGCGAAGAGCAACAACTGGTACAGGTCCGGGGCATGCCCTGCAGCCCACAGCAGGCACTGGAACATCGCACACGAAACACCCCGGGCCTGCTCGAACAGTGCCCGCGCTATCGACAGGTTCGCCGCTACCTCAAAGGCATGCTCGCGCTCTAGCCTCTGTAGGAGCGAGCTCGCTTGCGATGAAGGATGTCGGCATCAAAGCGCCTGATGCATCGTCATCTCGAGCAGGCTCGCTGCCACGGGTGAATCATCCTTTCAAATGACGATGGCTTTGCACCGCCGCCCCCAGCACCACCGCCCCCGCCGCAATCGCCACCCAGAATCCGCTGCGCGCACCGAACGCGTCCACCAGCCAGCCTGAACTGGCGGCCCCCATCGCCACGCCGATGCTCAACCCGGTGACCAGCCAGGTCAGGCCTTCGGTGAGTTTGGCCGGTGGCACGATCTTCTCCACCAGGGCCATGGCGACGATCAGCGTCGGCGCAAAAAACAGCCCGGCGACGAACACTGCCAGGGATAACCCGAGAATGTTCACCGCCAGCAGCAGCGGCAAGGTGGTCACCGCCGTCGCCACCCCGCCGTACAGGAACAGGCGCGGCAGCGGCACTTTCGAGCGCAATGCGCCGAACGCCAGCCCGGCCAGGCAAGAACCGATGGCATACACCGACAACACGATGCTCGCCGCCGCCGGTTGCCCCTGCTGCTGGGCGAAGGCCACGCTGACCACGTCCACGACGCCGACGATGGTGCCCATGGCGACCATCAACAGCATCAGCAACTGGATGTCCACCGAACGAATGATCGAACCCTGGTGGTGTTCTTCATGGGGATGCACCGCCGGCTCGGTGTCGCGCTGCAACACAAACGCGGTCACGCCGATCGCCAGCATCAACGCTGCCGCCAATGGCCCGGCCTCGGGGAACGCCACCACGCACAAGCCCACCGACAAGGGTGGCCCGACAATGAAGCAGACTTCGTCCAGCACCGACTCCAGGGCATAGGCCGTTTGCAGTTGCGGCTGACCACGGTAGACCTCGGTCCAGCGCGCCCGCACCATCGCCGACATGCTCGGCATGCAGCCGGCGAGCGCGGCGAACACGAACAATGTCCAGTGCGGCGCCTGCAAACGGGTGCAGAGCAACACCATCAGCAGCGCCCCGCCTCCGATCAGCGCCGATACCGGCAGGACCCGCCGCTGGCCAAAACGGTCCACCAGCCGCGACACCTGGGGCGCACAAAACGCCGTGGCCAGGGCAAATGTCGCCGCCACCGCCCCGGCCAACCCATAGCCGCCCTGCAACTGCGAGAGCATGGTGATCAGACCGATACCGGTCATGGAGATCGGCATGCGCGCGATCATTCCCGCGAGCACGAAGGCACGGCTGCCAGGGGCGTTGAACAGTTCGCGGTAGGGGTTTGCCATGGGGGCCGGCCTCGATCAGGGCCTGCACGTTGCCACAACGCTGGAATGAGGGGGAAGCGGCAATTTGTTGGTTGAATGTGAAGGCCCCATCGCGGGCAAATGAACTCCAGGCCACCCCAATCAGTCAGCTGCATAGGACCTTAATTCCCGGAGCGTCACGGTAATGCCTGATCATCACCCGGAACGACAAAGCCCCATCGACGCCCACGGCATCATCGGCGACATGCGCAGCGCGGCGCTGGTCAATGACAAGGGCAGCGTGGATTTTTTCTGCTGGCCGGAGTTCGATAGCCCGTCGATTTTCTGTTCGCTGCTGGACACCCCCGAGGCCGGCATTTTCCAGCTGTCCCCGGACTTGCCCGATGCGCGTCGCGAGCAGATTTACCTGCCCGACACCAACGTGCTGCAAACCCGTTGGCTCAGTGATCGCGCCGTGGTCGAAATCACCGACCTGCTGCCCATCGGCGACACCGAAGATGACCTGCCGATGCTGATGCGTCGGGTGCGCGTGGTCAGTGGCCGGGCGACCTTTCGCCTGCGCTGCGCGGTGCGCCATGACTACGCCCGTGCCACCACCCTCGCCCGCCTGGACGGCAAGGACGTGATGTTCGCTGCCGCCGGTCAACCGTCGTTGCGGCTGTCCACGGATCAGCCCCTAAGGATCGACGGCAACGCGGCGGTGGCCGAATTCTCCCTCGAACAGGACCAGACCGCGCAATGCCTGCTCGGCGCCGTCGACGATCCCCGCTTCAAGGAAGGTGCCGCCGACTTGTGCCTGGAACGCACCCTGAAGTTCTGGCGCGACTGGATCAGGCAGTCCAGCTACCGTGGGCGCTGGCGGGAAATGGTCAACCGCTCGGCACTGGCGATGAAGTTGCTGACCTCGCGTAAACACGGCGCCATCCTCGCCGCCGCGACCTTCGGCCTGCCGGAAAGCGTTGGCGGCGAACGCAACTGGGACTACCGCTATACCTGGATCCGCGACGCCTCCTTCACGGTCTATGCCTTCATGCGCCTGGGGTTCGTCGACGAGGCCAACGCCTACATGCGCTGGTTGCGCGGACGGGTCAGCGACTGTCGGGGCCACGCGATGAAAATCAATATCCTGTACGGCATCGACGGTCGCCAGGAACTGCCGGAAGTCGAACTCACGCACCTGTCCGGCCATGGTGGTGCGACCCCGGTGCGCATCGGCAATCTGGCGTATACGCAGGTCCAGCTGGATATCTTCGGCGAGCTGATGGACGCGGTGTACCTGGTCAACAAGTACGGCGAAGCCATTTCCCACGAGGGCTGGAAGCACACGGTGGAAGTGGTCGATCAGGTCTGCGAAACCTGGCAGCAGGAAGATGTCGGTATCTGGGAAATGCGCGGCGAGCAGCACCATTTCCTGCACTCGCGCCTGATGTGCTGGGTGGCGCTGGACCGGGCGATCCGCCTCGCCTCGAAACGCTCCCTGCCCGCCCCGTTCGCCCGTTGGGACCAGACCCGTCAGGCCATCTACTCGGACATCTGGGAAAACTTCTGGAACGAGGAACACGGGCATTTCGTCCAGCACATCGGCGGCACTGCCCTCGACGGCTCGATGCTGCTGATGCCGCTGGTGCGTTTCGTCAGCGCCAAGGACCCACGCTGGCTGGCGACCCTCGACGCCATCGCAAAGAATCTGGTGCGCGATGGCATGGTGTATCGCTACCACAATGACGACAAACACATCGACGGCCTGCCCGGCACCGAAGGCGCGTTCGCCGCGTGCTCGTTCTGGTACGTCGAATGCCTGGCCCGGGCCGGTCGCCTGGAAAAGGCTCATCTGGAGTTCGAACAACTGCTGCGCTATGCCAACCCCTTGGGGTTGTACGCGGAAGAATTCGACAGTCACGCGCGGCACATGGGCAACACGCCGCAAGCGCTGACGCACCTGGCGTTGATCAGTGCGGCGTGTTTTCTGGATCGGAAGTTGAGTGGGGAGAAGAGTGTCTGGCAGCCTTGAAGCCAGCGCCTGTCACCTGTTCACCCCAGGTGGATGTCCTACATTTCTTAAACAAAACATGCAGAAATACTCTGTTGCCAGCCGTTACATCCCCACCTAACATCCCCGATCAACGGGCACAGCGGAGCTGTCCAACCACCCCGAATTCAAGGAACCAGAATGACCCAACGCATCCATCGCAGCATCAAATCGCCCTTACGCTCGGGCCTGACCCGCGACGAACTGTGGGAGGCCCACGACAGGGGCCTGATCAAATGCTGGGAGATCGGCCGCCAGCGTGCCATCCGCTTCCCGGACCTCGCGCAACGGTGCCTGGCCGGTGAACTGCCGGTGCTGGGCTGGAAGGGTGGTGTCAGCCGCAGCCTGAAAAAACTCGAAAAATACGGTTCCCTCAAATACCTCGCCCAGTGGCAGGGCTTGCGCGGCGAGGACCTGGATGTGGATTTGAGTGAAGAGCGGGCATTGACCTGTTCACGCACGCGGATGGTGGTGACGTTTACACCGGATCGGGCGAAGTACTTCAATCAGGTGACGGAAGTCGAGGCGGCTGAGTAAAAGCGCTGCGCATCGACTGACGTCCCCCGCGTTCAAGGCAGCACGGGATCTGCGGCGCTGACAGAAAACCGCTCACGATAGGCTTGTGGCGTCACGCCCATGGCGCGCAGAAAGCTGCGGCGCAGGGTTTCCTCGCTGCCGAATCCGCATTGCACGGCGACCCGTTTGATCGGCACGCCGGTGTCGCTGAGCAACCGTCGCGCGGTTTCGACGCGGATCTGTTCGATGGCACGGGCCGGGGTCTGGCCGGTGTCGGCGCGGTAGTGGCGCACGAAGCTGCGTTCGCTCATGCCGGCCTGCAGGGCCAGGGTGGGAACGCCGAGGTCCTTGGTAAGGTTTTCGCTGATCCAGGCATGAAGTTCGTCGAACCGGTTGCCTTCTTTCTGCAAGGACAGGGTCACGCTGAATTGCGACTGACCGCCGGGCCGCTTGAGGAACACCACCAGCTGCCGCGCCACTTCCAGGGCCATGGCGCGGCCGAGGTCTTGCTCGACCATGGCCAGCGCGAGATCGATGCCGGCGGTGACTCCGGCCGAGGTCCAGACCGGGCCATCGTTGATGAAGATCGGATTCGGCTCGACCCGCAATTGCGGGTGCTGCTGCGCCAATTGCTCGCAACGGGTCCAGTGGGTCACCACGCGCCGACCATCGAGCCAGCCACTGGCCGCGAGCAAAAACGCCCCGGTGCACACCGATGAAACCCGCCGGCACCCTGCTGCATGCTCGCGCACCCACGCCACCAACGGCAGGTCTTCAGCCGCCGCGTACACACCCCAGCCGCCGGCGATGATCAAGGTGTCGCTGCCCTGCTTCGGCAACGGTTCGGCCAATAACGCCAGTCCCGCCGATGACAGCACCGCCCCGCCGCCGCTGGCGATCACCGACGGCGCGTAGGGCGGCGGCAAACCTTGATGGCGGGCGATGTCGTTGGCCGAAGCAAACACCTGCAACGGCCCGGTGACATCGAGCAGTTGCACGTTGGGAAACGCAAGCACGTGAATGGTCTTGGGCATGATTGGCGTAATTCGTGGGGTTATTGGCGTATACGCCAAATCCTACGAGCCTACAGTAAAGCCGTCCACCCACTTCATGAGAAAAACACCATGACCTTGCAGATCGGTTTTCTGTTGTTTCCACAGGTTCAGCAACTCGACCTGACCGGCCCTTACGACCTGTTGGCCTCGCTGCCGGATGTGAAGGTGCATTTGATCTGGAAGGACCTGATGCCCATCACCGCCAGCACCGGCCTGATGTTGAAACCGACCGTCACTTTTGACGACTGCCCTGCACTGGATGTGATCTGTATTCCGGGCGGCAGCGGCGTCGGTGCGTTGATGGAAGATGACCGGACCCTGGCCTTTATCAAGTCTCAAGCCGCCAACGCGCGTTATGTCACCTCGGTCTGCACCGGTGCTCTGGTACTCGGCGCCGCGGGCCTGCTCAAGGGCAAGCGTGCGACCACCCACTGGGCCTATCACGAACTGCTGGCACCGCTGGGGGCGATTGCGGTGAAAGACCGGGTGGTGCGCGACGGTAACCTGCTGACCGGTGGCGGGATCACCGCGGGCATCGATTTCGCCCTGACCCTGGCCGCCGAACTGTTCGATAAGGACACCGCGCAGTTGGTGCAATTGCAGCTCGAATACGCCCCGGCGCCGCCGTTCACCGCGGGCAGCCCGGAAACGGCGCCAGCCAGCGTATTGGAAGAAGCCCGCAAGCGCGCTGCCGGTTCATTGAAGCTGCGTGCAGAAATCACCGAACGTGCCGCAGCGAAACTGGATCGACGCTAAAAGAGCGGCTGCGGGAACCCGGCTCCCGCAGCCAATACTTTTCTTGCGCCCATAAAAAAACCCGCCGAAGCGGGTTCTTCCCAGACCAGTACGACTCCCTGTCGTCAGCATTCCATGCAGGCCGATCATCCATGATCCTGAGCACTCCCTGTGCTTCAGTGGATGGGGCCAGAATACGCATGGGATCCAATCTGCAATAGAGGACATATCTACTAACACTTGTAGGACATTCGCTATAGCTGCCCTTCCGAAGTCCCTTGGACATGTCGGACTTCGAGCGCGAAGGCCGCGAATGACGCGACCTGCGGCTGACTTGCAGCTTTGCGGGTGTGATCATTCCACCTGGCGTTCGTGAGCCTTGGCAATAAGAAACTGCTCGATGTTGCTCATTTGCTCATCCCAACCACGGCTGTCCATGCGGAACGCTTTGAGCCGGCGAGTTTGGGGAATGTGGTCGAATCCCGACTCGGACACCTTCAGCAACGTGCCCTTGTCCATGTCTTCGAGCTCGAATTTCACCAGGGTGGTGGGTTCCTGGGAGTAATCGAAGCCCGATTCCACGGCGTACGGATGCCAGCGAAACGAAAACAGTCGCTCCGGCTCGACCCGTTCGACCAACACGTTCCACAACACATGTTCATAACCTGGGTACGTAACCTGCCCCTGGGTCCACTCGCCGGCGACAAAACGCCTTCCGTCCAGCGCCACGCCAAACCATTTCCCGAACTCCTCGGCATGGGCTATGACGCGCCAGACCTGTGAACGCGGCGCCTTGAGCAGGATCTTCCTTTCGATGCGATCTGATGCTGGGTTCATAAGTCACCTCCTGTACTGAACAACAGTAGGCCTGTAAGACCACTTGTCCAACCCTAAAGTTGTGTGGCGATCAACGTTGCCCGAAGTATTCGGCTGTATTCGTGACGATAAGTTCTGCTTTGACGGTGGCGGTTGGCGTCGATCGAACCTGCTAACGTTGGCCACCACAACGCAGAATCCAGCCATGCCACCGGGAGGCAACATGAACAAACTGCAGGGAAGCTGCCTATGCAAAACCATCCATTACCAAGTGGACGGCCTCGACATGCCCATCAGCCACTGTCACTGCCATACCTGCCGCAAGGCGCACGCGGCGGCTTTTGCGTCGACTGCCGGCGTGATGCGCGAGCATTTTCGCTGGATCAAGGGCCAGGACCGGCTCAGCAGCTTTGAGTCCTCGCCGGGCAAGTGGCGGCATTTCTGTTCGGTGTGCGGCTCGCATCTGATGGCGGAACGTTTGGCCCAGCCCCACGTGATCGTTCGTGTCGCCACACTGGATGACGATCCGAAAATGACGCCTCAGGCGCATATCTGGACGTCCCACGACGCGCCTTGGCTTGCCTGTGACGCGGTCAAGAAACACCCTGAATGGCAGACGTAGAGGGCCGAAGATTGCACTGCGCTAAACTGCACCGCTCTTTTCCCTGTCACAGCGAGCTTCTGACATGCATTCACGCTTTCTTCTGGCGTTGACACCCTTGATGTTCACCACCCTGGCCCATGCCGTGGGCTGCGACAACGCGGCCGACCAGGCGACAATGAACCAGTGCGCGGCGCAACAGCACGCGGCGGCTGACAAGGAGCTGAATGCGCTCTATCAGCAAATCACCACACGGCTGAAGGCCAATCCCGACAGCAAGAAACTGTTGGTGAGCGCACAGCGTTCGTGGATTGCGTTTCGGGATGCCGAGTGCAAGTTTTCGGCGTCAGGGGTGGAAGGCGGGAGTGTCTATCCGCTGGTCTACGGCAATTGCATCACAGCGTTGACCAAGGCGCGGGTCGAGACGTTCAAGACTTATCTGAAGTGTCAGGAAGGTGATTTGAGCTGCCCGGTGCCGGGGGTTTGATTCTGGCTATTTTTGCTGTGCTTGTGGGGGCCCCATCGCGAGCAAGCTCGCTCCCACAAGGTTCAGCGGCGTACACAAATGTGTGATCCACTGAAATCCTTGTAGGAGCTGGCCAGCGAAGGCAGCTCAGGCGCCGCGAATCAGCGCACAAACACCTGCGCCGTAGTAATCGCCATATCCCCGCCCGGCATCTTGATGCTGCCGATCTGCTTCAGGCTGTCAGCATCGAAGATCGCCACATCGTTGAAGGTCCCGGCCAGGTAGATTTTGCTGCCGTCCTTGTTGAAGGAAATGCAGTAGTAGGAATGATCCAAAGTGGCGGACTGGAGCAGTTTCTTCTGCTTGATGTCGTACTTGGCCAGGCGGTTGAGCACGCCAAACATCAGGTTCGGGTCTTTGGGCGAGCGCATGCCACTGAAGTAGATTTCCGTCAGGGGACCGAAGTCGGTGGTTTCGGTCTTGCCGGTTTTCAGGTCGACGCTGAACAGGCCGTACAGGTATTCGGCGGTGGCCGGGTCCTGTTTCTTGTCCTTGAACTTCGCGGCGGTGTAGAGCAGCGAGAAGTCATGGCGATAGGTCTGCTGGTTCCACACGTACAGCACGTCCGGGGCGCTGTAGTTCGGGCGCTTCCAGTGGCGGCTCGGGATCAGCACGTCGAATTTGCCGGTCTGCACGTTGACCTTGTAGACGTCCGCGCCCGCCACGTACAGCGTGCCGTCGTCACCGCTCTGCATGATGGTCAGCTGTCGCGGTGCCGGGAAGCTGCGCACGGGTTTGGCGTCCATGCCGGCGTCAGTCTTGTACACATCGAGCCGTGGCTGCTGCACTTCGTAGCGGTCGTTGAGCATCAGCGTCGGGTTGGCGACGGTGAACAGTTCCTTACCGTCGTGGCTGAGGGTAAAGGCGAACATCGACCGCGCTTTCTCCCCCGGCTTCTGGGTGATGCTGGCGTGGAACACCTGCTTGCAGCTGTCCAGTTCGACGCCGTAGACATCGGCATAGTGGTTGTTCAGCACATAGGCGGTCTTGCGGTCCGGCGACAGTTGCACGGTGCCGGGACCAAAGGCGTCGGGCATCTTGCAGGTCTTGTACAGGCTGTCGGTGGCCAGGTCGATCACGTTCAGGTTGTTCGGGTAATTGGTGGTCAACATGTACTCGTGACCGTCTTGCAGTGCGGTGTTTTCATCGGCCATCACGTTGAGCGAACAGGTGCTCAGAAGGGCGAAAGCGGCCAGGCCGCAGGCGTTGATGCTGTGCATGCTGGAATCCTTCTTCTTATCTGATCACTTGTCTTTGGGGAAGACAGTGCCGAGGTTGCGCCAGTTTTCGTTGGACGCCTGGGCATCCTTGTTCCAGTCCGGATAGGTGCTCATCATGTCGGGCACCTGGGCCGGCCACCAGCACGGATCGGAGCAGCCATACAGGTCGGCTTCCATCGGCTGGCACAGCGACGACACACCGCCAAACGCGTCGATCTCCCAACCCGGGTCGGTGGTCGAGGCGCAGCCCGCCACGGAGCTCATCGCCACCACTTCTTCGATGCGGTTTTCGTCCGCGGCCTGATCCAGCTTCAACGCTTTGTTATTGATTGCCTTGAGATGTTTCATATCAGTGAGCCTTGCGCGGAGTGATGTAGCTGCTGATGAACGCAGGGTTGTGAGCCATGATCCGGGTGTAGACCTCGATGCCGAAGTCGACCCAGTCACGCATCAGTTCGCAGTAGTGATAGGTCGGATGGGTCGGGTCGCCGTAGCGGGCGTAGCTTTCGTGGTAGCAACCGCCGGAGCACAGGTTGCGGATCTGGCAGTCTTCGCAGCCGGTGTTGGTACGGTCGAGGCGCTGGGACAGGAAGTCGTTCAGCTCAACCTGTTTTACGCCGCTGTGCACATTGCCGAAGGTTGGCAGACTCGAACCGGTAAAGCGGTGGCACAGGTTCAATTCACCCTTGTGATCGACCGCCAGCATCTTCAGGCCCGCGCCGCAAGGCAGGGCTTTTTTGTGGCCTTCGTGGATGTCGGTGATCAACTGATGCAGGTTGGAGAAACCGATGTTGCGGTGCTCCAGCGCCGCTTCCAGGTAACGTCGACCGAGCTTCTTCATGTTGGCGAAGACTTCGATCAGTTCATCGCTGGTCAGGTTGAACGTACTGATGTCGCCTGAGGTGACCGGGGCAAACCCGACTTCGGCAAACCCCAGTTCGTTGAACAGGTGATCCCAGATCGTTTCGACGTCGGTGACGCCGGTGGTCAGGGTCACCCGCGCGCCGACCGGACGACTGTTGTAGCGCGACAGCAGCATTTCAGCCTTGCGCCGCACCACGTCGTAGGTGCCCTGCCCGCCCACGGTGATGCGGTTGCGGTCGTGCACGGTTTTCGGCCCGTCGATACTTACCGAAAGCCCGAAACGGTGGGCGTTGAGGTAGTCCACGGTTTCTTCGGTCAGCAGCGTGGCGTTGGTGGTCATCACGAACTCGACGAACTTGCCGGCTTCGCGAAAACGCTTTTCACAGTAATCGACCATGTACTCGATCAGCTTGCGATTGCTCAGCGGCTCTCCGCCGAAGAACACCACGGTGAAACGCTCTTCATCCGGGGATTCCCGCAGCAGCATTTCCACCGAAGCGATGGCCGTCTCGACGTCCATTTTCTTGCCGGCCGAAGGCTTGTCGAGGTCTTCCTTGTAGCAGTAGGTGCAGCTCAGGTTGCAGCCGGTGTTGACGTTGAGCACCACGGTGTTGATCGCCGTGCGTTCGACCCGCTTGGTGGCGATGTCCGGGGTCAGCGGCGAACCGTCGCTGACCAGTTCCAGGGCCATCAGCTCGCGCAGGGTTTCAGTGACTTCTTCACCGTTGAAACGCGCGGACAGCCGCTGGATCAGGTCGTCCGACGAGCAGCCGGGACCGCGCAAGGTATCGATGATGGTGCCCGTCAGTTCATCGCTGGCGAACAGCGAACTGCTGGGGATATGGAACAGCATGCGGTCGGCATCAACGTGCACTTCGTGCAGGTTGCGTTCGACCAGATTCAAGATAGCGCCCATTGCAAACCTCCTGTGCAAGCCCCGTTATGCGGGGCTTGCGGTCATTCCGAAAAGTGTCTGAAGCCTTTGCCTGCAGCCAGGCTCACGTTTCAACCTCACGGAATGGGTGGATTGTTCCAGCGTTGCACGGTCACGATCATGTGGCCTTCGCCGGTCAGGGATTTCCCTGCGTCGTCGACGGCGGCGATCACCTTGAGGTTGCCGGCATTGTTGGTGGACATCTTGCGCGCCGGGTTCGGTCCTGCATCGCCCGGTGTGAACACGCCCGCGTCAGCCTGCATGGTGCCGGCGAACTTGACGTCTTCGTCTTCCTTGGCGCGCTCGTCAAAGGCCTCGACCTTCCACTGCGCCGGGAACACGCCGATGCGATACGGCTTGCCATCAGCGCCCTTGCCCCAGGCTTCGGCGTCGAAACGGCCCTGGACTTTCGGCGTCGAACCGCCGCCCTCGCCGATCCGCGCCACCGAGAACTCAGGCACGACTTTGACTTCGGCGATCTGGCTGTACACCGACAGGCTCGGGCCTTTCAGCGTACCGACGGAGACTGCACGCAGACCCGGCTGGGCATTGGCGGCGGCCTTGAGTTTGACCTTGATTTGCTGCGGGCTCTGCTCGACGATTTCGAGCACTTCCACGCCTTTGCCGAAATTCGGCTTGCCACTCAGACCGCTGCCGATCAGGGTGACTTCGCTTTCGCTGCCGGCCTTCAGGTAACCCGGCTGCACCGCCAGCAAACGGGCGGAACCCTGTTTGGCGGCGACGAAGTCCAGGCCACGCTCATCGTGCTCGGCCTCAAACATCCGGCCCTGCATCGCATTGCCCTGGGCGGCGAACACTTGACGCATGGTCACGCCGTCGATGGTGACGTTGCCACGCCATTCGTAGCCGGTGTAAAGGATCGCGCTGCCGTCGCCGTTGAACGGGGTACCGTCGGCGTATTGGCCTTTGACGCTGACCTTGAAGGTGTCGCTGCCGTCAGCGCTGACGCTCATCACCCCCGACAGCTCACCCTTGCCCGGCAAGTGGCCGCTGAAGCTCCAGTCGCCTACCAATGCGTCGGACTTCGGCGCCACGCTCTGCCATTTCTTCCAGGCCGGGTTGTCCAGCGGATAGCGCTTGGCCAACAGCGGCACCATGTCTTTGCGAGCGATATCGAACCAGTCGCGATCGCGGGCCAGGGCCTGGTATTCCAGGGACGGCCACTGACCGAGGTGGAAATTCACCAGGCGCTCCCACTCCTGAGCCGGACGCCGTTGCAAGGCGACCCGCGCACCGGAGTGGCAGCGACCGCACATCTGGCTGGTCTGCTCGTCGAACTTTTCGACGGTGTTGAGCCGGCGCTCCAGCGCATAGCGCACGCCGTCGGTCTCGCTGGGCGCCAGGCCCTGGGTGTCGGCCAGGTACTTGACCAGCGTCCGGCGGTCTTCATCGCTGATCTGCAAACCGTGCATGGTCTGCATTCGGGCAATGCTCATCAACCAGCCTTCCGGCGTTTTGCGCTGGTGGCTGATGCGGCTCAGAGCGTTATCGGCTTCGGGGGTATGACAGCCCTGACAGGTTTCCTTGAGGATGGTCTGGGCGTCGCGGGCTGCCAGGCTGTGAGGCGAATGCAGCGCTATACAAGCGGCTACGGCCAGCAGGCTGGCGCTCATGCCTGATCGGAGTTTTCTCTTCATCAACGTCGAACCTCGCACGGTGCTTTCTTATTTTTGTGGCTTATCGTTTTTTGGGTTTCTGCCGCCGGCGGCAAGCCGCTGACGGAGGCAGTAGAAACGTCTGCGATGAGCAATACACGGAGCGTGCCAGCTTGTTAAAACCTCGTTGAATCAATGATTTGCCAACATCGTCGGGCGTTTCTCCCAGGATACCGACCTGGCAACACGTTTAATTTCGCGACAACTGTTTCACTCTGAGACGAGCATAGGTGAGCCACGTCGATGGGCGATGACCAATGATCGTTTGGGCAGGGACGATGTGGTTATCCAGGGGGCTCGCGTTATCGTTGCCGACCTTCGCTACGATGCGGCGACCCGACAAGCCAGCGCCTATGTACAGAGATCACACCAAACCTGTGGGAGCGGGCTTGCCCGCGAAAACGGCAGCACATCCGCCATGAATGTGGCTGACGTACCGCTTTCGCGAGCAGGCTCGTCCCCACCTTTGAACGGTGAGTCGTCACCCATCTGTCACAATCCCTTGCTAGCGTCCGGCCGAAACATGTAGAAACAACTCGACCAGGCCAGGGGATTCGATATGAGCGACGAAACAGACGGTATAAACCCATCCTCAGCCGAATCCGACCACCCCATCGACACCAGTCGCCGCCGTTTTCTCGGTGGCGTCGCGGTACTCGGCGCCGGCGCAGCCCTCACTGCTTACGGCAATCAGGGCAATGTGCCAGGTGAGACGCCTGATCGTCCGCTATCGGCCGAAGAACTCGACAAAGCCCTGCACGACCAGGTGAAAACCGTGGTGGTGATCTACGCCGAAAACCGCAGCTTCAATAACCTCTTTGGCGATTTTCCCGGGGTCGAGAAACCGCTATCAGCGCTCCAGCCTGCCGATTATCAGCAGCGCGACCGCGATGGAAGCCTGTTGCAAACCTTGCCGCCGGTGTGGGGCGGTGTCTTGCAGATCGGACCGCAAACCCTCGACGGCGTGACTTATCCCAACGCCGTCCAGTTTCAGGAAAACCTGCCCAACGCGCCCTTCGCCCTCAAAGGCCCGAACGCGGAGGACTTGCCGTTCGGTCTGGTGACCCGCGATCTGTGGCACGTGTTCTACCAGAACCAGATGCAGATCAACGGCGGCAAGAACGACGGCTTTGTCGCCTGGGCCGATTCCGGAGGCTTGACCATGGGCCACTATGCCCAGAGCCAATATTCCCTGCGCCTATGGGACATTGCCCGGGATTTCGTGCTCTGCGACAACTTCTTCCAGGGCGCCTTCGGTGGTTCATTTCTTAACCACCAATACCTGATCAGCGCCACCGCACCGTTTTATCCGGACGCGGCCAATTCGGTTGCCAAATCACAAATAGCCGTGCTGCAAAGCAACGATCCGGCTGACCCACGCCTCAAACCGCTGGAGTCCTCGCCGGCCAGCGCCATGACCGGTCCGCCGCAGTTCGGCCCCAGCGCGCTGACGCCCGATGGTTACGGGGTCAATACCCTCGCCCCGCCCTACTGGCCGACGTGGATCCGCGACCCGGACCATCCGGACTACTCCAAACCTGATCTGCCGAACGTCCTGGTTCCGCAGACCCACGAGCACATCGGCGACAAGCTGTCGAAGAAGAACATCGACTGGGCCTGGTACGCGGGGGCCTGGCAGGCGACGCTGGAGCAATACAAGGATTCGGGAGGCATTCCGAAAATCCCGAACTTTCAGTACCACCACCAGCCGTTCAACTATTTCAAACGCCAAGGCCCGGAAAACCCGGAGGAACGTAAAAAACGCCTGCGCGATGGCGGCCTGGGGGACGAATCCAGCACGAACAAGTTCTTTGCCGACGCCGAGGCGGGCAAGCTGCCGGCGGTGACTTTCTACAAACCCCAAGGCAACCTGAACATGCACGCCGGTTATGCCGACGTGGCGTCGGGTGACCGACATATCGTTCGCGCGCTTAAAGTGCTGCAACAAAGCCCACAGTGGAAAAACATGGTGGTGGTGGTGACCATCGACGAGAACGGTGGCTGGTGGGACCACGTCGCCCCACCCAAGGGGGATCGCTGGGGCCCGGGCTCGCGGGTGCCGGCCCTGGTGGTGTCGCCGTTTTCACGCAAAGGCGCGGTCGATCACACGGTGTATGACACCGCGTCGATCCTGCGGCTGATTACCCGGGTGTTCCAATTGGAAAAACTCGAGGGTCTGAAGCAGCGCGATGAAGCGATGATCGCCCGAGGCCAGGCGCCGATGGGCGACCTGACCAACGCCTTGCAGTTTCCGGTCTGAATAAACCTTAAAAAAGGTTCTTCACGTAATCCCGGGGAAAACAAGGAGCCAGGTTGCCGACGATGATTGCAGGAGCGACGTAGTTATCCAGACGGTACGCGTCATCGTTGACGACCTTCGCTGCGATGCGGCGACCCGACAAGCCAGCTTCTACAGATCAGCGGGCGTGATGTTTGTCTCATTTGGCGTCTCAAGTTGCGACAAATCCGCCTCCTCCAGCGCCCCTCCCTCCGCACCGAACCCGGCTAAATACGGCCTTTGGGCAAACTGGCACAACCGTTGCGAAAGACCTCGGCACACGAACAAGACGAGGTTTCAACATGTCGCTTCCTGATCTGCTTCCCGCCACTTCGGCCTTTATCCAACGCGCGCCGCGCATGCTTATCGGCGGAGACTGGGTCGAGGCCGCCGACGGCCAGACCATGCCCCTGCACAACCCGGCCACCGGCGAAGTGCTTTGTGTGGTGCCACGGGCCACGCCGGAAGATGTCGACCGCGCGGTGCTCGCCGCGCGTCAGGCGTTCGATGACTCGGCCTGGAGCCGTACCCGCCCCCGGGAGCGGCAGAACCTGTTGTGGAAACTCGCCGACCTGATGCAGCGCGACGCCGAGCTGCTGGCGCAGCTGGAGTGCCTGAACAATGGCAAGAGTGCCGCCGTCGCACAGGTGATGGACGTGCAGCTGGCCATCGACTTCCTGCGCTACATGGCCGGTTGGGCAACCAAGATCGAAGGCTCCAGTGTCGAGGTGTCGTTGCCGCTGATGCCCAATGATCAGTTCCACAGCTTCATCCGCCGCGAAGCGGTGGGCGTGGTTGGCGCCATCGTCGCCTGGAACTTCCCGTTGCTGCTGGCCTGCTGGAAACTCGGCCCGGCCCTGGCTACCGGTTGCACCGTGGTGCTCAAACCCGCCGATGAAACACCACTGACCGCACTGAAACTGGCGGAGCTGGTACTGGAAGCCGGTTATCCCGAAGGCGTGTTCAACGTGGTGACCGGCACGGGCATCACCGCCGGCTCCGCACTGACCCACAACCCCCTGGTGGACAAGCTGACCTTTACCGGCTCCACCGCCGTGGGCCAGCAGATCGGCAAGATCGCCATGGACTCGATGACCCGGGTCACCCTGGAACTGGGCGGCAAATCGCCAACCATCGTCATGGCCGATGCCGACCTGCCGAGCGCTGCCGCCGGGGCCGCCAGCGCGATTTTCTTCAATCAGGGTCAGGTGTGCTGCGCCGGCTCGCGCCTGTATGTGCAACGCAAGCATTTCGACAATGTGGTGGCGGACATCGCCGGCATCGCCAATGCCATGAAACTCGGCAACGGCCTGGACCCGAGCGTCGAGATGGGGCCGCTGATCTCTGCGCGTCAGCAGGCGCGGGTGTATGGCTATATCGAAAAAGGCCGGGAAAGCGGTGCGACCATTGCCTGCGGCGGCGAGCAATTCGGGCCGGGCTTTTTCGTCAAGCCGACGGTGATCGTTGACGTCGATCAGAAGCACTCACTGGTGCAGGAAGAAATCTTCGGCCCGGTGCTGGTGGCGATTCCGTTCGATGACGAAGCCGATGCGCTGCGCATGGCCAATGACAGCCCTTACGGGTTAGGCGCGAGTATCTGGTCGAATGACCTGGCAGCGGTGCACCGGATGATTCCGCGGATCAAGTCCGGTTCGGTGTGGGTCAACTGCCACAGCGCGCTGGACCCGGCGCTGCCGTTCGGGGGGTACAAGATGTCGGGGGTCGGGCGCGAGATGGGCTATGCGGCGATTGAGCATTACACGGAGCTGAAGTCGGTGTTGATCAAGCTGTAATAGCGGGCCCCTTTCGGCCGCCATCGCGGGCAAGCCCGCTCCCACAGGTTTTGTGGTGTTGCTGAATTCTTCGGCCTCACACAAATCACTGTGCGGGCTTGCCCGCGATGAGGCCGATTCAGACAGCTCAAATCTCAGGGCTTGAATCCCTGAGTCAACAACCAGCCGCGAACTATCCTTCCCTGCTCCACCGTCAGCCCGGCCAACACCGAACCCGCCGGCTCGCCCTGCTTTAACCTCTGCACCAACGGCGCCAATTCAACCCCCTGCACATGCCAGATCCCCAACGGCTGATCCGCGGTGATCACCACCTCGGCCTCGTCGACAAAACCATCCTTCAGCACTGGAGCCCGCTCGATCCTCAGGCCAATGAAGTCCGCTTCTGCATGGGCGACCTCAGCATCCGGCCACTGTCGCCGCGCTTGCCAGAAAGGCTGGTTCAACCAGCGTTGTTCATCGGCATAGAAATCCCGACCGATCCGCGCGAACCGCAGAAACAGCTGTTCCACCCGTTGCTGGTGAAAACGCTGGGCCAGCGCCGCCCGTTCGGGTTTGCGCAACAGGGTGTTGATCACCGTCGGTGCCTGTAATGCCGACGACAATGATTGAAAGATGCCATTGCCCGACAGCGGGTCGACCGCCATCGCCGCATCGCCGACCCGTATCCAGTGTTCGCCACACACCTGCGGGCTGAGGATGGCGGTGCTGCTGCGGGCGTGCAGGTTCAGATCAACCTCCGCTTCGCCGGCAAAGAATGCCCGAGCCACGGCCGAATCCTGACGTCGCTGGCGACAGTACTCCAGCAACTGCGCCTTGCCCGGTAACCCGGCGCTGGCCACGTCCACCGTCCATTGCCAGTAGCACTGGCCGTCGGCCCGCCGCGCCATCCACGCCCAGCCGTCCTCAAGGCTTTCCACGGCGCTGGCGGTGTCGCCCGGCTTGCCTTGCCAGCGATTGAGCAGGCTGACCGTCTCCGGCCCGCGCAGGCCCTTGCCGAGCGCCGGTGCCTGACGCCCGCGGGCTTCGACCAGAAAGTCTGCGCTCAGGCTTTCGCGTCCTTCGATGTCGATGCGATGGCCATCGGAAAATGACTGCACGCCCAGCACCCGGCCTTCGATCAACAGCACGCCAGCCGCGCGCAAGTCTTGGCGCAGGCCGCGATCGAAAGTCGGGCGATCCAGCAGGAATTCGATGTTTTGTGCGTGTTGCTGGCCGTTCCAGTTGACCTGCCGTTGCGATGGCAACGCCGCCTCCTCCAAAGCGTGATGCAGCCCTGCACCGCGCAAGGCCTCCAGCACGCGCACGGATACGCCTTCGAGCGCGGCAAACCGGCGCCACTCGCTGACCAGCGTGACGGCATACCCCAGTCGCCGCAGCCCGAGTGCCACCGCCGCACCTGCCGGGCCGGCCCCCAGCACCACAATCGCAGTCATGGCCCGAGGCGCCGTTCAGGACCGCGATAGCGGGCGTTGTGCTGCAGATAGTCGATCACCTGTTCGTTGCTCGCCTCGGGGTGTGCCACCAGGAACGCCGCGATATGTCCGCTCAACGCGGCGCAGCCGAGACTGGCGCCCGACTGGCCTGGATAAGTGCCGTGCACGCACGCGGCAAAGTCCGCCTGGGTGGTGTCGAGCCACGACCATTCGAGTTCGGCGCAGCGCGCATCGCCCGTTACCCGCAGCACCTGTGGATAATTCGCCGGGTATACACCCTCGCCCTGGGCAGGGCTCGACGCGCACAGTAATACGCCCTTCGCCACCGCCGCCGCGCAAGCGTCACGCAACAGACTGCGATCCTGACGCAGGCCGAGACTCAAATTGATCAGCCGCACATCCTGAGCCACCAGCCAGTCGATCGCCGTGGCTATCTGCAAGGCACTGGTCACCCCGCGCTGGTCGAACACCTGGGCCACGCAGAACAGTGCCGATGGCGCACGGCGACCTATGGCTTCGATGACCGCGCTGCCGTGGCCCAGGGGATCGCCATGCAAATCGCTCTCGGTGAGTCCGTCCTCCACCAACGCAAAGCGCCGTCCGGCGATGACTTGCACCCGTTGCGCCGCCGAGTGACCGCTGTCCACCACGCCGATACGCAATTCAGGCTTCATGCAGCACCGCTTTGGAAATCAATACGCCGTCGAGCAATTCAAAACGCAGATCGGCATCGGCCAGGGTCGAAGGACGATGGCTGATCAATATCCGCGTACGCCCGGCAAACAGACGGTCGATGGCCTCGATCACTTCGCGCTCGGTGGCTTCGTCCACCGCCGAGGTGGCTTCGTCGAGCACCAGAATCAAGGGGTCTTGCAACAGCGCACGGGCGATCGCGATGCGTTGTTTTTGCCCGCCGGACAACTGCTGCCCACGCTCACCCAGCGGGCTGTCGAGGCCTTCGGGCAAGGAGGCGATCAGGCTGTCGAGTTGGGCCAGCCGTGCCACTTCGGCTACCGCTTCGCGGCTGGCATCTGGCACCGCATAGGCCAGGTTGTCGGCCAGGCTGCCGCGAAACAGCACGATGTCCTGACTGACCACGGCGATGCGCCGACGCAACTGGAACAGGTCGAGTTCGCGCAGGTCCACTTCACCGAGCAACACCCGCCCGGATTGCGGGTCGTGGTGGCGTTGCAGCAGGTCGATCAAGGTCGATTTGCCAACCCCGGAGCCGCCGCTCAACGCGACTTTCAAACCGTAGGGTATGGATACCTGGATGCCGCGCAGGGTTGTGGTTCGGCCGGGATGGCTGAAGTGCACGTCATCGAAACGCAGATCGCCAGAGGCCGGCAGCGGCTGTGGCGTCGCGGGTGTGAGTACGGTCGGTTGTTCGCCGCGCAGTTCCATCACACGCCCGAGGCTGACGGTCATTCGTTGAATGGCGACATAGAGCCCGAGCAGGCTCTGCACCGGCCCGACGGCCATGCCCAGGTAGGTCGAAAACGCGATCAGCGCGCCCAGTTGCCAAGTGCCCTGCACCACCCAGTATCCACCGATCAGAAAGGCGCAGGCGCGGGACAGGGAGGTCAGCGTGCCCGGCACGGCCTGGGTGAAAAACTCGGTGACTTGCAGGCGCAGTAACTGGCTCATGTAGCCCTGCCCCAGGTTTTCCAGGCGCCGCGCTTCGCGCTGCTGCTGGCCGGCGGACTGGATGAACTTCATCACCGGCAGCGTTTCGACCATGAACGAGGACATGTCTGCCGAGCGCTCGCGCAACTGCCGCACATCACGCTCGACCTTTCGCCGCATCCAGCGCAGCCAGAGCACGTCGAGGGGAATCAGCACCAGTGCCAGCAGCGACAGTTTCCAGGACAGGGTCAGCAGCATCGCCAGCGCAACCACCAGGCCAATCACGCTGGACACCGCCGAAAACAGCGAGTCCACGGCAAAACGCTGGATCTCCGCCACGTCGCCATCGAGGCGCGACATCAGGTCACCGATGCGCCGCTGACCGTAGAAGCTGGGGGACAGGGTCTGCAAATGCCGATAGAGGTCATCGCGCAGGGCAAACAGCATGCGCCCGGACAGCCGCGTGTGCAGATAACGGTTAATCCCGGACAACGCCGTGCCGAGCAAGCCGGCAACGATCATCAGCCCGGCGATCAGCACCAGCATCGGGAAATTGCGCGCGAGCAACCCGTCGTCGATCAACAGCTTGGTCAGCCACGGTTGCACCAGCACCAATGCCGAAGCACAGACCGACAAACCCAGCAGCCCGGCGATCGCCAGTCGATGAGGCCGCACGAAACTGTAGAGCCAGCGCAACGACGATTGCAGGGCTTCGGGGTTCTGGCTGTCGATCAGCCGAACGATCAGGCGCTGCATCACGAGCGCAACTGTTTGAGCTTGCGATACAGAGTCGCGCGGCTGATGCCCAGGGCGTCGGCGGCGGCCGAGACGTTGCCCTGATGGCTATCCAGGGACTGACGAATCATCTCCAGTTCGTTTTCGCGGATGCTCCCGGACTGCGGACGTTCGCTTGAGCTCAGGTCGTCGAGCATGCTGTCGGGTAAGTGATCGAGGGTGAGGACGGTTTCCCCCGGCTCGCGCATGGCCAGTGCAGTGCGCAGGACCATCTCCAGTTGGCGGATGTTGCCCGGCCAGTGATAGCCGCCGAGCAAACGGCTCAAGTCGTCATGCAGCACCACCGTTGGTGCATCGAGTCTGGCCAGCAAACGGCTGACCAGCGCGCTGAAGTCTTCACGCTCGCGCAGGGCCGGGAGCATCACGCTGATGCCGTTGACCCGGTAGAACAGGTCTTCGCGAAAGTGTTTTTCTTCCACCAGCCGCTTGAGGTCGCGATGGGTGGCACAGATCAATGCGACGTCGATGTCCTGCTCTTCGCCAGCGCCCAACGGAGCGACCTTGCGATCCTGCAACACGCGCAACAACCGCGCCTGCAGTGCCAGCGGCATGTCGCCGATTTCGTCGAGGAACAGCGTGCCGCCATGGGCCTGTTGCAAGCGACCGATCATGCCGCCACGCCGCGAACCGGTGAATGCGCCTTCGCGGTAGCCGAACAGTTCGGACTCGATCAGGCCTTCAGGAATGGCCGCACAGTTCACCGCGACGAAAGGTTTGTCAGCGCGGCTGCCCGCCATGTGCAGGGCACGGGCGATGACTTCCTTGCCGGTACCGGTTTCGCCCAACAGCAACACCGGCAGTTGGTTGGCCAGGCCTTGGCGGGCCATGCGCAGGGCCCGGGCATAACGCACATTGCTGCCGGCCAGGGATTCGAGGTCCGGCTGGGACTTGGCGGGTTTTGCAACGCTGCGCGGCGGATTGCTGACGTTGATCGAACGCTGCGGCGCACGCAGGGTTTTGTAGAAAAATTCACCTTTGGCGGTCTGCAGGCTGCCAACGCCGCCATGATGCAGTCGCGCCAACAGTTGCAGGCCATCGACGCCGAGAAACTCTTCGCACCGCCGACCGACCAGCGCCGAACGCTCGGCATGCAGCAACTGGCAGGCCTGGGCGCTGACGGCGAGGATCTGCCCGCCGAGGCTTACGGCCAACAAGCCCTGCCAGGGGGATTCGAGGTACTGGCGACGGCTGTGGAAGGCCAGGACAATTTCATCCGGATAGCTTGTGTTGAAGACGCGGCTTTCGATCTGGCTGACGGCCATGGCCAGCAACGCGGTGCTGTCGTGGGCGCGGCCGAGCGGACCTTCGCGGGTCAGGTCCAGGACGCCGAGAATATTGCCCTGGGGACAATGGATCGGCACCGAGGTGCAGGAAAAATCACTGAGGCGATCCAGATAATGTTCGCCGCAATCGATCAGGGTCGGCCGGGCTTCCACCAGTGCCGTGCCGAGGGCGTTGGTGCCACGTACGGCTTCGCTCCAGCAGGCACCGAGGGTGATGTCTTGCAGGCCACTGCCCTTGAGTCGGTCGGCGCGTCCTTCGACCGCCAGAATGGTCGCCTCGGAGTTGGCGAGAATGATCAGCCCTTCCTTGCCCTGGCGTTCGGCCAGGTAATCGATCGCCGGCAAGGCTGCGTCAATCAGCAGACGGTTGCTTGCCAGCAATACATCGAGGCTCGCCGTCGATTCCAGCGCCAGTTCATGCTGGGCATTGAAATGCACGCCATGGCTGAGACTGCGCCGCCACGAGGCATCGATTTCGGCGCGCAGGACGCCATCCGGTACTTCGCCTTCCAGATGCAGCTTTTCCCGAGCCAGCCGGGCTTCGCGGTGCAATTTGGGGGAATTTGTTTTTATAAGTGTCATCAAGCGCTCCGGGTCGGTCCGCCCTGCGCCTTTGTACAACGGCGCCCTGCCGCAATCTTTACGTTAACGTAAGGGCTATGGCAAGAGCCGTAGAGCGTTTGTGTTTCGCCAGGTGGATGGTGACCCCGTTCATTGTCGGCAAGCCTGGCCCTACAGTGAGCTTCAACTCGATAGATCGCAGGAGCCTGGCTTGCCAGCGATGGCCTTCAGACGTGAGGATCACCCGGCGGTTTGCTCGGCGCGGCGTATTGCGGTTTCAGGTGGCCTTCCTGATCGAGCAGCCAGGCGTCCATGATCTGCCGTACCACGGGACCGGCAACACGGCCACCGGCCTCGCCGTTTTCGATCATCACCGAAATGGCAATCTTGGGATGTTCCGCCGGTGCGAAACCGACAAACAAGGCGTTGTCACGGTTGCGCTCAAGGGTCTTTTCGCGGTTGTAGCGCTCACCCTGCTTGATCGCCACCACTTGCGCGGTACCACTCTTGCCGGCGATGCGGTACTGAGCGCCCACCGCTGCCGCGCGGGCAATCCCGCGGGCATCGTGCATCACCATCTGCATGCCGTGGTTGACCTGCTCCCAGTCACGGGGATCCTTGAGCAGGATATTCGGCATCGGGTGCTCATCCACTGGCGCGACACCGTCCACGGTCTTGGCCAGGTGCGGACGGTTCCACACCCCTTTGTTGGCAATCAACGCAGTGGCCTGGGCCAGTTGCAGCGGCGTGACTTGCATGTAGCCCTGGCCAATGCCGAGGATTACCGTCTCACCCGGGAACCACGGCTGGCGGCGCGTGGCGCGCTTCCAGGCCTGGGACGGCATCAGTCCCGGAGACTCTTCGTACATGTCCAGCGAGACCTTTTCACCGAGACCGAACATCGCCATGTAGTCGTGCAGGCGGTCGATGCCCAGCTTGTGTGCCAGATCGTAGAAATAGGTGTCGTTGGAACGCATGATCGCCGCGTCCATGTCTACCCATCCATCACCGCTATGGTTCCAGTTACGGTACTTGTGATCGAAGTCCGGCAACTGGTAGTAGCCAGGGTCGAAGACTCGGGTCTGCGGCGTGACCACACCGGCGTCGAGGCCGGCAATCGCGACTTCCGGCTTAATGGTCGAGCCCGGCGCATAGAGGCCGCGCAGCACGCGGTTGAACAGTGGCCGGTCGATCGAATCGTGCAGCGCCGCGTACTCCTTGAAGCTGATGCCGGTCACGAACAGATTCGGGTCGAAGCTGGGTTTGCTGACCATGGCCAGGACTTCACCCGTCGACGGATCGAGCGCAACCACCGAACCGCGACGGTCACCCAGGGCCTGCTCGGCGGCTTCCTGAAGTTTGACGTCGAGACTCAGGACGATGTTTTTACCCGGAATCGGGTCGGTGTGCTTGAGCACACGCAGCACACGCCCCTGAGCGTTGGTTTCGACTTCTTCGTATCCGACATGGCCATGCAGTTCCGACTCGTAGAATTTCTCGATCCCGGTTTTGCCAATGGATTGGGTGCCCCGGTATTCGACCGAGTCCAGGGCCTTGGATTCTTTCTCGTTGATACGACCGACGTAGCCGATTGAATGAGCGAAGTGTTCAGCGAACGGATAGTGGCGCACGAACTGCGGCTCGACATCGATGCCCGGCAAACGGAACTCATTGACCGCGAGCACCGCGATCTGTTCTTCGCTGAGCTCATAGAACAGCGTGACCGGAACGAACGGATGCCGCGCCTGCTTCATCGCTTTGTCGAACAGCGCACGGTCTTCGGCAGGCAGGTGCAGCAGGTTGACTACTTCGTCCAGCTCTTGTTTGACATCCGAAGCGCGTTCGCGAGTGATCGTCAGGTTGTAGCTGGGCCGGTTGTCGGCCAGAACCACGCCATTGCGGTCATAGATCAACCCGCGAGTAGGTGTGATTGGCAGGACATGGACACGGTTGTTTTCGGAGATCGTGGAGTGATAGTCGAATTCGACTACCTGCAGGACATACATGCGCACCACCAGCGCGCAGGTAATGGCGACGACAAACAAGGCGCAGGCGATCAGTCTTTTGTTGACCAGGCGCTTCTCATTTTCGTGATCCTTGATCGGTATCGGTTCGGGCATTTCTGTAGCAACTCTGTGAAGAGGAAGTGCCGATCCGTGGGCTTGAAATCAGTCCGTTAAAAAAACGAGCTGCACCATACCAAAAACTACCCGGTCACTTTAGTGCGATTTCCTATAAGGACGGTCCTTGAGCGTCGCAAAGGGTTTTCGGTGGGATGGTGGATTCGTGCTTTTCATACAAGATTGATAATCCCATTCATGCATTTTTCTTGCTCATTAGCCCGTGAATACTGGGTGCATGTCATTCCATTCTGGTTTTTGGGAGTTTTTTCCATGCATCCACGATTTCAACGACTATTGGGTTCGAATGGGTTCTCCATCGGACTGGAGTTGCCACTCGACAATGACTGGTCCAGTGCCGGTCAGGGGCTGCGGATGACCGAAGGTCGACCTTTTGGTGTACCGGACCTGAAGCAGCACGCAGCTATGGCACGCCTGGCTGACAAGTCGGGTTTTCACGCACTGTGGGTTCGTGATGTTCCGATTTATGACCCGAATTTCGGTGATGCGGCACAGGTTTTCGAAACCTTTTCCTATCTCGGGTACCTGGCCGGTATTACCGAAAATATCATGTTGGGTACGGCGGCGGTTGTACTGCCAATGCGTCAGCCTTGGTTGACGTTGAAGTCAGCTAACAGTGTCGATGAGCTGAGTGATGGGCGCCTGCTGCTGGGCGTGGCCAGTGGTGACCGCCCGATGGAGTTACGAAACAGGCTTCTAATGCAATGCCTCGGGAATCTGGCACAACCGTCAGGCGCTCTCCGCCCATCACGGCACTTTCCTGCGCGCAAAAACAAAACCCCTACCTGCATACGCAGATAGGGGTTTCGGAATTTAATCTTGACGATGACCTACTCT
>NZ_JBSSEP010000029.1:0-43534 GCF_054061835.1 Pseudomonas sp. TE12234
TCTTCCAGGCCCAGCACGCTGGTGCCCTTGATGCTGTCGGGAATCACGCTGGCGCTCAGGGCTTCGAGGGAATCGAAGCCGAGGCTGTTGAGCATGGCTTGCTCGTCGCCGGCGCGCGGGCCGATGTGGCGGGCGATGAATTCGTTGGCAGTGGTCAGATTCACTTGGGTCATTTCAGCGCTCCTCAGGCTTCGGCGTTGGCTTTGATCAGACGGTCGTAGGCGTCCTGATCCAGCAGTTTGGCGACAGCCGAGGCGTCAGTTGGCTGGAAGCGGAAGAACCAGCCTTCGCCCAGTGGATCTTCGTTGACCAGCTCAGGGCTGCTGTCCAGTGCCGGGTTCACCTCCAGCACTTCACCGTCCAGTGGCATGTACACGCCGCTGGCGGCTTTTACCGATTCCACGGTGGCGGCTTCAGCGCCTTTTTCGTAGGACTGCAGCTCAGGCAGTTGTACGAAAACCACGTCGCCCAATGCGTTCTGCGCGAAAGCGGTGATGCCGACTGTGACCGTGCCGTCAGCTTCGGTACGCAGCCATTCGTGATCTTCAGTAAAACGCAACTCGCTCATGGAAACTCCTAAGGGGCCAGACTCGTCTGGTGGACGCGATTGAATGCTTGGGCAATGCCCTGATTTATGCAGGGTTAATAAGCAAGAACGCGGCCAATGTTAAATTTACGTTATTAATCAATGGTTTATGAGTTTTTGGAAAGGCGCGGTCACGGCTGGCTGTAGCGAAATCGCTACAGCAGTGCGTAAAGAAAAAAGCTTAAGGGGATCAAAGCCTTGCGCAGCGCTGGTCGGGAAGGGGTGTAGCGATATCGTTCCGCTGTAGCGCTTTCAGTACAGATGAAGGTCGCTTTTAGAGTGATTTCTTGCTGGACACGAAGCCCGTGAGAGCGAGCTTGCTCCCACAGGGATCTGCGGTGATTCAGGCGTTGGCGGCGTCAGGCCTTGTTGGGAATACCGTACTTGCGCAAACGGTGGGCGATCGCGGTGTGGGAGGTTTGCAGGCGGGTAGCCAGTTGGCGGGTCGAGGGATAGCTGACGTAGAGTTTTTCCAACAGGTCCTTTTCGAACGCTTCCATGGCTTGTTCCAGGCTGTCGACGTCATGGTCGCTCTGGCGCGCCACCGAGGTGCCGGCGATGTCGAGGTCGCCGATGTCCACCAGACTGCTTTCGCAAATGGCAGCGGCGCGGAAGATCACGTTTTGCAGCTGGCGGACGTTACCCGGCCAGCGATTGCCCAGCAGTGCCGGGTAAGTGCCTGGCGCGAGACGACAGACCGGCCGCTGGATCTGCGCGCACGCTTGCTGCATGAAGTAGCGGGCCAGCAGCAGAATGTCCTGGCCGCGCTCGCGCAGGGGCGGGACTTCGACGTTGAGCACGTTGAGGCGATAGAACAGGTCTTCGCGGAACAAGCCTTCACTGACCATCTTCTCCAGGTCGCGATGGGTCGCGCTGAGGATCCGCACGTTGACCTTCACCTCGCGATCACCGCCGACACGGCGGAAACTGCCATCGTTGAGGAAACGCAGCAACTTGGCTTGCAAGTACGGCGACATTTCACCGATCTCATCGAGAAACACCGTGCCCTGGTTCGCCAGTTCCATCAGTCCCGGTTTGCCGCCCCGCTGGGCACCGGTGAAGGCGCCGGGGGCATAGCCGAACAGCTCGCTTTCGGCGAGGTTCTCCGGCAATGCGGCGCAGTTCAATGCCAGAAACGGAGCGTTGTGTCGTGCACTGATGGCATGGCAAGCCCGGGCCACCAACTCCTTGCCGGTGCCGGTTTCGCCCTGGATCAGCAGCGGCGCATCAAGGGCTGCCACGCGTTGCGCGCGCACCTTGAGCGTGCGGATCACCGGCGACTCGCCCAGCAGCGCATCGAAACCTTCGGCGTGATCGTGGTGCAGCGCCGACAGGCGTTCGCCGATGCGGTTCGGTTGATACAGGGTCAGCAGCGCGCCAGCGTCAGTGATGGGAGTGGCGTCCAGCAGTAACGTCTGCCCGTTGACGGTAATTTCCCGCAGCGGCAGCCGGAAGCCATGTTCGAGCAGGGCGTCGAGCAGGGCCGGATCAGCAAACAGGTCGGCGACGCTTTCACCGGCCGGTTCACGACCGTACAGGGCAATCAGGGCCGGGTTGGCCAACAGCACCTTGCCGCCACTGTCCAGCGCCAGCACCGGGTCGGTCATGGCCGCGAGCAACGCGTCGAGCTGCAAGTGCCGACGCTGGCCGGGCAGGATGTCGACCACCGTCACCGCTTGCACCCCGCGCACGCTGAACAGCGCATCACGCAGCTCTTCAAGGACTTCCGGGCTCAGGGTCGGGGCGTCGATGTAAACGTTGGGCGGAACCATCTCCACCGCATCCAGGTTGAGATTGCGCCCGCCGAGCAAGGCCAGGACTTCCTGGGTGATACCGACGCGGTCGATGAAGCTGACGTGGATACGCATGGGGCGGCAATGAATTCTGGACGGCGAAGGGGGGCAAGTATGCCTTGGCGCGGGCCAATGGTGAAATCCCGCGCACAATTTATGGGTAATGACAAACCTTGTGCGAGCCTGCTCGTGAAGGCTATCTGACCGTCACCACCACTGCGCGCGGTGGGAACCCAATTCAGAGGCCGCGATCGTCCACTGCAGGGGGGTACCGGTGAGCTTCAATGGAACCCGCAGCCGATGCGCCGGCCCCCAGGTCGTCTGCTCGAGCACAAGCCCCTGATCGCCTTCGTCCTCTGCGCGCAATAACGCTTCGGTCCCGGGTCCATTCTCGATCAGTAACTTCGCCGTGCGCGCCAGTGACAGCCGCGCCGATCCACCACTACCGTTGCTCAAGCGTTCAGCCAACAGCTGGATCACACTGGCCGCCATCAGGTAGCCGGTAGCGTGATCCAGGGCTTGCAGTGGCAAAGGTGTCGGCTTGTCCGCGTGCTTCCAGTGCATACCGGCCTCGGCAATTCCGCTGCTCATCTGCACCAGGCTGTCGAAGCCCCGACGGTTTTGCCAGGGGCCGCTCCAGCCGTAGGCGTTCAGGCAGACATCGATCAGCCCGGGGGCCAGCCTTTGCCGTTCGGCGACGCCGTAGCCCAGGCGTTCCAAGGCATCGGCCCGGTAGCCGTGGAGCAGAATGTCGGTGTCCTTGAGCAAGTGTTCGAACACGCTGCGATCGGCCTTGTCATGCAGGTCCAGGCGCGCGCAGCGTTTGCCCAGGGTCATTTCCGGCACCACGCCGGGCTCGTTCCAGGTGGGCGGGTCGATACGCAAGACGTCGGCGCCGAGGCCCGCGAGAAAACGGCTGGCGACAGGGCCGGCGAGCACACGGGTCAAATCCAGCACTTTGATCCCGGCCAAGGGTTGCGCGACCGAACCTTGCCAGGTCTTGGCGTTCTGGCTTTGCTGGCGGGCGAAATCGATCAGCGGTTCAGCGTTCACCGCCAGTCCCTGCGGGTGAGTCTGCCATTGCGGCCAACTGCGCATCTCGGCGGCACATCCACCGGCATCGACCACGGCCTGCTCCAGGTCACTCTTGGCCCATAGTGCGACTTTGCTCGCCATCGCTGCCCGGTCGGCACAGGCACCGAGTACCGATTCGGCAGCCGCGCGGTGATGGGGCGCATTGGTGTGCAGGCGAATCCAGCCATCGCGGGTGGCGTAGTCACCGGCGATCGGGTCCCACAGCGGTGGCACGCTCCAGCCCACCGGGCGGATCGAGGACGAGAACCAGAACGAGGCTAATCGGCGATCGACTTCAACCTCGGGCAGGCGACCGGTTTGCTGATGCAGCAACTCACTGACGGCCTGGCCGGCGGCGGCGATGCTGGCGCACGCCAGGTCGGTAACGGCAAATGCCGAGGGCAGGGCGCCACTGGCGGTGAACGAAATCGGGGTGTGGGGCAAGCCGAGTGCGGCTTGAATGGACGTGAGTAGATCAGTCATCGAAGGCCCTCCGGAGCGAGAGCCCGAGCATAGAACAAATAGATGGTCGGTCGAATTAAATCCTGTGGGAGCGAGTGAGCTCGCTCCCACAGGGGTTCTATACGCGGAACTGATCCATCAGTTTCATCTGGTGGGTGGTCAGGTTGTTGAGCTGGCTGCTGATCTGCGCCGATTCGTTGGCCTGCCCGGTCAAGGTTTCGGTGACGGTGCGGATTGCCGAGACGTTGCGATTGACCTCTTCGGCCACGGCGCTTTGCTGTTCGGCGGCGCTGGCGATCTGCAGGTTCATGTCGCTGATCACGGTGACCGCATCGCTGATCTTGCTCAGGGCCTGGACGGCCTGCTGGATCTGGCCTGCATTGCTGTGGGCCTGAGTCTGGCTTGAGTGCATGGTGGCGACCACGCCGCGTGTGCCGCTCTGGATGCGTTCGATCACCAGGCGAATTTCCTCCACCGAGTCCTGGGTGCGTTTGGCCAGGTTGCGCACTTCGTCGGCGACCACGGCAAAGCCGCGACCACTTTCGCCGGCACGGGCGGCTTCAATCGCCGCATTGAGCGCCAGCAGGTTGGTTTGTTCGGCGATGCTGCGGATCACTTCCAGTACCGATCCGATCTGCTCGCTGTTCACTGCCAGGGCTTCCACTTCAGTCACGGCCTTGCTGACTTCCTCGGCCAGTTGATTGATGTCGCGGGTACTGCGCTCGATGATCTGCATGCCATCGCGGGCGGATTGGTCGGCGCCCTTGGCCGCATTTGCCGCATTCGATGCGCTGTTGGCAACGTCGTGGGCCGTGGCGCTCATTTCGTTGGATGCGGTGGCCACCTGGTCGACTTCACGGAACTGCACCAGCATGCCTTCACTGGTCTGGCGGGCGATTTCCGCAGACTGATCGGCGGTGCCGCGAGCATCAGTGATGCTCTGCTTGATCTGTGCGATGGTCGGTTGCAGCTTGTCGAGGAAGCGGTTGAACCAGCTGACCAGTTCGCCCAGCTCATCCTTCTTGCTGTAGTGCAGGCGTTGGGTGAGGTCGCCATCGCCGCTGGCAATCGCCTTGAGCATCTCGGCCACGCTGTTGATCGGCCGGGTAACACCGGAAGCAGTCAGCCAGATCAACAGCAAGCCGATCAGGCCGGCAATGATCGCGATGCCCACCGCTTTGATCGTGCCGCTTTGTTGGGCGTCATCGAGTACTGCTTGCAGCTTCACCGAATCGGCCAGCAGCACTTGTTTCGGCAGGTCGATCACCACACCCCAGGCCTTGGCGTCAGGAATCGGACTGACCGGGTACACCGCGCGGATCAGATCGCCCTGTTGGAGAATTTTCGGTGCGCCGCCACCCAGCAGTTGCAGGATGTCCTTGCCCTCGGCACCCAGGGTGTCGCCGATGCTTTTGCCGACTTTGCCGGCGTCAACGCTGTAGGCAGCCATCACGCCGGTGCCGGAGACGATCAGCATATGCCCGGCGCTATTGAACAGGTCGCGCTGGGAGTCGACAGCCGCTGCCTGCAGGGCGTCGAGGGCGATGTCGACACCTACTACGCCAATGGACTTGCCATCCACCAGCAGCGGTACGGAAATGGTGGTCATCAACACTTCCTTGCCACCGACGGTATCGGCGTAAGGGTCGAGCAGGCAGGTGCGCTTGCTGTCGCGAGGGCAGGTGTACCAGACGTTATACGGGGTGCCGCTGAGGTTCAGAGTGGTCTTGGTCATGTCTTCTTCGACCATGATGGTATTGAGCGATTGCCCCCCCGCACGACTCCAGTAGGTGGCAAAACGCCCGGCTTCGTTGGACTGGCGAGCGGCGTCATTGGCGAACTCGCTGTCCTTGCCATCCAGGCCATTGGGTTCGAACGCCAGCCAGATACCCAGCACTTTGCCGTTGCGCTCGAACGCGGTTTTCAGGCTCTGGTTCAGTTCTTCACGCAGGGCGCCCGCCTCCAGGGAGCGCTTGGCCGCCATGGTGCGCATGTCCTTGATCTGATCAGCCAGCGCCGTCACCACCGTGAGGGTCTCGCCAAATGTCTTCTGTACCCGCACCGCTTGTTCGGCAGCCTTGGCCTGCAGCAGATCCTGCACGCTGCTGGTGAGCATCTTGCTGCTGGAGGAACTGACCAGCTCATTGTTCTGATCGGTCTGGTAGACGTTCATGCCCTCGATCAGCGCGACCACGCCAAGCAGGCACAGACCGGAGAGCAAGACAATTTTCAGGCGGATGGACAGTGAGTCGAACATAGGGCGAACTCGCGAATGGATGAGGGGTAATCATGAGTCCGGGGCCGACTCGATTCGCCAAATCCATTCAGCGCATTCAATCCACATCGGCGAGGGTGGGGCATTGCATGAGGGTGATGCCGACGAACGGTAGTTGTTGAACGTTTGCGCAGGAAAATGTGCCGAAAATCAGGTTAAAAACGGGGAAAGTCGCGGCCTGATTCAGGAAGGTTGCGCAAGTGATTCGGGGCGCGACCAGATCCACAAATTACCCAGCCCCATGCCCGCAATCGCCAGGTAGATTGGCCAGCCATGATCGAGCATCACCAGCATCAACGTGGCGCACAGCAGCATGCTGACGGTGGCGCTGACCTTGGCCCGGCGCGCAATGATTTTGCCAGTGCGCCAGTTACTGAGGATGGGGCCGAACAGCCGATGGTTTTCCAGCCAGGCACTCAGGCGTGGCGAGCTTCTGGTCGCCGCCCAGGCTGCCAGCAGGATGAACTCGGTGGTTGGCAGGCCGGGTATGACGATGGCAATCAGGCCGATACCCAGGCTGACGTAGGCCAGCAGGCCGAAGAGCAGACGAGTCAGTTTTGATGAGGAAGACATATTCTCAGAGGGGTGCTCGTGAGGCGGATCGAAAACTTTCAGGTTTACTCGGTCCCTGTGGGGCGGGCTTGCCCGCGATAGCAGTCTTACAGGCAACATCCCGTTTGAATGCCTGTCCGTCATCGCGAGCAGGCTCGCTCCCACGGGGGATCGAGTTATTTCAGACCGGTTCAGCCGTCATGGCATAAGCCTGTTCCAGCAACAGGGTAAAGCGGTTGAACGCTTCGATGGCACCTTTATCCAGTTCGGCTTCTTCCTGAGCACTGAGCTGGAGTCCATCGAGGGTTTTGACGAAGCTTTTCCAGCCTTCTGCGCGACCACCGGCCGGTTCGCCAAGGTGGCGGGCGCCGAAGGTTTCGCTCAAGCCCAGGCCAATGGCACGCTTGATCAGGAAGGCCGCGCCGAGTTTTGAGCCTTCGGACACGAAGAGCCAGCCCAGGGCCTGGGCTTTACTCGGGTTGAGCAAGGCGCCAGAAACCGGTGCCGGCACTTCGGTGTCCAGGTCCGCCAGGTCGGCTTTTGCGGCTTCGGCCCGGCAGCGAGCTGGCAGGTCCGGGACGATGGCGGTCAGTCTGGCATCGTTGTACAGCGACGCCAGCTCCGACTGGAACAGGTATTGCGCCACCACGAAACGGGCGAAGTTGGCCTGGGTTTCGAACGGTGCATGGGCTTTGACCAGCGCATCGAGTCTGGTGTGAGGTTCGTGGGTGATCTGGTTCAGGCGTTGCGAGCGCAAGGCCGGGCGTTGAGCCGTTTCCTGAGTGGTCATGAGAAGTCCTTGAGAAAAAGTAGAGCCTGGTAACGAGACGTATGGGCAGGTGCACGACAGTAAAAATTCCTCACGGCGCAGCCTGAATGAAGCTGCGTCGCGAGAAGGTCAGGATCAGATATCCCAGATCAGGTTGACCGCGAAGTTGCGACCCGGTTGAGTCAGGCGATCAAGGTTGGCCGGTTGCGTCACCGAGGCTTCGCCGACGCTGTCGTAACCGCGCACGTCATTCCACAACCAGTACTTCTTGTCGGTCAGGTTGTAGACGCCGGCGCTGACGGTGACATCGTCCGTTACCTTGTAGAAACCACTCAGGTCCAGCACGCCGAAGCCCGGTGTCTTGAATTGACTGCTGACGCCGTCCGGCGACTTGAAGTTGCTGTCGTCGACACGATTTTTCTTTTTCACCAGCGTCCAGCTCAACAAGCCGCCGTAGTTGTCCTGGTCGTAACCGACTCCGAACACACCCGTCAGCGGACTGACGCTGTTGAGCGGCTCGCCGGTGTCGTCGTTGCGCCCGTAGGCATAAGCCACGGAACCCTGGGTGTAGAGGCCTTGCGGCGCACCAAAGGCATCGAGGTTCAGGCGACCTTTGACTTCCGCGCCTTTGATGGTGGCGTGCTTGATGTTGGCACTCTGGAAGGTCGGTTCGTCATAACCCGGCGTGACGGCATCTTCGTTGATGAAATCGCGGTACTTGTTATAGAACACCGCCACATCGAAGGCGCCTTGCTCAAAGTTGCCGCGCAGGCCGGTCTCGTAGCTTTTGCTCTTTTCCGGTTCCAGGTTCGGATTTGGCTCTACGCGGTAACCGGTAACGGTGTTATCGAAACGCCCGTACAGCGCCTTCGCGGTCGGGGTGCGGAATCCTTCGGCGTACTGGCCGTACCAGGTGTACTCGTCGGTCAGGGCGTAGGTCAGGCCGAACTTGGGCGACACTTTGTGCCAGGTCTTGTTCTGGTCGCTGACGGTGCCGCGACCATCGGCCGCCACGGTGTTGAGGAATTCCCGGGTAATGTGCGGCTTGAGTTCGGTGTAGTCGTAGCGCAGGCCCGGCAGGAAGGTCCACCGGTTCCAGCTGATCTGGTCCTGGGCGAACAGGCTGTAGGTGTTGATGGTCGGGTCCGGGAAGTCGCTGGATTTTTTCAGCACGTCCGCTGCACTCGTGGCGCCAACCACCCGGCAGCTACCGAAGACGGCGAGGCAGGTGCCATTGCCGCTGCGTGATCCGGTGACTTTCTGTTGCTTGATAGTGGTGCCGTAGGTCAGCAGGTGTTCGGTGTCGGCAATGCTGAATGATTTATCCAGTTGTGCATCGAAGACCCACTGCTTTTCTTCGTAGACCGTGTCTCGGGTCCGCAGCACTTTGCGTGACATCGGATAGTAGAACTCCTCGGTGCTCTGATCGGTCTTGGCGACCTGGTGATTCAGGCTCCACTTGACGTTGTCCACCAGCAGGCTGTCGAGGGCGAAGCTGTGTTCCAGGCCGAATCGTTCGCGGGTGATGGTGTCGTTACCGGTGCGCCACTGGTACATGCCGCCCGGCAAGATGCTGTTGGGAATGGTCGGTTGGCCACCGAAGAACGGGCCGCCATAAGCGCTTTTCTGGTCGGTGTCGCGGTCGTCCTTGTACTTTTCGTAGACAAGGCCCAGGCGCGCATCCTCTTTGTAGTTCCAGCCGACTTTCGCCAGCACGTTGCTGGCACGCACGTCTTCCGGGTTGGCGGCGGTACGCGCCAGCCCTGTGCCGTTGTTGCTGCCATAGGATTCGGTTTCGTGGCCATCGCGCTGGCTGTAATGCAGCAAGCCATCGAACTGCTCGGCGCGGCCCGCCACGGTGGCGGATTTGAGCCAGCTGTCGTCGGCGGAGCTGTAACCGGTCTTCAGCCGTGCACCGACATCCTGGCCGGGCTTGATGATGTCGTCGGGGTCGAGCGTGAAGTAGCTGACGGCACCGCCGATGGCGTTACTGCCATAGAGCACCGAGGCCGGACCGCGGAGGATTTCGACACGCTTGACGATTTCCGGGTCGACGTAGTTGCGCTGGGTCTTGGCGTAAGGGCCGTTGAAGAAGCCGTCCGGTACTTCGACGCCATCGACCTGGGTCAGGATCCGGTCACCGTCGATGCCCCGGATGTTGTAGCCACTGATCCCGCCGCGGGTGCCTGTACCGCCCACGGCAACTCCCGGTTCGTAGCGCACCAGTTCCTTGATGGTGTTGACGTTGTTGCGATCCAGCTCTTCGCGTGTATGAACGGTGACGGTGCTGGGCACGCTGTTCACGTCCTGCTCCTGGCGGGTGGCGCTGATGGTCACCTGTTGCAGGTTGAGGGTGCCGCTGTTGTCACGCTTTTCCAGCACGATGTTGTTGTTGCCCAGTTTGCGATAGTTCAAGTCGGTCCCCACCAACAGGCGATCCAGGGCTTTCTCTGGCGGCAGCGAGCCGCGTACACCCGGCGATGCCACACCTTCGGCCAGCTCTGCCGGCAAGCCAACCTGCCAGCCTGTAACAGCGGTAAACGCATTGAGCGCCGACACCAGTGACTGCGGCGCAATGGCGAACGAATAGTCGCCCATGTTGCGGCTCGGCTGTTCGGCAGTGGCGGCCATGAGCGGTGCAGTGCCGGCCATCAGGATGGCGGCGGTCAGCAGCGACAGCACGCGAGAAGGTGAAGAGGACTGGCGGGTAAGGCGAGAGGACATCGATAGCGCTCCGTGTCGCACGAATCTTTATAGGTGCTGATTGGCATTTGTAGATGCGAATCAATTGCATTGGCTATAACGAGACGTACAGGAAGTGACTATCGAGTAAAAATAATGCTCATTTAATTCAGGATCACCAGCGCCGGGAACTCCCGGAGTTTGGCGGAGGTGATGTGAGCCAGTGAGCGGACTGCGTCCAGCGGCTGATCGAGGCGGTAATTACCCGTCACCGAAACATTGGCCAGTTGCTCGTTGTTGTTGATGATCCAGCCCGGATAGTAGCGACGAAGTTCCGCCAGCACCTGGCTCAGGGGGCAGTTTTCGAACACCAGTCGGCCCTGAACCCACGCCAGGTCGGTGGCGGCATTCAGCCTGGCCGGTCGGTCGAAACCGTTGGGGCCGATGCGAATGCTTTCTCCGGCGCTCAAGCGAACGCGTTCGTCGTCGCGAGTGGCGCGCAGATCGACGTCTCCGCGTTGTACTCGCACCTGAGTCACGCCATCCAGATAACGCACGGCAAATGCCGTATCCCGGACGCTCGCCGTGACCAGACCGGCGTCGATTTCCAGCGGTTGGCCTTCATGAGGTTGCACCTCGAAATAGGCTTCGCCCTGATACAGCCGTGCCACGCGTTGTTGATCGTTGATGGTGCTGGAAAACGCCGAGTTGGTGTTGAGCAGGACTTTCGAGCCGTCCTCCAGTTGCAGGCGCTGACGTTCACCGACCACAGTCAGGTGATCGGCCTGCAGGCGCATCGGCAAATTGCTGAAACTGAACAGGCCGAGGATCAGCACAGCGGCGGTGGCCAGGGCTTTGCAGTGGGGGCGCAGGCGCGAGATGACGGTGACTGTCGCCAGGGGCGTGGCCAGGCTTTGCGCGCACTGGGTGACGGGCTGGCCGTTCCAGATAGCCTGGGCCTTGGCGAACGCATCGGCATGCGCCGGATCGGCCGCGAGCCATTGGTGGAACTGACGGGTCTGTTCTTCGCTTGGGTCGTCCAGCACGATCAGCCAGTCGAGGGCCTGGTCCATCGCATCTGCACTGTCCCGCACCGGGGTGGGCGAAGGGCGGCGGTGGGTGTCCGTCACGGTGTTTCCTCGGCAGGGGCGTGTTGAAAAGCAGTTTCAAGCGACAGGCTGCAAGCTGCAAGTCGTTCGTCGTTGGCTTGCCGCTTATGGCTTGCAGTGGCTGTTCTCTGCGACTCCGATACAAATCGTCATGATCAGCTTCAGCTCTTTTTGCACGGTGCTCAGGGATACACCGAGCTTCTCGGCGATTTCCAGATAGCTGTGACCGTGCAGGCGACTGAAGATGAAAATCTGCTGCTGACGAGGGCTGAGTTGACTGAGGCGTACGTTCAAGCGCTCAAGCAATTGTTCGGCATGGACGGCGTCCTCGGCATTGCTCGCGGGGGCGGCGACGCTTTGCACCACCTCCGGCGGCACGTCTTCGACCATGGTTCGCGAGTGGATTCGCCGCGCACGCAGATGATCCAGCGCCAGGTTGCGGGCGGTCTGGAAAACGAAGGGTTCAAGGTGATCGATGGCCCGCTCGCTGAGCGCACGGGTCACGCGCAGGTAGGTCTCCTGCAGCAGGTCTTCGGCGGTGCTGTGGTTGTTGACCATCCGCTCCAGCGTGCGCAGCAGAGAGATTCGCTGGGTAATGAAGACATCGTTGAAGCGCGATTGACTCACGGGAGAACCTGATCCATTCCAAGCGGATGATAATGCTTATCATCCGCTCTAATGGTCAAGTATTGATTTTCGAAGGGTTATGCACGACCCAAAAGGTAAGACGCGTAATCCGGAATCCGGTGCGCATGCGCCTGATCCATCAGTGGGCTGCTGAGCAAATAGTCGGCGCTGCATTCGTTGCACGCCACCGGGATGTTCCAGACCGCCGCGACCCGCAGCAGCGCCTTGATATCCGGGTCGTGCGGCTGGGGTTCGAACGGGTCCCAGAAGAACACCAGCATGTCGACCCGCTGTTCGGCGATGCGCGCGCCGAGCTGCTGGTCACCGCCCAACGGGCCGCTGATCATGCTCTCCACCGGCAGGTCGAGGCGTTGTTGCAACAACAATCCCGTGGTGCCGGTGGCAACCAGTTCGTGTTGCGCGAGTTTGTCTTTCTGCCGCTCGGCCCAGTCCAGCAAAAACACCTTGCAGTGGTCGTGGGCGACCAGGGCGATACGCTTGCGCGCCGCCAGGGTCTTTTGCGTAAAGCTGATGCCAATCATCGGTTGTTGCTCCAGAAATGACGCGCACCTTGTAGGAGCGAGCCTGCTCGCGATGAACTTGAGAACACCGCGGAGCATCAGATTCCCCGCGTTATCGTTCACGACCATCGCGGGCAAAGGGCGTGCTGCTTATTCAGCGTTGCACAGCGCCAGGCAGTTATCGAGCATGCGGTTGGAGAAGCCCCATTCGTTGTCGTACCAGGCCAGCACCTTGAGCAGCTTGCCGCTGACTTTGGTGTGGTTGGCGTCGAAGATCGACGACAGCGGGTTGTGGTTGAAGTCGCTCGAGACCAGCGGCAGGGTGTTGTAGCCGAGGATCTTCGAGTGCTGACTGGCTTCCTTGAGCAGCGCGTTGACTTCATCGGCCGACGCTTCGCGCTTGAGTTGCACGGTCAGGTCGACCAGGGAAACGTTGATCACCGGTACACGCACGGCCATGCCGGTCAGTTTGCCCGCCAGTTCCGGCAGCACCAGGCCGACCGCTTCAGCGGCACCGGTCTTGCTCGGAATCATGTTCTGGGTCGCGGAACGGGCGCGGTACGGATCGGTGTGGTAGACGTCGGTCAGGTTCTGGTCGTTGGTGTACGCGTGGATGGTGGTCATCAGACCGCTTTCGATACCCAGTTCGCGGTGCAGTACCTGGGCCACCGGGGCCAGGCAGTTGGTGGTGCACGAAGCGTTGGAAATAATCTGGTGCGACTGGCGCAGGATGTCGTGGTTGACCCCGTAAACCACCGTGGCATCGGCACCTTTGGCCGGCGCCGAAATAATCACTTTGCGCGCGCCGGCCGTAATATGCGCGGCAGCCTTGGCGCGGTCGGTGAACAGACCGGTGCATTCAAACACCACATCAATCCTTTCCGCGGCCCATGGCAGGTCGGCCGGGTTGCGGATGGCGCTGACCGAAATGCGGTCGCCGTTGACGGTCAGGCTTTCCTGATCATGCTGGACATCGGCTTCGAACGTGCCATGAACGGTGTCGTACTTGAGCAAGTGCGCGTTGATCGCGCTGTCGCCCAGGTCATTGATGGCGACGATCTGCAAATCCTGGCGATAGCCTTGGGTATAGAGTGCGCGCAGGACATTACGGCCGATACGGCCAAAACCATTGATCGCGATTCGAAGAGTCATTTGTCAGCGCCGCCGTCGTTTTGTTGTTGGAATTACAAGATTATTCGCAAAAAAATAGAAAACAAGCCTTTTTAGTGGCAATATTTTGTTCAATCTACAACGAGTGACCTGAATCAACTGGTCCGATTGATCAAGAAAACCGTCTGTCATCCCATCAACAACGGCTCTTGTTCAGCATAGACAATCAGGTCGCCACATCCGTTAGCCTGGAGTTCTACACATGCATCCCCGCGTCCTTGAGGTCACCGAACGGCTTATCGCCCGCAGCCGCGCCACGCGTGAGGCTTACCTTGCACTGATTCGCGGTGCGGCCAGTGACGGTCCGATGCGCGGCAAGCTGCAATGCGCCAACTTCGCCCACGGCGTGGCCGGCTGCGGCAGCGACGACAAGAACAGTTTGCGGATGATGAACTCCGCCAACATTGCAATTGTTTCGTCATATAACGACATGCTTTCGGCGCACCAACCGTACGAAGTCTTCCCGGAGCTGATCAAAAAAGCCCTGCGCGAGATCGGTTCTGTCGGTCAGTTTGCAGGCGGCACCCCGGCCATGTGCGATGGCGTGACCCAGGGCGAGCCGGGCATGGAACTGAGCCTGCCGAGTCGCGAAGTGATCGCGATGTCTGCTGCCGTGGCGTTGTCCCACAACATGTTCGATGGCGCGCTGATGCTCGGCATCTGCGACAAGATTGTGCCGGGCCTGATGATGGGTGCATTGCGTTTCGGCCATCTGCCGATGATTTTCGTCCCGGGCGGGCCGATGGTGTCGGGCATTTCCAACAAGCAGAAAGCCGACGTGCGCCAGCGCTATGCCGAAGGCAAGGCCAGCCGCGAAGAGCTGCTGGAATCGGAAATGAACTCCTACCACAGCCCCGGCACCTGCACCTTCTACGGCACCGCCAACACCAACCAGTTGCTGATGGAAGTCATGGGCCTGCACTTGCCGGGCGCTTCCTTCGTCAACCCGAACACGCCGTTGCGCGATGCCCTGACCCGCGAGGCGGCACATCAAGTGACGCGCATCACCAAACAGAACGGCAACTACCTGCCAATCGGCGAAATCGTCGACGAGCGTTCGCTGGTCAATTCCATCGTCGCCCTGCACGCCACCGGCGGCTCGACCAACCACACCTTGCACATGCCGGCCATCGCCATGGCGGCGGGCATTCAGTTGACCTGGCAAGACATGGCGGACCTCTCCGAGGTGGTCCCGACCCTGAGCCACGTCTACCCGAACGGTAAAGCCGACATCAACCACTTCCAGGCGGCGGGTGGCATGTCGTTCCTGATCCGCGAACTGCTGGAAGCCGGGTTGCTCCACGAAAACGTCAACACCGTGCTGGGCCACGGCCTGAGCCGTTATACCCAGGAGCCGTTCCTCGATAACGGCGAGCTGGTGTGGCGCGAAGGCATTACCGAAAGCCTCGACGAAAGCATCCTGCGTCCGGTGGCTCGCGCGTTCTCGCCAGAAGGCGGCCTGCGGGTGATGGAAGGCAACCTCGGCCGTGGCGTGATGAAGGTTTCCGCCGTGGCTTTGGAAAACCAGATCGTCGAAGCACCGGCCATGGTGTTCCAGGATCAGCAAGACCTGGCCGACGCGTTCAAGGCCGGTTTGCTGGAGAAGGATTTCGTTGCCGTGATGCGCTTCCAGGGCCCGCGCTCCAACGGTATGCCGGAACTGCACAAGATGACGCCGTTCCTTGGCGTGTTGCAGGATCGCGGCTTCAAGGTCGCGCTGGTGACCGACGGGCGCATGTCCGGCGCGTCGGGGAAAATTCCGGCGGCCATTCACGTCAGCCCCGAAGCTTATGTGGGCGGCGCTTTGGCGCGGGTGCAAGAGGGCGATATCATCCGCGTCGATGGCGTCAAAGGCACCCTGGAGCTCAAGGTGGACGCCGAAGAATTCGCAGCGCGCACGCCGGCCAAGGGCCTGTTGGGCAACAACATCGGCACCGGTCGCGAACTGTTTGGTTTCATGCGCATGGCCTTCAGCTCGGCGGAGCAGGGCGCCAGCGCCTTTACTTCTGCCCTGGAGACGCTTAATTGAAACTGGCTTTGGTCGGTGACATCGGTGGGACCAACGCACGTTTCGCGTTGTGGAAAAACCAGCAACTGGAATCGGTCCAGGTGCTGGCGACGGCAGACCACGCCAGCCCCGAAGAGGCGATCAGCCTCTATCTGAACGGGCTCGGTCTCGCGCCGGGGGCCATTGGTTCGGTGTGCCTGTCAGTGGCCGGCCCCGTGAGCGGCGATGAATTCAAGTTCACCAACAATCACTGGCGCCTGAGCCGCAAGGGCTTCTGTCAGACCCTGCAGGTGGATCAGCTGTTACTGGTCAACGACTTCTCGGCCATGGCCCTGGGCATGACCCGTTTGCAGCCAGGCGAATTCCGCGTGGTCTGTGAAGGGACGCCGGAACCCCTGCGCCCGGCCGTGGTGATTGGCCCTGGCACCGGTCTGGGCGTCGGCACGTTGCTGGATCTGGGTGAAGGCCGTTTCGCGGCATTGCCGGGAGAGGGTGGTCATGTCGATTTGCCCCTGAGCAGCCCGCGGGAAACCCAACTGTGGCAACACATTTATAACGAGATTGGCCACGTCAGCGCCGAAACGGCATTGAGCGGTGGTGGTTTGCCACGGGTGTACCGGGCGATTTGCGCGGTGGACGGTCATGAGCCGGTACTCGACACCCCGGAGGCGATTACCGCTGCCGGGTTGGCGGGTGATCCGATTGCCCTGGAAGTGCTCGAGCAGTTTTGCTGCTGGCTCGGTCGCGTGGCCGGCAACAACGTGCTGACCACGGGCGCACGCGGTGGTGTGTACATCGTTGGCGGGGTGATTCCGCGCTTCGCCGATTTCTTCCTCCAAAGCGGTTTCGCCCGGTGCTTTGCCGACAAGGGCTGCATGAGCGATTATTTCAAGGGAATTCCAGTGTGGCTGGTGACGGCACCGTATTCCGGGTTGGTGGGGGCGGGAGTGGCGCTGGAGCAGGCTTGAGACCGCGTCGCCTTCATCGCTGGCAAGCCAGCTCCCACAGGATCACCGGCATTTTCAGAATGTGTACATAACCCTGTGGGAGCGGGCTTGCCCGCGATAGGGCCAGAACAGGCAACAAATATTCGAAGGTCATCAGGCATAATCCGCCCAATTCAAACAACAAGGACGCCGCCCCGTGAGCTCAGTCAACAAGTCGATATTGTTGGTCGATGACGATCAAGAGATACGCGAGTTGCTGGACACCTACCTGACCCGCGCCGGTTTCCAGGTCCGTACCACGCCCGACGGCGCCGGTTTTCGTCAGGCGTTGAACGAGGCTCCAAGCGATCTGGTGATCCTTGACGTGATGCTGCCCGATGAAGACGGTTTCAGTCTGTGCCGCTGGATTCGCCAGCACCCGCGCCGGGCCCAGGTGCCCATCATCATGCTTACCGCCAGCTCCGACGAGGCCGACCGTGTCATCGGCCTGGAACTGGGGGCGGACGATTACCTCGGCAAACCCTTCAGCCCCCGTGAATTGCAGGCGCGGATCAAGGCCTTGTTGCGTCGTGCGCAGTTCGGTCAGGAGCGCTCCGGCAGTGAAGTGCTGGCCTTCGATGACTGGCGCCTGGACATGGTCAGCCATCGGTTGTTTCACATCGATGGCGAAGAAGTGATTCTCTCGGGCGCCGATTTTGCCTTGCTGAAACTGTTCCTCGATCACCCGCAGGAAATCCTCGACCGCGACACCATTGGCAACGCCACCCGTGGGCGTGAGTTGATGCCGCTCGATCGCATCGTCGACATGGCGGTCAGTCGTCTGCGCCAACGCCTGCGCGATACCGAAAAACCGCCGCGCCTGATCCGTACCGTGCGCGGCAGTGGCTACCAACTGGCAGCCAATGTGGTTGCCAGCAATGGTCACTGAGTTTTTTCGCACGCTCGCGGCGAAGGTGCCGGTGCCGCGCTCGCTGCTCGGGCGCATGTTGCTGTTGACCTTGCTGGCGGTGCTGTTCGCGCAGACGCTGTCGAGCGTGATCTGGGTCTCGCAACTGCGCGCCACCCAGCTTGAGGGCCTGGTCACCAGCGCCCGCAGCCTTGCCCATTCCATGACCGCCAGTGTCAGTTACTTCCGTTCGTTGCCGGTGGCGTTTCGGCCGCTGGTGCTCGACCAGTTGCGCAGCATGGGCGGCACGCGGTTCGTAGTGACGCTCAACGACAAACCCTTGGGCATGGAAGTGTTGCCGGTTACCCCGCGCAAGGCGGCGGTGATCAAGGCGGTGGATGAAGTGCTGCGTCAGTCACTGGGCCAGGACACGGACATTTCGGTGACCTTCGTCAGCCCCGAAGACCTGCGGATCTTCAATGCCGGTCTGAAGCTCGATGAACTGCCACGCTCCTGGGCGCATTACGCGCTGACCCTGGAGCCGGTGAATCCGCCAGTGCTGGTTACGCAAATCCAGATGGCCCCCGGCGAATGGTTGTACATCGCTTCGCTGTTGCCCGAGCCCTACACCAGTCTTGAAGAGCAGGGCCTGCCATCGCAGCAGGTGTGGTTCATCGTCCTCACCAGCGGCTTTCTTCTGTTGTTCATCGGCTTGTTGGTGCATTGGCAGAGCCGGCCACTCAAGCGTCTGGCGCGGGCGGCACGGGATCTTTCCCTGGGCGCCGACGTCGAACCTGTGGCCGAGGGCGGAGGCAGCGAAGTGGTGGAGGTCGGTCGTGCCTTCAACACCATGCGCGAGCGCATCAGTCGTTACCTGACCGAGCGCAGTCAGTTGTTCAGCGCGATTTCCCATGACTTGCGTACGCCGATCACCCGCCTGCGCCTGCGGGTCGAATTGCTCGAAGACGAAAAACTGCAGGCCAAGTTCGGCCGCGATCTGGATGAGCTGGAGCTGCTGGTCAAAGGCGCATTGCAATGTGTGAAAGACACCGACATTCACGAAAATATCGAACAGGTCGACCTCAATCACGTGCTCGATTGTCTGGTGGAGCCGTACCTGGCGCCAAACGGTAACGGTCGCGTGACTCAGCAAGGGCGTGCGCTGGCGCCCTATCCGGGCAAGCCGCTGGCGCTCAAGCGCTGTATCGGCAACCTGATCGACAACGCCTTGAAGTACGGACAGAACGCTCATCTGCATATCGATGACGATGACAGTGCATTCGTGCTGCATGTCGACGATGAGGGGCCGGGGGTTCCGGAACAACGACTGGAGCAGGTGTTCGAGCCGCACTTCCGCCTGGCCGGGCAGCAGCAAGGGTATGGGTTGGGGCTGGGCATTGCGCGCAACATTGCCCACAGTCATGGCGGCGAAGTCAGCCTGCAAAATCTGCGAGAAGGTGGCTTGCGGGTGACCCTTCAGTTACCCCGCTCGCTGGATTGACACCGACCCTGTGGCTAGGGGCAAGCCCGCTCGCCACAAGTATTTACTCAGTGTCTATTGTCACAGCCTGGTGACATAACTCGCCCCCTTCGTTACAAGCCCGCCACCGCCCGTTGTTTAGACTGCCCTGCAGTCATAACAACAAAAAAGGTCCTCCATGCACAGCTTCCAACCGGCCTTCAGCAGTTGGCTGAACGCGCCTGCTCATCAGCAATGGCTCGCCACCGAAGGCCTGCGCCTGTTGGCGTTCGCCAAGGCTTCTAAGCTTCCCGAAGGCTTCGGTAACCTCGATGAAAAAGGTCACCTGGTGGCCAATGCGCAAGCCGAAACCATGAACACCGCGCGCATGACCCACAGCTTCGCCATGGCCCATATCCAGGGATTGCCGGGGTTTGCCGAGCTGGTGGATCACGGCATCAACGCCCTGCGCGGGCCGTTGCGTGATGCCGTTCATGGAGGGTGGTTCGCGGTCGCTGAACACCGTGACGGCAACACCGGCAAAAACGCCTATCTGCACGCTTTCGTTGCGCTGGCAGCCAGTTCCGCGGTGGTCGCGCGACGGCCCGGGGCACAAGCCTTGCTCGACGATGCCATCGATATCATCGACACGTATTTCTGGAGCGAGGAGGAGGGCGCCATGCGCGAATCCTTCAACCGCGACTGGAGCAGCGAGGAGGCCTATCGCGGCGCCAACAGCAACATGCACGCCACCGAAGCCTTCCTCGCCCTGGCGGATGTCACCGACGACAACCGCTGGTTGTGCCGCGCCCAGCGCATCGTCGAACGCGTCATCCATGGTCATGCGGCTGCCAACGATTACCTGGTGGTCGAGCATTTCGACCGCGCCTGGCAGCCGCTACGCGACTACAACCGCGACAATCCGGCCGACGGATTCCGTCCCTACGGCACCACGCCGGGCCATGGTTTCGAATGGGCGCGGTTGCTGTTGCACCTGGAGGCGTCGCGGGTACAAGCCGGGATGCTCACACCGGGATGGCTGGTCACCGACGCAGAAAAGCTCTTTGAGCACAATTGCCGTCATGGCTGGGACGTCGATGGCGCGCACGGCATTGTCTACACCCTCGACTGGGACAATCGCGCGGTGGTCCGCCATCGTCTGCACTGGACCCATTGCGAAGCCAGCGCCGCTGCCAGCGCGCTGCTCATGCGTACGGGTGATGAGCAATACGAGCAGTGGTACCGACTATTCTGGGAATTCTGTGACAGTCATTTCATTGACCGTTGCGATGGTAGCTGGCATCACGAACTCGACCCGTTGAACCGCCCGAGTGCCGATATCTGGGCCGGTAAACCCGACCTTTACCACGCCTGGCAAGCGGTGCTGATTCCGCGCCTGCCGTTGGCGCCGAGCATGGCCAGTGCGCTGGCAAAGCTGTCCCAGAGCGGTTCTATGTAACCATGCGGTGACATTCGCGCGTCCCTTCGTTACCTGCGAAGGGACATCCCCTGTTTAAAATCCTATGCAGCGCAAGCACCAGACTTGCATGCATAACAACAAGAAAGGTACTACTAGATGAATGCGATTTCTCGCCTCGCTACTGTCATTTCTCTCGCCTCAATACTCCCTGTTGCTGCATTCCCCATCAGTGCCCTTGCCGCCGATTCCAAAGGAACGGTAGAAGTTGTTCACTGGTGGACGTCGGGCGGTGAAAAAGCAGCGGTCGATGTCCTCAAGGCACAAGTCGAAAAAGACGGCTTCACCTGGAAGGACGGCGCAGTCGCCGGTGGTGGCGGTGCCACGGCCATGACCGTGCTGAAAAGTCGCGCAGTGGCCGGTAACCCGCCAGGCGTCGCTCAGATCAAGGGACCGGACATCCAGGAATGGGCCTCGACCGGCCTGCTGGACACTGACGTCCTCAAAGACGTTGCCAAAGAAGAAAAGTGGGACGGTCTGCTCGACAAGAAAGTCTCCGATACCGTGAAGTACGACGGTGATTACGTGGCCGTGCCGGTGAACATCCACCGTGTGAACTGGCTGTGGATCAACCCGGAAGTCTTCAAGAAAGCCGGTATCACCAAGAATCCAACCACCCTCGAAGAATTCTACGCCGCTGGCGACAAGCTCAAGGCCGCCGGTTTCATTCCGCTGGCCCACGGCGGTCAGCCTTGGCAGGACAGCACCGTGTTCGAAGCCGTCGTGCTTTCGGTCATGGGTGTCGATGGCTACAAGAAAGCCCTGGTCGATCTGGATAACAAAGCGCTGACCGGTCCGGAAATGGTCAAGGCGCTGACCGAACTGAAGAAAGTCGCGACCTACATGGATGCCGACGGCAAAGGCCAGGACTGGAACCTGGAAGCCGCCAAGGTCATCAACGGCAAGGCCGGCATGCAGATCATGGGTGACTGGGCCAAGTCCGAGTGGACCGCCGCCAAAAAAGTCGCCGGCAAGGACTACGAGTGCGTAGCGTTCCCGGGAACCGACAAGGCATTCACCTACAACATCGACTCTCTGGCGGTGTTCAAGCAGAAAGACAAGGGCACGGCTGCCGGTCAGCAGGACATCGCCAAAGTCGTGCTGGGTGAAAACTTCCAGAAAGTCTTCAGCATCAACAAGGGCTCGATCCCGGTGCGCAACGACATGCTGGCCGATATGGGCAAGTACGGTTTCGACTCGTGCGCCCAGACCGCGGCCAAGGACTTCCTGGCTGATGCCAAGTCCGGCGGCCTGCAGCCGAGCATGGCGCACAACATGGCGACCACGCTGGCGGTACAGGGCGCGTTCTTCGACGTAGTGACCAACTACATCAACGACCCGAAAGCCGACCCGGCCGATGCGGCCAAGAAACTGGGCGCGGCGATTCAGTCGGCCAAGTAACCGTTAGCAACGCCGGCTCTTGCAGGAGCTGGCTTGCCAGCGAAGGCGTCATGTCAGCCGACTCATCCACCGCCTGACGCAGCGCTTTCGCCGGCAAGCCGGCTCCTCCAGGGGACCTGCATGTAGTTTTTATTCCCACGTACTGGATTTCCCCATGAGTTCTGTTGCTGTGTTCAGCAAGGCCTCGCCGTTCGATGCATTGCAACGCTGGCTACCAAAACTGGTGCTGGCGCCGAGCATGTTCATCGTTCTGGTGGGCTTCTATGGCTACATCCTGTGGACGTTCGTTCTGTCGTTCACCACCTCGACCTTCCTGCCGAACTACAAGTGGGCGGGCCTGGCGCAATACGCACGGTTGTTCGACAACGACCGCTGGTGGGTGGCGAGCAAGAACCTGGCGCTGTTCGGCGGCATGTTCATCGGCATCACGCTGGTGATCGGCGTGATGCTGGCGGTGTTTCTCGACCAGCGCATTCGTCGCGAAGGCTTCATTCGCACCATTTACCTGTACCCGATGGCGCTCTCGATGATCGTCACCGGTACCGCATGGAAATGGCTGCTCAACCCGGGCATGGGCCTGGACAAACTGTTGCGAGACTGGGGCTGGGAAGGCTTCCGCCTGGACTGGCTGATCGACCCGGATCGCGTGGTCTATTGCCTGGTGATCGCCGCTGTGTGGCAGGCCTCGGGTTTCATCATGGCGATGTTCCTCGCCGGCCTGCGTGGCGTTGATCAATCGATCATCCGTGCCGCGCAGATTGATGGCGCAAGCATGCCGCGCATCTACTGGAAAGTGGTGCTGCCAAGCCTGCGTCCGGTGTTCTTCAGTGCGGTGATGATCCTGGCGCACATCGCGATCAAGAGTTTCGACCTGGTGGCGGCGATGACGGCCGGCGGCCCGGGTTACTCCTCGGATCTGCCTGCGATGTTCATGTATTCCTTCACCTTCAGTCGCGGCCAGATGGGCATGGGCTCGGCCAGTGCGATTCTGATGCTCGGTGCGATTCTCGCGATCATCGTGCCTTACCTGTACTCCGAGCTGAGGACCAAGCGTCATGACTAGTCTCGCTGCCAAACCTGCCATCAGCCTGAGTCGCATCGCGATCTACGCGGTGCTGATCCTCGCCGTGATGCTCTACCTGATTCCGCTGGTGGTCATGCTGTTGACCAGCTTCAAGACCCCGGAAGACATCAGCACCGGCAACCTGTTGAGCTGGCCGACCGTGGTCAGCGGCATCGGCTGGGTCAAGGCCTGGGCCACGGTTGACGGTTACTTCTGGAACTCGATCAAGATCACCGTTCCAGCGGTGCTGATCTCCACGGCCATCGGTGCCTTGAACGGCTACGTGTTGTCGATGTGGCGTTTTCGCGGTTCGCAGTTGTTCTTCGGCCTGCTGCTGTTCGGCTGCTTCCTGCCGTTCCAGACCGTCCTGCTGCCGGCCTCGTTCACCCTCGGCAAGATGGGCCTGGCGAGCACCACCACGGGCCTGGTGTTCGTGCACGTGGTCTACGGCCTGGCGTTCACCACGCTGTTCTTCCGTAACTACTACATCAGCATTCCCGATGCGCTGGTCAAAGCCGCGCGCCTCGACGGCGCGGGTTTCTTCACCATCTTTCGCCGGATCATCCTGCCGATGTCGACGCCGATCATCATGGTCTGCCTGATCTGGCAGTTCACTCAGATCTGGAACGACTTCCTGTTCGGGGTGGTGTTCTCCAGCGGTGATTCGCAACCGATCACGGTGGCGTTGAACAACCTGGTCAACACCAGTACCGGGGCCAAGGAATATAACGTTGATATGGCGGCGGCGATGATCGCCGGTTTGCCGACCCTGCTGGTCTATGTGGTCGCAGGCAAGTATTTCGTGCGCGGGCTGACAGCCGGCGCAGTCAAGGGGTAATCATGGCTACGCTCGAACTTCGCAACGTAAACAAGACCTATGGCGCCGGCTTGCCGGACACCCTGAAGAACATCGAACTGTCGATCAAGGACGGTGAGTTCCTGATCCTCGTCGGCCCGTCGGGCTGCGGCAAGTCGACCCTGATGAACTGCATCGCCGGCCTTGAAACCATTACCGGCGGCGCGATCATGATCGGCGACCAGGACGTCAGCGGCATGAGTCCGAAGGATCGCGACATCGCGATGGTGTTCCAGTCCTACGCGCTGTACCCGACCATGAGCGTGCGCGAGAACATCGAGTTCGGACTGAAGATCCGCAAGATGAGCCAGTCGGCCATCGATGAGGAAGTGGCTCGCGTGGCCAAGCTGTTGCAGATCGAACACCTGCTCAATCGCAAGCCGGGCCAGCTGTCCGGTGGTCAGCAACAGCGCGTGGCGATGGGTCGGGCGCTGGCACGCCGTCCGAAGATCTATCTGTTCGACGAACCGCTGTCCAACCTCGACGCCAAGCTGCGGGTCGAGATGCGCACCGAAATGAAACTGATGCACCAGCGTCTGAAGACGACCACTGTCTACGTGACACACGACCAGATCGAAGCCATGACCCTGGGCGACAAAGTGGCGGTGATGAAGGACGGCATCATCCAGCAGTTCGGCACGCCGAAAGACATCTACAACAACCCGGCCAACCTGTTCGTGGCGAGCTTCATCGGTTCGCCGCCGATGAACTTCATCCCCCTGCGTCTGCAACGCAAGGACGGTCGTCTGCTGGCATTGCTCGACAGCGGCCAGGCGCGCTGCGAATTGCCGCTGAGCATGCAGGACGCCGGTCTCGAAGACCGTGAAGTGATCCTCGGCATGCGTCCGGAACAGATCGTTCTGGCGAACGGCGGAGCCAACGATTTGCCGACCATTCGCGCGGAAGTCCAGGTCACCGAACCGACCGGTCCGGACACCCTGGTCTTCGTCAACCTCAACGACACCAAGGTCTGCTGCCGCCTGGCGCCGGACGTCGCTCCGGCCGTGGGCGAGACCCTGACCCTGCAGTTCGATCCGGCCAAAGTGCTGCTGTTCGATGCCAAGACCGGGGAGCGCCTGGGGGTTGCAGGTGTGCCGAAGGCCGAAGCGCACGCCGCCAACGTCGCGCAATTCAAAGGCCGCTGAACAAGAAAACGGTAGGAGCGAGCCCGCTCGCGATGGACGTCAACGATGACACCGGAAACCTGACACCCCACGGTGTTCTCAGGTTTATCGCGAGCAAGCTCGCTCCTGCAGGGGGGATACGTGACGGGTGGCCTGTCATCCGTCGCAACCGTTGTAACCGCGTTAATCAAAAAGTTAATAACAATAAAACGAGGATGTAGGGATGAAGATGAAGAACAAGGCCCGGTTGATCTGCCAGGTGTCAGCAGCGGCAGCACTGGTTCTGGCCGGTAATGCGATGGCCGATGAAGCGTTCAGCTCCGACTCCAAGTGGATGACGGGCGATTGGGGTGGCGAGCGTACCAAGCTGATCGAGCAAGGCATCGACATCAAGATGGACTACGTCGGGGAAGTCGGCGGCAACCTGCATGGCGGGTTTAACGACGACAAGACTGCGCGCTACTCCGACCAGTTTGGCCTGGGGGCCGCGCTGGATCTGCAAAAACTGCTGGGCTGGGACAATACCCAGGCCAAGATCCAGCTCACCAACCGTAACGGTGAGAACATTTCCAATGACCGTATCGGTGACCCGCGTGCCGGCACCTTGAGTTCCTCCCAGGAAGTCTACGGTCGTGGCCATATGGTCCGTCTGACCCAGTTGTGGATTCAGCATCAATTCTTCGACAACAAGCTGGACGTCAAGGCCGGTTACTTCGGTGAAGGCGAAGACTTCAACACCTTCCCGTGCGAATTCCAGAACCTGGCGTTCTGCGGTTCCCAGGTGGGTAACTGGGCGACCAACATCTGGTACAACTGGCCGGTCAGCCAGGCGGCGATCCGCGTGAAGTACAACATCAATGACGAGCTCTACGCTCAGATTGGCGCGTACAACCAGAACCCGTCGCAGCTGGAGCACGGTAACGGCTTCAAGCTCAGCGGCAGCGGTACGGCGGGCACCGTGTTGCCGGTCGAACTGGTCTGGTCGCCGAAGGTCAACAGCCTGCCTGGCGAATACCGTGTCGGTTACTACAAAAGTACCGCCCCGGCCAACGACGTGCTCGAGGACGACAATGGCCAGAACGCCGCGACCACCGGCAACCCTTATCGTGTCCACGATAGCAAGCACGGCTACTGGTTCGTCGCGCAACAGCAACTCACCAGCCACAACGGTGATGCTTCTCGCGGTCTGAACATCGCCGCCAACGCCACTTTCCACGACAAGGACACCAACTTCATCGACAACTACCAGTCGCTGATGTTTGTGTACAAGGGCCCGTTCGACGCGCGTCCGAAAGATGATGTGGGCATCGGTTTCGCCCGTATCCATGTCAACGATGACGTGAAGAAAAACGCTGAGCTGGTCAATGCGTCCAATGGCGTTTCGGATTACAACGATCCGGTGTTCTCGCCGATTCGTGAAACCGAATACAACTACGAGATCAACTACGGTTTCCACGTGACCAACTGGCTGACCGTGCGTCCCAACCTGCAATACATCACGCACCCGGGTGGTGTGGATGAAGTCGACAACGCGCTGGTGGCCGGCCTGAAAATTCAGTCGGTGTTCTGACGCTGTTGCGATAAGCTCTTCTCCATGTGCGCATTTTTGCGGACAGCCAAGGCTGTCCGCTTTTTTTTGCGGTTGACCCGGCGGGCTTGCTGGTTGCCTTTGTGGCGAGGGAGCTTGTCGAGTCGTCGCACCGTCCCGCTGGACTGCGCAGCAGGCCTTCTGTTGGGGGTGCTTCGCACCCCAGCGGGAGCAAGCTCCCTCGCCACAGATCATTTCAGTGACTGTTAGTACACCCATGTTTTTCAGGACCGTGGCACATGCTTGAGCATCCACTACAACGCTTCTTCAAATCCTTGCGCGAACGTCCGGTGTTTGCGTGGGAGCGCTATCAGAAGCGCGACGTGTTGGTGATCGATCATCCACTGTGTCAGGCGGTGTTCAGTCGTCAGGGCGCGCAGTTGCTGCATTTCCAGCCCAAGGGTCAGAAACCGTGGCTGTGGTGTGCGGCGAAGTGGCCGCAGGTCGGTGCCATTCGTGGCGGCGTACCGGTGTGCTGGCCGTGGTATGGCCGTCATCCAAGTGAAAACGCCTGGCCGTCCCATGGCTGGGCGCGGTTGATCGACTGGAAACTGATCGACAGCAGCCATGATGACGATGGGGTGCGATTGCACTGGCAACTTCAATTGTGCGACTGGCAAGTGGACCTGCACGCGCACCTCGGCGAGCGCATGGATCTGCGCCTGAGCACCGAGCATCAGGACAGCCTGCCGTGCCGGCTGAGCCAGGCTTTGCATGCTTACTGGCGTATTGGTGACGTCGGTGAGGTAGCGCTGTCTGGGCTGGAGGGCGCGCAGGGTTATGACCAATTGAATCGGCAGATATGTCAGCAGGAAGGCGAGTTACGCGTGGAGGGCGGCTGTCAGCGAGTGTTCCAGCACGATGGCGAACTGCAGCTCAACGACCACGCCTGGCAGCGGGCATTGTGCATCGACACGGGGGAGGCGGCCGATACGGTGGTCTGGCATCCGGGGTCGCGGCCGTTGCTTGGCGTGACCTGGAATGAGGTGTCGGAGTTTGTCTGTGTGGAAGCGGCGAGCGGTGGCACCGACAGCCTGTGCCTGAAGCCGGGGGAGCGGGCGCATTTGAGCTTGCAGGCGCGGGCGGGGGGTTAGATTTGTGCTGTTGCTGCTGGCCCCATCGCCGGCAAGCCAGCTCCCACAGCGTCCGCGCCGAACCTGAAATTCGCGAACGCCAATGAAACCTGTGGGAGCTGGCTTGCCAGCGATGAGGCAGGACCGTTCAGCGCAGATTTCGGATCAATTAAACTCGTCACCCATCGGATACCGGCTCGCATTCAAACTCTCTTTGATCTTGCGCAAATGCGGCTGGAAATCCACGCCACGGCGCAAGGTCATGCCGGTGGCGAGCACGTCCAGCACGGTGAGCTGGATGATCCGCGAAGTCATCGGCATGTAGATGTCAGTGTCTTCCGGCAGCGGAATGTTCAGGCTCAGGGTACTGGCCTTGGCCAGCGGCGAGTTCTCGGCGGTCAAACCCAGTACCGACGCGCCGTTTTCCCGGGCGATGCGCGCCACTTCCACCAGTTCGCGGGTGCGTCCGGTGTAGGAAATGATCACGAACAACTCGCCGGTATGCGCCACGGACGCAATCATGCGCTGCATCAGCACGTCAGCGTGGGCGGTCACGGCCAGGTTGAAACGAAAGAACTTGTGCTGCGCATCCAGGGCCACCGGGGCCGAGGCGCCGAGGCCGAAGAAGTGGATCTGCCGGGCCTGGATCAACAGGTCGACGGCGCGGCTGATCAGGTTCGGATCGAGGGCCTGGCAGGCACTGTCGAGGGAGGCGATGGCGCTGCCGAAAATTTTCTGGGTGTAGGCTTCCGGATTATCGTCGGCTTCCACCGCACGGCTGACGTACGCCGCGCCACTGGCCAGGCTTTGGGCCAGTTGCAGCTTGAGTTCGGGGTAACCGCTGACGCCAAATGAACGGCAGAACCGGTTGACCGTCGGTTCGCTGACCGAGGCGGCCTGGGCGAGGGCGGCGATGCTGAAGCGAGTGGCCTGCTGTGGGTTGAGCAGGATCACCTCGGCGACTTTGCGTTCGGCCTTGTTCAGCTCTTCAAGGCGATTCTGGATCTGTTCCAGTAAATTTCGCACGCGGTCCATAGTGAGTTTCCTTGATTCACCGGCGCCGATAAGCGCGCGGCTAATGCAAAAAGGGCCTTTGGTGTGGCCCATAACGGTGGCCTATCCTACTGATGGCTCTGACCGACCACCACTCGGAATCTGTATTTTGCGAAAATGTTGTGGTTATTACTACATTTTCCCTTGAGTGATGCCTTGAAAAAAGGTATTTGTAGCTTAACTTGATAAAAGAACAAACATCATGCCTTCGATTACGGTTGAACCGTGCACCTTTGCCTTGTTCGGCGCCCTTGGCGACCTGGCCCTGCGCAAGCTGTTTCCTGCCCTTTATCAACTCGATGGTGCGGGCCTCCTGCACGAGGACACGCGGATCATCGCGCTGGCCCGTGAGCCAGGTACCGAACAGCAGCACCTGGCGTTCATCGCCGCCGAGCTGCGCCGCTACGTCGGTGCCAAAGAGCTGGACGATGCCGTGGTCGAACGCTTCCTGGCCCGCCTGAGCTACCTGCACGTCGACTTCCTCAAATCCGAAGACTATGTGGCCCTGGCTGAGATGGCCGGCAGCGCACAGCGGGTGATTGCCTATTTCGCCACGCCGGCAGCGGTGTATGGCGCGATCTGCGAAAACCTGGCGAAGGTCGGCCTGGCGGAAAACACCCGCGTGGTGCTGGAAAAACCCATCGGCTCGGACCTGGAATCCTCGCGCAAGGTCAACGATGCCGTGGCGCAGTTCTTCCCGGAAAACCGCACTTATCGCATCGACCACTACCTGGGCAAGGAAACGGTCCAGAACCTGATCGCCCTGCGTTTCGCCAACAGCCTGTTCGAAACCCAGTGGAACCAGAACTACATCTCCCACGTGGAAATCACCGTGGCCGAGAAGGTCGGGATCGAAGGCCGCTGGGGTTACTTCGACAAGGCCGGTCAGCTGCGGGACATGATCCAGAATCACCTGCTGCAACTGCTCTGCCTGATCGCCATGGATCCGCCGGCCGACCTGTCCGCAGACAGCATCCGCGACGAAAAAGTCAAAGTCCTCAAGGCGCTGGCGCCGATCAGCCCGGAAGGCCTGACCACTCAAGTGGTGCGCGGCCAGTACATCGCCGGCTACAGCGAAGGCAAACCGGTGCCGGGTTACCTGGAAGAACCCAATTCCAACACCCAGAGCGACACCGAAACCTTCGTCGCCCTGCGTGCCGACATCCGCAACTGGCGCTGGGCCGGCGTGCCGTTCTACCTGCGTACCGGCAAGCGCATGCCGCAGAAGCTCTCGCAGATCGTCATCCACTTCAAGGAACCGTCGCATTACATCTTCGCTCCCGAGCAACGCCTGCAAATCAGCAACAAGCTGATTATCCGCCTGCAACCGGACGAAGGCATTTCCTTGCGTGTCATGACCAAAGAACAAGGCCTGGACAAGGGCATGCAGCTGCGCAGCGGTCCGTTGCAGCTGAATTTTTCCGACACCTGGCGCAGCGCACGGATTCCCGATGCCTACGAGCGGTTGTTGCTGGAAGTGATGCGCGGCAATCAGAACCTGTTTGTCCGTAAAGATGAAATCGAAGCCGCGTGGAAGTGGTGTGACCAGTTGATCGCCGGGTGGAAAAAATCCGGTGATGCGCCCAAGCCGTACGCGGCCGGGTCCTGGGGGCCGATGAGCTCCATTGCTCTGATCACGCGGGACGGGAGGTCGTGGTATGGCGATATCTGATTTGAAACTGCCTCAGGGCGTCAGCGCCCGTGAGTTCAAGAACCCGGCGCAACTGGCTGAAGGCTTGGCGCTGGGCGTGGCCAAACAACTGCGCGAGGCCATCGACGCCCAAGGCACCGCAACACTGGTGGTGTCCGGTGGTCGCAGCCCGGTGGCGTTTTTCCAGCACCTGGCCAAGCAGGCGCTGGACTGGTCAAACGTGGTGGTCAGCCTGGCGGATGAGCGTTGGGTACCGATCGAGCACGCCGACAGCAATGCCGGCCTGCTGAAGAAGTATCTGCTGCAAGGGCCGGCGGCCAAGGCGCAGTTCCTGAGCCTGTACAGCGCCACTGCCAACCTTGAACAGGCGGCTGAACAGGCCGACCGTTTGCTGGCTGAATTGCCGGCAATCGATGTGCTGGTGCTGGGCATGGGCGACGACGGTCATACCGCATCGCTGTTCCCCAACAGCCCTAACCTCGCCGACGCCTTGAAAGCCGATGGCACGCGTCGTTGCTACCCGATGCTGGCGCCGACCGTGCCGCATCAGCGCCTGACCATGAGTCGTGCGCTGCTGGCTTCGGCCAAACATAAAGTGCTGTCGATTTCCGGTCAGTCGAAGCTGACCACCCTGAACACCGCACTGGCTGGTGACGATGTCGCCGCATTGCCGATTCGCGCGTTTTTGCAACCCACGTTAGAGATTTACTGGTGCCCATGAGCCAAGGAACAGCCGCTATGACAAACCCATCCCCGACCGTTTCCATGGCGGACAAAGTTGAACTGATCGACAGCCTCTGTGCCAAGGCGCGGATTCTGCCGGTGATCACCATCGCTCGCGAGCAGGACATTCTGCCGCTGGCCGATGCGCTCGCCGCCGGTGGCCTGACCGCTCTGGAAGTGACCCTGCGTTCGCAGTTCGGCCTCAAGGCCATCCAGATCCTGCGTGAGCAGCGTCCGGAACTGGTGACCGGTGCCGGCACCGTGCTCGATCGCCACATGCTGGCGGCCGCGGAAGCTGCCGGTTCGCAGTTCATCGTGACGCCGGGCATTACCCGTGACCTGCTGGAAGCCAGCGTCGCCAGCCCGATTCCACTGTTGCCGGGCATCAGCAACGCTTCGGGCATCATGGAAGGCTATGGTCTGGGCTATCGCCGCTTCAAGCTGTTCCCGGCTGAAGTCAGCGGCGGCGTCGCGGCCATCAAGGCACTGGGCGGCCCGTTCGGCGAAGTGAAATTCTGCCCGACCGGCGGCGTCGGCCCGGCCAATATCAAAAGCTACATGGCGCTGAAAAACGTCATGTGCGTGGGCGGTAGCTGGATGCTTGATCCCGAGTGGATCAAGAACGGCGACTGGGCCCGCATTCAGGAATGCACCGCCGAAGCCTTGGCGCTGCTGGACTGATCCGCTTCACCTGACACCTCGTTGTGTGTTCTACGGCTTTTCGGTGCGCTTGGTCGGCGCACCGTTTTTTTTGCCCGCAAAAAAACAGGTGTGCGAGCACGTTCGCTCCCACAGGGACATCATGCGATACATACTTACCGCATGACGTGTTTTGGCCAGTGCTAGCCTGCGTTCATCTTATGGAAGAGAGAACGTCATGGACGACAACACTTCAGCAGCACCCGTTTACCTGCTTTCACCGGAACAGATTGCCGGCCCCTATTTCCGCAACCCGAAACTGATCAGACGCAATATCAGCGAAGGTGCCGATGGCATTCCGCTGGTGTTGCGGCTGGCCATCGTCGACGCCATGACCGGCCAACCCGTCACCGACGCGCTGGTGGACATCTGGCACTGCAATGCACGGGGCGCGTATTCCGGCTGGAGCAAGGTCAACCCGGATGTGGAAGTCGATGCCGAAGACATCGGCTCGGTCCCGCGAACCGACGACGATACGTACCTGCGCGGCGGGCAATTCACCGACAAGAAAGGCATCGCCCGGTTCACCACGATCTGTCCGGGGTTTTATGCCGGCCGCACCTTGCACATCCATGTCGCCGTTCGCATCACCAGCGGAAACAACTACCTGCAGGAGCGACACGTCGCGTGGGTCGGTCAGTTGTACTTCCCCGAGGTCGCCGCGCGCTCGGTGCTCAATGCCCGGGAGTACAGCGGTCGCGCCATCCCCGCACTGAGTAACGATCAAGACTTTTTCTATCAGAACATGGGCGGCGAAGCCTCGACCCTGAACATCCACACTCTCGGTCGAGACTCCAATGAAGACGGCTTTTTCGGGCAAATGACCATTGGCATCGACACCTTCGCGGCGTCATCCCGGATCAAGCCCGAGGACTTCGACAAGTTCACGGTGTGAGTCAACTCAGCTCGGTCAGCGCCGTGATCAGTTGGGCCATGTCGGCAGCGGTGGTGGTCAGTCCCGGCGTAATGCGAATGCAGGGACCGCAGGCCGCGCCGCTGCGCATTACGGTGAACAGGTTGTAGTCGTTGAGCAGCCGCTCGACCATCAGCTGCTGATCGTTGTGTGCGGTGAAACGCATCGAGGTGATGCCGCAATACAGTCTTGGGTCATCCGGCGTCAGCACTTCAATGCCCGGCAGCTCATGCGCTGCTCGAACCCACAGGTTGCGCAGGTAATTGAGCCGCATCCCCTTGGCGGCGGCACCGCCCATGGCCCAATGCTCCTCGAGCACCAGCGGCAGGGTCAGTAACGCCGGGATGTTCGGGGTGCTGTAAGGCGTACGGGCGCGAATGTCGGTCATCGGGAAATGCATCTCGCCCATGTCCGGGTCGATGTCAGCCAGGCGTTCAGGGGCAATGTAGAGGAAGCCCAGGGTCAGCGGCGCGCCGACCCACTTGTGCAGGTTATAGGCGGCGAAAGCGATGCCAAGCTCTTCAAGATCGAACTCCAACTGGCCCAATGCATGGGCTCCATCGAGAATCACGTCGACCCCGTGTTCCCTGGCTGCGGCGGCAATCGCCTGTACCGGCATCACCAGACCCGTGCGATGGGTGACGTGGGTCAGGGCCATCAGCTTGAGCCGTGGATAACGCTCGAAAGCATCGCGGTAGGTGGTCAGCAAACTGTCGAAGCTGGCGGGATGCCGGTGTTCGATTTCGATCACTTCGACGCCCCGATGACGCGCCAGCCAGCGGATGGCGCCCTTGACCGTGTCGTACTCCAGATCACACATCAACACCTGGTCGCCCGGCTGAAGGCGGTTGTAGTTACGGATCAGTGACTGCAAGCCGTCCGAGGCATTACGGGTAAGCGCGACAGCTTCGGCGGGCACGTCAATCAGTTCGGCCACCTGTGCACGGATCTTCAGGCCGTCGCTCGCTTCAAAGCGCTGGCGTACGTATACCGAGTTACTGCGGTTGATCAGCTCGATGTTGCGCTGATATTCCTCGACCACCGTGCGCGACATGCGTCCGAAGTAACCGTTTTCCAGGTTGATCGGGCCGGGCTGGACATCGTAGCGATCGGCGAACGTCCGCCAGAAGGATTCATCACGGGCACGGCGGGTGTTATCGGGCATGGGCAACTCGAAGAGTGGATGTCAATGACGTGGTGCAGGTTTGCCATGTTTGGCGCGCAAGGGTTCGAGCAATTCAGACAAGCCGTTGTGATCGATTTCCTGCATCAGGGCCAACAGACCACCCAGTTCGCCGTGGGGAAATCCCTCCCGGGCAAACCAGTTCAGGTAGGGGCCGGGCAGGTCGGCAATGATTCGGCCCTTGTATTTGCCGAAGGGCATCTGGCGAGTCATCAGCAATTCGAGCTTTTCAGGGTTCATCTATCAATCGCCTGGATTCAATCAGTCTGGAAAATACAGGCATTCTGCATGCAGGCCAAATGACAGATCATGCAAAAGAAACGGATACAGATTTAGCCGATATTCATAACTGATTGAAATACATAGGGTAATTGCTCGGTCGAAAGCTGGCATGCGAGGTGCAACACCTATAGCACCTTTCATCCAACCGCAAGGAATTGAAAAATGACCGACGTGAATAAAGAAGCGATTTCTGTACTCAACGACCTGATTGAAACCAGCAAGGACGGTCAGGAAGGGTTCAAGACTTGCGCTGAAGACATTAAACACCCAGAACTCAAGACCCTGTTCGTGCAACGTTCCGCCGAGTGCGCCACGGCGGCTTCCGAACTGCAGAATGCGGTTCGTTCCATGGGCGGCGATCCGGAAACGTCCACCAGTGTCAGCGGCGACTTGCACCGTCGCTGGGTCGACGTGAAGTCGATGTTCACCGGCAAAGACGAAGAAGCCGTGCTCAATGAAGCCGAGCGTGGTGAAGACCATGCCTTGAAGGCCTACCGAGAAGCCATGGAGAAAATCAACAAGCATAACCTGGTGGGTATTCGCGACCTCGTTGAGCGTCAGTATCACGGCGTGCAACGCAATCACGATCAGGTAAAAGCCCTGCGTAACCAGGCGCGCGCACGCTCGTAAGCGTACGTTTGCTGTCAAAAACGCCAGCCAGTCTGGCGTTTTTTTGTGCCTTGGAATGAGTGCTGGACGGGATATGGATAGCTAGCTAATAATTTGTTTCTCAAGTTGTTCACCGAAGCCGTCTATCGTTAAATCGTCCCTTCAAGAGTCCATTTCGTGCCTATCACTTTCCAGGCTTTGTTTGCGCCTGACCTCCGCGCTGTGCAATTCGCGATCAAGACCCTGATCGGCGGAGGCCTGGCGCTGTGGCTGGCCTTGCGTTGGGGACTGGAGCAACCGGCCTGGGCGCTGATGACGGCGTTCATCGTGGCGCAGCCATTGTCCGGCATGGTGCTGCAAAAGGGCTTGGCGCGACTGTTGGGTACATTGGTCGGGACGATCATGTCGGTGGTGTTCATGGGCATTTTCGCCCAGGCGCCGTGGCTGTTCCTGTTGGCCTTGGCGCTGTGGCTCGGGCTGTGCACGGCGAGTTCGACCTTGCTTCGCAGTGCCTGGTCCTATTCATTTGTACTGGCCGGCTACACGGTGGCGATCATTGCCTTGCCGGCCATTGCCCATCCGCTGACGGTGTTCGATCAGGCCGTGGCGCGCTGCACGGAAATTAGCCTGGGGATTGTCTGTGCCACCGCCAGCAGCGCCTTGCTCTGGCCGATGCGGGTCGAGCTGCAACTGGCAGATCAGGCCCGTGCGGCCTGGCGAAGTGGTATGAACGCCGCGCGCGCGACCCTGGCCGGCGATGGTCAGGCGCGAAAGGGTTTGCTGGAAATCCTCGGCCGAATCGTCGCGGTAGATGCCCAGCGCGAACACGCCTGGTTTGAAGGCCGTCGCGGCCGGCAACGTGCGCGCGCCATCAGTGGTCTGAGTCAGAAACTGTTGATGCTGCTGCGCATCGCCCGTTCGGTACGTCGTCAGTGGAAGCAGTTGGTGCCCCAGGAATCGGCGCAATTATTGCCCTGGATGAGCGAAGTCCAGGAGGCACTGAACAGTGGCGACCCCGCGACGTTGCAAGCCTTGCGCCCACGCTTGCTTGATGCGTCCCATGACCCGCACATAAGCTCCGCGCAAAGCTACTGCCTGGTGCGGCTGACCTTGTTGATGGACACCGCGCTGGCGGCCGGTATGGCGCTGCAAGCGGTGGAGCAGGGCGGTGAAACCCTTGACCCGCCACGATCCCTGACCCCGCACCGTGACCTGTCCCTGGCGCTGGTGTTCGGTGCCCGCAGCGCGCTGGCCTTTCTGGTGGTTTCGAGTTTCTGGTTGGCGACGGCATGGCCCGCCGCGACTGGGGCGTTAGTGCTGACGTGTGTGGTGTGCAGCCTGTTCGCCAGCCGTGAGAACGGCGCGCAGATCGGCATGAGTTTCATGCGCGGGATTTTCCTGGCCATCCCGGCGGCCTTCATCGTCGGGCAGATCCTGCTGCCACAATGGAGCGGTTTCGCGATGCTCTGCATGGGCCTGGGCGTGCCATTGTTTTTCGGGGCGCTGGGCATGGCCAAACCGCAGATTGGCGCCACGGCGACCTCGTTCTGCCTGCACTTCATTGTGCTGGTGGCACCGTTGAATCAGATGAGTTTCGACGTTGCGGTGTTTTTCAACAGTGCGCAAGCCATGGTGATCGGCGTGGGGGCGGCGGTGCTGGCCTTTCATTTGCTGATCCTGCGCAATCCGACCTGGCATGGCCGACGCCTGTTGGCCGCGACCCTTGACGACCTGGTGCGCCTGACCCGGCGCAATCTGGCCGGGGCCGAGAGCTGGTTCGGCGGGCGCATGGCTGATCGTTTGCTGCAATTGGCGCGGCATTATCCGGAGCTGCCGGAGCCGGCACGCAGTCGCTGGGACGATGGCTTGCTGGGCCTGGACATCGGCGATGAACTGCTGCACCTGCGCTTGAGCCTGGAGGTGGCGCAGTTACCGGTCAGCGCGCCGCAACAGCGTTATCTGGAACAACTGGAAAAAGTCCTGCAACAAGGCCCGGCCGGCAGTCGTGCCGAGGCGTTGGCCGAGTCGAGCGAAATCTTGTTGCAAACCCTGTATGCCTTGCCCCCTGACGACGCGGTGAAGCTGGCCCAGGGCGCGGTGCTGCAATTGCAAAACAGCTGGCGTGCCTGGTGCCGCCAGCAGGAGGAGGTTCATGGGCTTGCGTGAGTGGGCGGTGGGCGGCGTGCTGCTCAGTCCGTTTCTGATTTATGTGGTGCTGGCGCTGCTGGTGACGGGCGCCTTGCGCCTGCTGTTGCGGCTGACCCCGATGAGTCGCTGGATCTGGCATGAAGCTCTCTTCGATTGCGCCTTGTACGTCTGTGTATTGACCGGGATCACCGTCGTCCTCGGTCCCTTATAAGGAGTTGAATATGCGTACCCCCGTACGTGTCGCAGTAACCCTGTGTCTGGTGGCAGTGGCGATTTTTGCCGGGTTCCATTTATGGCAGTACTACATGCTCACGCCCTGGACTCGCGATGCGCGAATCCGTGCCGATGTGGTGGTGATTTCCCCTGACGTGTCGGGTTGGGTGCGAGAACTCAAGGCTTATGACAATCAACAGGTGAAGGCCGGCGATCTGCTGTTGAGTATCGACCGTGACCGTTTCGAAGCCGCGCTCGAGAAGGCCCAGGCGGTGGTGCAGACCCGCCAGCAACAACTCAGTTTGCGTGAGCGCGAAGCCAGCCGTCGCGCCAGTCTCGGGCCGCAAGCGATCAGCGCCGAACTGCGTGAGAACGCACAAATCAATGCTGGCATCGCCCGTGGCGAACTGCGTGAAGCCCAGGCTGAAGCCAAGATGGCGGAAATCAACCTGGCCCGCAGCCAGGTCCACGCGCCGCGCAATGGCCACATCACCAACTTGCGCCTGGCCGAAGGCAATTACGTGAATGCCGGGCAGTCGGTGATGGCGTTGATCGACGATTCAACCTTCTATGTGCAGGCGTATTTCGAAGAAACCAAACTGCCGCGGATTCGCGTCGGCGATCCGGTGAAAGTCTGGTTGATGAGCGCCGGGGAGGCGTTGCAGGGACACGTGGAAAGCATCAGCCGCGGCATTACCGATCGCAATACCACGCCCGATGGTCAATTGCTGGCGGAAGTGGAGCCGACTTTCAACTGGGTCAGGCTGGCGCAACGGATTCCGGTGCGGATCAAGCTGGACAAGGTGCCCGAAGGGCTGAATCTGAGTGCGGGGATGACGGCGAGCGTGCAGGTGCAGGAGGGTGAGCGCTGAATTGTGCCTGTGGCGAGGAAGCTTGCTCCCTCGCCACAGGTTAGTGGTGGATCAACCGATGCTGATCGCCGGCAACTCGGTCAGGGTCACGCTCTGCTGTTTGCGCGGCGCCAGAATCTCCGCTTCGCCATCCACCACCAGCTCATCACGCTGGTTGAACACGCGAGTGGCAATACGTACACGAAACTTCGGCAGTTTCTCGAGAATCTCCAGACGCACCGTCAGGGTGTCGCCAATCTTAACCGGCTTCTGGAAGCTCATCTGTTGGCCGATGTAAATGGTGCCCGGCCCAGGCAACTCACAAGCCACTGCCGCACTGATCAGCGCGCCGCTGAACATGCCGTGGGCGATACGCTCCTTGAACATGGTGCTGGCGGCGTATTCGGCGTCCAGGTGTACCGGATTGTGGTCGCCCGACATCGCGGCGAACAACTGAATGTCGCGCTCTTCGACGGTCTTGCTGTAGCTGGCGGTCTGGCCGACTTCGAGGGCTTCGTAAGGGGTGTTGGTAACCTGGGTCATCTGTCTCAATTCCTGTGACGAATAAAAAAATTCACAAAAAAGCTATTCGGTTCGGGGTGGCCGGCGGTTGCTCAGGGCCTGGGCGATCCAGGCCAGCACGTCGGCGGTCACTTCATCGCGGTTGCTCTCGTTGAACAGTTCGTGTCGCGCCTGCGGGTAAATAGTCAGTTGCAGGCTCTGGCTGCCGGCCTTGCGCAGGGCATTGGCCAGATCTTTCAGACGTTTGCCTTCGCTCACCGGATCACATTCGCCGCCGATCACCAGCAGTGGCAGGCCCGGATCGATCTGAGCGAGATTGGACGCTTTGCTGATTTGCTGCAACCCGCCGAGCAAATCGATCCACAGTTGATTGGTGCAGCGAAAGCCACAGAGCGGGTCATTGGCGTACAGATCGACTTCCGCCGGATCGCGGCTGAGCCAGTCGAACCGGGTGCGCGCCGGGTTGAATTTCTTGTTGAACGAGCCGAATGACAACCATTCGATCAGCGCACTGCGGCCCTTGGGGCCTTGGCGCATACGTTCGAAGCGGGCGATTTGACGCGCCGCGCGATAAAGCGCCGCGGGCTGGAAGTTCGAACCACTGAGAATCGCCCCGTGCAGGCTGGCGCTGTGGTGCAGCAGATAACCCTGAGCGATGTAGCTGCCCATGCTGTGACCCAGCAGCACAATCGGCACGCCGGGATGCTGCTGGCCGATGTGCTGGTTGAGGCGCGCCAGGTCGCCTACCACTTTGACCCAGCCGTCGGTGTCGGCGAAATGGCCGAGGGTCCCGGTTTCGGCAGTTTTGCCATGTCCGCGCAAGTCCGGTGCATACACGCCGTAGCCCTGATCGCAGAATTTTTCCGCCAGGCGTGCATAGCGGCCGCTGTGTTCCGCCATGCCGTGAGCCAACAGGATCACGGCCTTCAGACTGCCTGCCGGTAGCCACTGGTTGACGAAGAGACGGCTGTGGTCGCTGGTGGTCAGCCAGAAAGTGTTGTGGATCATCGCGGTTCCTTTCCATAGAGGCGGCAGTGCTGCAAGGGATACGGCTTGGTTGCATTGTATAGCGCATCCTGCATCGGGCGTCTGATCAGCCCACGCCACGGCAGGAAGATTCACACGATCTATGACGCCCGTGTGCATATTTGCCTGATTCGCCATAGCTGCTAGTGTCCGTGAAGCTCCGCTTTTCGCTTTTCTGCTTGTAGAGGGATATCGAGAGAAATGACAGAAAAGCGGCCCCGGATAGGTTCAGGTAAAGAGGACAAGAACAATGCAACCTGATTTCTGGAATGACAAACGCCCGGCCGGCGTGCCCCTGGACATTGAAGCGGGTGCCTACAAGTCGGTGATCGAGGTGTTCGAACGTTCCTGCAAGAAGTTTGCTGACCGCCCGGCGTTCAGCAACATGGGTGTCACCCTGACCTACGCTGAACTGGAACGCCATAGCGCGGCCTTCGCCGGTTACCTGCAAGCCCACACCGACCTGGTGCCGGGGGATCGCATCGCGGTGCAGATGCCCAACGTCCTGCATTACCCGATCGCCGTGTTCGGCGCGTTGCGCGCCGGGTTGATCGTGGTCAATACCAACCCGCTGTACACCGCTCGGGAGATGCGTCATCAGTTCAAGGATTCTGGTGCCCGAGCGCTGGTGTACCTGAACATGTTCGGTGCCAAAGTCCAGGAAGTAGTGCCCGACACCGACCTGCAGTACCTGATCGAAGCGAAGATGGGCGACCTGATGCCTGCCGCCAAGGGCTGGCTGGTCAACACCATGGTCAGCAAGGTCAAGAAAATGGTCCCGACCTATCACTTGCCCCAGGCGGTCTCCTTCAAAAGTGCACTGCGCCTGGGCCGGGGCCTGGGGATCAAGCCGCTGAACGCCGGCCTCAATGACATCGCGGTGCTGCAATACACCGGTGGTACCACCGGCCTGGCCAAGGGCGCGATGCTGACCCACGGCAACCTGGTGGCCAATATGCAGCAGGCGCGGGCCTGCCTCAGTCAGACCGCCGTCGACGGCCACCCGCTGCTGCGCGAAGGCCAGGAAGTGATGATCGCGCCGCTGCCGCTGTACCACATCTATGCCTTCACGGCGAACTGCATGTGCATGATGGTGACGGGCAACCATAACGTGCTGATCACCAATCCGCGAGACATCGGCGGCTTTATCAAGGAACTCAAGAACTGGCGGTTTTCGGCACTGTTGGGCCTCAACACGCTATTTGTCGCGCTGATGGATCATCCGGATTTCAAGACCCTGGATTTCTCCAGCCTCAAGCTCACCAATTCCGGCGGCACCGCGCTGGTCAAGGCCACTGCCGAGCGCTGGGAGCAACTGACCGGGTGCCGCATCACCGAAGGCTACGGCCTGACGGAAACCTCGCCAGTGGCTTGCACCAACCCCTATGGCGACCAGTCGCGCATCGGCACGGTCGGCTTGCCGGTGCCGGGCACCACGCTGAAGGTCATCAACGATGAAGGCGTCGAGCAGCCGTTGGGCGAGCGCGGCGAACTGTGCATCAAGGGCCCGCAGATCATGAAGGGCTACTGGCAGAAGCCCGAAGCCACCGCCGAAGTGCTGGATGCCGAGGGTTGGTTCAAGTCCGGTGACATCGCGGTGATCGACCCTGACGGGTTTGTACGCATTGTCGATCGCAAGAAAGACATGATCATCGTCTCGGGTTTCAACGTGTACCCGAACGAAATCGAAGACGTGGTCATGGCCCACCCGAAAGTCGCCAACTGCGCGGTCATCGGGGTGCCGGACGAGCGCTCGGGCGAAGCGGTGAAGTTGTTTGTGGTGGCCCGAGAAACGGGTGTCAGCCTTGAAGAGCTGAAGGCGTACTGCAAGGAAAACTTCACGGCGTACAAAGTGCCCAAGCACATCGTGTTGCGTGAGTCGCTGCCAATGACGCCGGTGGGCAAGATCCTGCGACGGGAATTGCGCGATATCGCCTGATCGGTGAATGGCCGCGCTTTGCGCGGATCGGTGTAGGAGCGAGCTTGCTCGCGATGGTCTTGAACCATGACGAGTAAAGCCGGATGCCCCGCGTCGGCCTCGAGTTTTTCGCGAGCAAGCTCGCTCCTGCATAGATTTAAGCCCCGATTTTCGGGGCTTTCAGGGCTTTATAGGATTTTTGCTCTAAAATGACCGCTTGTCATTCTTGAGTCACGAAAGTGACCGTAGAGGCCGCTTTTGGCTCTAGTCGACCCTTGGCAAAGCTGCTACTCTCGGCGCGCTTTGTGACTTCTCGGCCTTGTAAAAAGCCAGACTCACCAATAAACAAACACCAATAATAATCGCATCAAATGCGGTGCTGAATTCGCGTTGCTGAGGAGTGGGCTTCCATGAACGAAGACTTTTGGAAGGATAAGTACCCAGCTGGAATTGCTGCCGACATCAATCCAGACGAGTACCCGAATATTCAGGCAGTGTTGAAGCAATCCTGCCAACGCTTCGCCAACAAGCCGGCGTTCAGCAACCTGGGCAAGACAATCACCTACGGTGAACTGTACGAATTGTCTGGTGCCTTTGCTGCTTACCTGCAACAGCATACCGATTTGCAGCCTGGCGATCGAATCGCCGTGCAACTGCCCAACGTGCTGCAATACCCGATTGCCGTCTTTGGTGCCATCCGCGCTGGCTTGATTGTGGTCAATACCAACCCGCTGTACACCGCGCGGGAAATGGAACATCAATTCAACGATTCCGGCGCCAAGGCCCTGGTGTGCCTGGCCAACATGGCGCACCTGGCCGAGACCGTTGTGCCAAAGACTGGCGTCAGGCACGTGATCGTCACCGAAGTGGCCGACCTGCTGCCACCGCTCAAGCGCCTGTTGATCAACAGCGTCATCAAGTACGTGAAGAAGATGGTCCCGGCGTACCACCTGCCAAAAGCCGTCAAGTTCAATGACGTGTTGAGCAAGGGGCATGGCCAGCCAGTGGCGGAAGCCAGCCCGGCCAGCAGCGACGTGGCGGTGTTGCAATACACCGGCGGAACCACCGGCGTGGCCAAGGGCGCCATGCTGACCCACCGCAACCTGGTGGCGAACATGCTGCAGTGCAAGGCGCTGATGGGCTCCAATCTCAATCAAGGCTGCGAGATCCTGATCACGCCGCTGCCGCTGTACCACATCTATGCGTTCACCTTTCACTGCATGGCGATGATGCTGATCGGCAACCACAACATCCTGATCAGCAACCCGCGCGACCTGCCGGCGATGGTCAAGGAGTTGTCGAAGTGGAAGTTCAGCGGTTTCGTCGGCCTCAACACCCTGTTTGTCGCCCTGTGCAATAACGAAGGTTTCCGCAAGCTGGATTTCTCGGCGCTGAAAATCACCCTGTCCGGCGGCATGGCCCTGCAACTGGCTGCGGCCGAACGCTGGAAAGCGGTCACCGGTTGCGCCATCTGCGAAGGTTACGGCATGACCGAAACCAGCCCGGTGGCGACGGTCAACCCGATCCAGAACATTCAGATCGGCACCATCGGCATTCCCGTGCCGTCGACCCTGTGCAAAGTCATCGACGATGCCGGCGTGGAACGGCCAATGGGGGAAATCGGCGAACTGTGCGTGAAAGGTCCGCAGGTCATGAAGGGCTACTGGCAGCGTCAGGAAGCCACCGATGAAATCCTCGACAGCGAAGGCTGGTTGAAGACCGGTGACATCGCGCTGATTCAGCCCGATGGCTACATGCGCATTGTCGATCGCAAGAAAGACATGATCCTGGTGTCCGGATTCAACGTATATCCCAACGAGCTGGAAGACGTACTGGCGACCCTGCCGGGCGTGTTGCAATGCGCGGCCATTGGTATTCCGGACGAGAAGTCGGGTGAGGCAATCAAGATTTTCATCGTCGCCAAACCGGGCGTGAACCTGACCAAGGAACAGGTGATGGAGCACATGCGCGCCAATGTCACCGGTTACAAAGTGCCGCGTTCCGTGGAGTTCCGCGATGCATTGCCGACCACCAACGTTGGCAAGATCCTGCGTCGCGAGTTGCGGGATGAAGAGTTGAAGAAGATCAAGGCGAAGAACGCCGCCTAATCAAAGAGCCCCGCCGAAGCGGAAATGCTGTTCAGTTAAGGACGAACACTGTACCTGTGGCGAGGGAGCTCGCTCCCGCTGGACTGCGCAGCAGTCCCATTTTTTGGGCCGCTGCGCGCCCCAGCGGGAGCGA
>NZ_JBSSEP010000030.1:0-40881 GCF_054061835.1 Pseudomonas sp. TE12234
GATGCGGTGTATTTAAACCCGGAACGCCCTGAAATTAGGGGTGCAACAGGCTAACAACTGTAGGAGCAAGGCGACAGGTACCTTGACACGTACCGCGGTGGCAGATAAGTGGCTGTCAGACAACCAGTGGCAGGAAATAAAGCGTCAATGGCATTAATTGGAGTTCACCGTAGACGTTAAAGTTTAACGACTACTTAGTATTCGACCTGATTTAGTGGTTGTGTGGGTGCCAGGTAATTTTTTCCCCAGTCTCATTGGCTCGCCGGGGTGTCTGTGTATTGACTGTTTCTCGTTGCAAGTCCTTTCGCTTTGGCGTCTGTGCCAACTACACAAAGATCAAAGACTATTTAACAACGATCACACACTGTGTGAGATAGAGTTTTGCACGGGACAAAATCTTCAAGGCCAAGCCCTGCCTTGCTTTATCCTGACTCTGAATTACAGAACGGCCCAAGAAGCCCAGTTATATTCCTGGTGCTGCTGGTGTTGCGGTTTGTCTGGGGGCAGAGCGTCTGGCGTCTGTCCACCAGATTGCCGATGACGTACTGCGCGAGGTGCTGGGTGAACAGGACTTGAGTGGGGTGAAACTCGGTCAGGTCAAATAACCGTTTGTCCAGCAAGAGTAGGGCTTGCCGGCGATGGAGCTCTTGAAAACACCATCGCGAGCAAACTCGGTTCCTGCAGGTATTGCGCTTATTTACGGCGCTGGATGAAGTCGCGGATACGTTCTGCAGCCTCGACACATTCAGCCAACGGTGCAACCAGGGCCATGCGCACACGGCCAGCTCCCGGGTTGACGCCATCGACATCCCGCGACAGGTAAGAACCCGGCACCACGGTCACATGCTCCTGTTCGAACAGGTCACGGCAGAAGGCCGCGTCGTCACCGGCCACATTCGGCCACAGGTAAAAACCACCATCCGGGCGCTGTACGTCCATGACCGGGCTGAGGATCTCCAGCACCGCGTCATACTTCTCGCGGTACAGCGCACGGTTGGCGCGAACGTGCACTTCGTCGTTCCACGCGGCAACGCTGGCCAGTTGGGTTTGCACCGGCATCGCGCAGCCGTGGTAAGTGCGATACAGCAAGAAGCCTTTGAGAATGTCCGCATCACCGGCGACAAAACCCGAACGCAGGCCCGGCAGGTTCGAGCGCTTGGACAGGCTATGGAATACCACGCAACGCTTGAAGTCCTTGCGGCCCAGTTCCACGCAGGCACTGAGCAGGCCGGCCGGCGGGGTTTGTTCGTCGAAGTACAGTTCGCTGTAGCACTCGTCGGCAGCGATCACGAAGTCGTACTCATCGGCCAGGGCAATCAGCTTTTTCAGCGTTTCGACCGGGATCAGTGCGCCGGTCGGATTGCCTGGCGAGCACAGGAACAGGATCTGGCAGCGTTTCCAGATGTCAGGTGAAACGGCGTCGAAATCCGGGTTGAAGCCGTTTTCATCCAGGCATGGCAAGTAGTGCGGCTTGGCTCCGGCCAGGAACGCGGCGCCTTCGTAGATCTGATAGAACGGGTTCGGGCTGACCACCAGTGCATCGTCGCCACGGTTGACGACGGTCTGGGTGAAGGCGAACAGCGCTTCACGGGTACCGTTGACTGGCAGCACGTTGCGCGCCGGGTCAATCCAGCCGTTCGGGACGTTGAAGCGACGCTCGCACCATGCGGCGATGGCTTCACGCAGGGCCGGGATGCCGAGGGTGGTCGGGTATACGGCCATCTGATCCAGATTGCTTGCCAGGGCTTCGGCGACAAAGCTTGGCGAACGGTGTTTCGGCTCGCCGATGGACAGTGCGATGGCACGTTTTTCCGGGTTTGGCGTGACGCTACCGAGCAGCGCGCGGAGCTTTTCGAAAGGGTAAGGCTGGAGCTGGGTCAGAGCGTTGTTCATCGGTAGATCTCGTTCGGTGCGGGGTGTGGACAACCCATGTTTCCTGTGGGAGCCGGCTTGCCAGCGATGGTCGTTAACGATAACGCGTGCTTGCCGGGTAAGCGCGGTGTTCTTGGGCCCATCGCTGGCAAGCCAGCTACAACGAAGGGCTGGCTCGCTTCCACAGGGGAAAATTTGTCATATCAGATACTGATTCGCGACAGTTTGATATCGGGTTCCTGATTGACGCTTAACTGCTCGACGATTGCATCCTGTAACCGGCTGCACAGCTGCGGGTCGGACAATGGCTGGTTGTTGGCGTCGGTGATGAAAAACACGTCTTCCACCCGTTCGCCCAAGGTCGCAATCTTGGCGTTCTGCAACGACAGGTCGAATTCCAGGAAGATCGTGCCGATCCGCGCCAGCAGACCAGGGCGGTCGGGAGCGGTCAGTTCAAGCACGGTGACCGGGCGCTGGGCGTCGTTGTGGATCGTCACCTGCGGCGCGAAGGCGAAATGCTTGAGCTGGCGGGGGACCCGGCGCTGGATGATGGTCGGGTAGTCGTCCGGATTTCGCAAGGCTTCGGTCAGTCCGTCGCGGATCTCCTTGACCCGCTCCGGGTTATCGCCGATTGAGTCGCCATCCGCGTCGAGCACAATGTAGGTGTCGAGGGTGAACTGGCTGCTGGAGGTGATGACCCGGGCGTCGTGGATGTTCAGGTTGAGCTGGTCCATCGCGGCGACGGTCACGGCAAAGAAGTCGTGCTGGTCGGGGGCGTAGATGAAGATCTGCGTGCCACCCTCGAACTCGCGCTGAGTGGTTTCCTTGATCAGCACCAGTGGCCCGCCATCGGCTGGCTGCTGAAGGATCGCATCGCTGTGCCAGGCCACGTCGCCGGCGGTATGGCGCAGGAAATAGTCATCGCCCAGTTGCGCCCAAAGCTGCTCGACATCGTCCGGATCGGTGCCGCCGCGCACCAGGATGTCCAGGGCGGCGCTCTGGGTCTGGCGGATCTGCTCTTCGCGATCAACCGGGTTTTCCAGGCCGCGTCGAAGGGCACGCTTGGTTTCGGTGTAGAGCTGGCGCAGGAGGCTGGCGCGCCAGGAGTTCCACAGCGTCGGGTTGGTGGCGTTGATGTCGGCGACGGTCAGCACGTAGAGGTAATTGAGGCGGGTTTCATCGCCGACGATCTGTGCGAAATCGTGGATCACCTGCGGGTCTGACAAGTCCTTGCGCTGGGCGGTGGTCGACATCACCAGATGGTTCTGCACCAGCCAGACGATCAGGCGACTGTCCCACACGGGCAGTTGGTGACGCTGGCAAAAAGCCTCCGCATCCACGGCGCCGATATCCGAGTGGTCGCCATGCCGGCCCTTGCCGATGTCGTGGTACAGCCCGGCCAGGTAGATCAGCTCGGGTTTGGGCAGTTTGCCCATGAGCTTGCTGGCCAGCGGGAATTTTTCCGACACCTGCGTGTACTGCAACTTACGCAGGTGTTTGATCAGATTCAGGGTGTGGGCGTCGACCGTATAGATGTGAAACAGGTCGTGCTGCATCTGTCCGACGATAAAGCCGAATTCCGGCAGATAGCGCCCGAGGATGCCGTAACGGTTCATGCGGCGCAGGTTGCGATGGATGCCGATCTTGCACTTGAACAATTCGATGAACAGGCTGGTGTTGCGAATATCGTTGCGGAAATCGTCGTCGATCAGGTGCCGGTTCTCGCGCAGCAGGCGAATGGTATCGGCACGTACGCCCTTGATTTCCGGTTGCTGGGCCATCAGCACGAAAATTTCGAGCATGGCAAACGGAGTGCGGCGGAACACGTTGTCGTTGCGCGCCTCGATGTAGCCATCGTGGAGCTGGAATCGCGAGTTGATCGGCTGCGGCGGCGCTTGATCATCCGGCGCGAGGATGACCTCTTCGAAGTGCTGGATGATCAAGTCGCTGAGCTGAGCGATGCTCATCACCACCCGGTAATACTGCTGCATGAAGTTTTCGATGGCTTGCTTGGCATCGTCACCTTCGAACCCCAGCAGCTTGGCAATGGTGCGCTGGTGATCGAACAGCAGGCGATCTTCCGAACGGCCAGCGAGCATGTGCAGGGCGTAACGCACCTTCCACAGGAACTCCTGGGACGAGGCCAGCAGGGCGTTTTCGCTTTCTACCAGGAAACCTTCTCCTGCCAGTGCGCGCAGGTTCAGGGTGCCGTACTCGCGACGAGCCACCCACAGAATCGTCTGAATATCCCTTAGTCCGCCCGGCGAGCCTTTGACGTTGGGTTCCAGGTTGTATTCGGTGTCGTTGTACTTGTGGTGACGGGCCTTCTGTTCGGCACGCTTGGCCAGGAAGAAATCCTTGCTCGGCCACATGTGTGCGGTGCTGGTGACGTCCAGCATGCGTTGGCGCAAGCGCTCGGGGCCACAGATGGTGCGGCTTTCCATCAGGTTGGTGACCACCGTCAGATCGGCGCGGGCCTCGACGGCGCACTCTTCGATCGAGCGAACGCTCTGACCGACTTCCAGGCCAATGTCCCACAGTAACGTCAGAAAGCGCTCGATGGAGTCACGGAAGATTTCGTGATCGGCGCTGTCGAGCAGGATCAACAGGTCAATGTCTGAATACGGGTGCAGTTCGCCCCGACCATAGCCACCGACCGCTACCAGTGCGATGTCGGCGTCTTCACTCCAGTTGAACTGCTCCCAGGCCTTTTGCAGGATGTTATCGACGAACCAGGCACGGTCCTCGATCAGCCGGCGAATGTCCCGGCCGCTGCGAAAGCGCCCGTCGAGCACCTCGCGGGCCTGGCGGATCGCCTTCTTGAAGGCCGCAATGGGGCTTGCCTTCAGGGCCAGTTCAGCCTGGAACTGGCCGCGATCGAAGAGTTCTGGATCCACCTGCGGCATCGATTGGCTTTCCTTTCTATAAGGCTGGGAGTGGAGCGGGGCGGATCAGGCCGAAATGCGCGGGATGGTGTCATCGCTGCGCAAGGTGAAGATCTCGTAACCGGTCTCGGTCACCAGCAGCGTGTGTTCCCACTGTGCCGACAGCTTGCGGTCCTTGGTGATCGCAGTCCAGCCGTCACCCAGCACCTTGGTGTCAGCCTTGCCCTGGTTGATCATCGGCTCGATGGTGAAGGTCATGCCGGCTTGCAGTTCCATGCCGGTGCCTGCGCGTCCGTAATGCAGGATCTGCGGTTCTTCGTGGAAGACTTTGCCGATGCCGTGACCACAGAATTCGCGAACCACCGAGAAACCATTCTTTTCAGCGTGTTTCTGGATGATTTCACCGATGTCGCCAAGGCGGCAACCGGGTTTGACGATTTCAATCGCCTTGTACATGCATTCCTGGGTCACTTGCGACAGACGCTCGGCCCAGACCGGCACGGTGCCGACGTGGAACATGCGGCTGGTATCACCGTGGAAGCCGTCCTTGATGACAGTGACGTCGATGTTCAGGGTGTCGCCATCTTTCAGCGGCTTGTCGTTCGGGATGCCGTGGCAGACCACGTGGTTGATCGACGTGCAAATCGACTTCGGGTAGCCCTTGTAATTCAGCGGGGCAGGGATGGCTTTCTGCTCGTTGACAATATAGTCGTGGCAGATCTGGTTCAGTTGATCGGTGGTCACACCCGGCTTGACGTATTCGGCAATCATTTCCAGCACATCGGCGGCCAGTTTGCCGGCGACGCGCATTTTTGCGATGTCCTCGGGGGTTTTGAGGGTGACGGTCATACAGGCTCTCTCTGCGCTCGATGGCGCTTCTCAACGAAAAGGGCGTTGCGCAATCGAACTTCGCAGCCCTGAAAAACGCAATTCTAACAGACGATCAGGGCAAATCCGCCGCTCTGTGCATCGCTTCTCTCCATAGAATGGTGCATTGTGGGCGGATTCCAAGGGATGGAGCTGCGTGGTCGCCAGGATTTCAGAATCCGGGTTTCGTTTTTTTCTCCCCTGTGATATAAAATGCGCCGCTTTCCGGGGATGCCCCGAAAAGCCTAAATCCACACACGTGTCGACACGATGACCTGGGTGCCTTCAGCTGATGCTGCTGGTTGGTCATTGGGATACGTGGAGGCCAAACCCGACTTATTAAGGAACTATCATGTCCCAAGTCAACATGCGCGATATGCTGAAGGCCGGTGTGCACTTCGGTCACCAGACCCGTTACTGGAACCCGAAAATGGGTAAATACATTTTCGGCGCGCGTAACAAGATCCACATCATCAACCTTGAAAAAACCCTGCCAATGTTCAACGAAGCTCTGACTTTCGTAGAGCGTCTGGCCCAGGGCAAAAACAAGATTCTGTTCGTCGGCACCAAGCGTTCCGCTGGCAAGATCGTTGCTGAAGAAGCAGCACGTTGCGGTTCGCCGTACGTCGACCACCGCTGGTTGGGCGGCATGCTGACCAACTTCAAAACCATCCGTGCTTCCATCAAGCGTCTGCGTGACCTTGAAGTACAAGCCGAAGACGGTACTTTCGCCAAGCTGACCAAGAAAGAAGCGCTGATGCGCTCCCGTGACCTGGAAAAGCTGGATCGTTCCCTGGGTGGTATCAAGGACATGGGCGGTCTGCCAGACGCTCTGTTCGTAATCGACGTTGATCACGAGCGCATCGCGATCACCGAAGCCAACAAGCTGGGCATCCCGGTTATCGGCGTAGTCGATACCAACAGCAGCCCGGAAGGCGTTGACTACATCATCCCAGGCAACGATGACGCAATCCGCGCTATCCAGCTGTACATGGGTTCGATGGCTGACGCTGTTATCCGTGGTCGCAACAACGTTGCTGGCGGCACCGAAGTTTTCGTTGAAGAAGCTCCGGCAGCTGCAGCTGAGTAATTGACGCCCTGGCGTTGACTCAGTAAGCAAAAAGGGGGCTTGGCCCCCTTTTTGCCACCTCGAAAACCATTTGTCGGCGCCCACTGCTTTATCTGTAACGTGCGGCAGCTAACAAGGGTGGTTCGGGAAGAATTGAACGCCCGTTCGATCGGGTGGAATGGTTGATAACCTATCCAAGAGGAATTTTGAAATGGCAGAGATTACTGCAGCGTTGGTCAAAGAACTGCGCGAGCGTACTGGCGAAGGCATGATGGACTGCAAAAAAGCCTTGACCAAGGCTGGCGGCGACATCGAAAAAGCCATTGATGATATGCGTGCTTCGGGCGCCATCAAGGCTGCCAAGAAAGCGGGTAACGTTGCTGCTGAAGGCGCAATCGCCATCAAGGCTGACGACAAGTCCGCGGTACTGCTGGAAGTGAACTCGCAGACCGACTTCCTGGCCCTGCAAGACGACTTCAAGAACTTCGTTGCTGCCAGCGTAGAAAAAGCGTTCGCCGAAAAACTGACCGACGCAGCTCCGCTGATCGCCGCTCAGGAATCGGCTCGTGAAGCCCTGGTTGCCAAAGTTGGCGAAAACGTCAACATCCGTCGTCTGGTCCGTGTAGAGGGTGACGTTGTCGGCACCTACCTGCACGGTAACAAGATCGGTGTTGCTGTTGTTCTCAAGGGCGGCGATGTTCAGCTGGCCAAAGAGATTGCCATGCACGTGGCGGCAAGCAACCCTGAGTTCCTGCTGCCATCGCAGGTTTCGCCAGAAGCCATCGAGCGCGAGAAGGGTGTTTTCCTGACCCTGAACGAAGACAAGATGAAAGGCAAGCCAGCAGAAATCGTCGAGAAGATGATCGCCGGCCGTATCACCAAGTTCCTGGCCGAAGCCAGCCTGGTCGAGCAAGCTTTCGTCATGAATCCAGAAGTCACCGTTGGTGCTCTGGCCAAGAAAGCTGGCGCAGAAATCGTTTCCTTCACCTACTTCAAGGTTGGCGAAGGCATCGAGAAGCCGGTTGACAACTTCGCTGAAGAAGTTGCTGCTCAGGTTGCGGCTGCTTCCAAGCAATAAGACGGTTTTTTTAACTGTCGCCCTGAAGAGGCTGCCCGCTCACGCGCGCAGCCTCTTTTCAGATGGGGTACCAATTTTTAATTGGTTTCCTTTTGGAACTGGCTTACAAAGCCATGTTCCGATGGCGCTGAAGCAGCGCCAAGCTAGAGTGAACGCCAGCTGAAAACAGCTCGCAAAGAATTTTTAAAATACGCCGCAGGAGAGATTCGCAATGGCTCAGCAGGGCAGTGGTTATCAGGCTCGCTATAAACGCATTCTACTCAAGCTTAGCGGCGAGGCCCTGATGGGCTCGGAAGAGTTCGGGATCGATCCGAAAGTTCTGGATCGCATGGCGCTGGAAGTTGGCCAGCTGGTTGGCATCGGTGTTCAGGTCGGTCTGGTGATCGGCGGCGGAAACCTGTTCCGCGGCGAGGCGCTGAGCAAGGCTGGCATGGATCGGGTCACTGGCGACCACATGGGCATGCTGGCCACTGTGATGAACGCCTTGGCCATGCGCGACGCGCTCGAACGTGCCAATATCTCCGCCATCGTGATGTCGGCCATTTCCATGGTTGGCGTAACCGATCATTATGATCGCCGCAAGGCCATGCGCCACCTCAACTCCAAGGATGTAGTGATTTTCGCGGCCGGTACCGGCAATCCATTCTTCACTACGGATTCGGCAGCCTGCCTGCGCGCGATCGAAATCGATGCCGATGTCGTGCTCAAGGCGACCAAGGTCGATGGCGTCTACACCGCTGACCCATTCAAAGACCCGCATGCCGAGAAGTTCGATCATCTGACCTACGATGAAGTACTGGATCGCAAGCTTGGGGTGATGGATCTGACGGCCATTTGCCTGTGCCGCGACCACAAGATGCCATTGCGCGTATTTAACATGAACAAGCCCGGCGCCCTGCTGAACATCGTGCACGGCGGCGCTGAAGGGACCCTGATCGAGGAAGGCCAACAATGATCAACGAAATCAAGAAAGACGCTAAAGAGCGCATGCAGAAATCCGTGGAGTCGCTGGCGCACAACTTCGGCCGTATTCGTACCGGTCAAGCACACCCAAGCATCCTGGAAGGCGTGATGGTGCCGTACTACGGTTCCGATACTCCGATCAAGCAAGTGGCCAACATCACCGTTAAAGATGCTCGTACCCTGCAAGTCGTTGCATTCGAGCGCAACATGCTCGGCGCCGTCGACAAGGCGATCGGCAGCGCCGGTCTGAACCTGAACCCGACCAACCTTGGCGAGTTGCTGCTGATCTCCATGCCTGCCCTGACTGAAGAAACCCGTCGGGGCTTCACCAAGCAGGCTCGTGACGTTGCCGAAGACGCCCGTGTAGCCGTGCGCAACATCCGTCGTGATGCCAACAGCTCGCTGAAGGATCTGGTCAAGGAAAAAGAAATCAGCGAAGACGAAGAGCGTCGCGCCACCGGCGAAATCGACGATCTGACCAAGAAGTTCGTGGCTGAAATCGACGCGAAGCTGGCAGAGAAAGAAAAAGACCTGATGGCCGTATAAGGGTCGCGTTTTCATGGAAAAGACCAAGCAGGTTGCACCGTCCACGGTGCCGCGCCATGTCGCGATCATCATGGATGGTAATAATCGCTGGGCGAAAAAACGCTTTATGCCTGGCGTCGCCGGGCATAAAGCGGGTGTGGATGCGGTTCGTGCGGTTATCGAGGTGTGTGCCGAGGCAGGAGTCGAAGTGCTCACCTTGTTCGCGTTCTCGAGCGAGAACTGGCAGCGTCCGGCCGATGAGGTCAGTGCCTTGATGGACTTGTTCTTCAAGGCATTGCGTCGTGAGGCCAAGCGCCTCAATGAGAACAACATCAGTTTGCGCATCATTGGCGACCGCTCGCGTTTTCACCCGGAGCTTCAGGCTGCCATGCGTGAGGCCGAGGCCATGACGGCTGGCACCAATCGCTTCATCCTGCAGATCGCGGCCAACTACGGCGGTCAATGGGATATCGCGCAAGCCGCACAGCGCCTGGCGCGGGAAGTTCAGGCCGGGCATCTGCGTCCTGAAGACATCACCCCGGAACTGCTGCAAACCTGTCTGGCTACGGGCGATCTGCCGTTGCCGGATCTGTGCATCCGTACCGGAGGCGAGCACCGCATCAGCAACTTTCTGCTGTGGCAGTTGGCTTATGCCGAGTTGTATTTTTCCGACCTGTTCTGGCCGGACTTCAAACACGATGCCATGCGGAACGCGCTGGCCGATTTCGCATCTCGCCAGCGCCGCTTCGGTAAAACGAGCGAGCAGGTAGAGGCTGGAGCCCGGGTTTAATGCTTAAACAACGAATCATCACGGCATTGATCCTGCTGCCGATTGCCCTGTGCGGTTTTTTTCTCCTCGAGGGCTCCGCTTTTGCCTTGTTCATCGGGTTGGTTGTGACTCTCGGTGCCTGGGAATGGGCTCGCCTGGCAGGCTTTACCGCCCAGTCGATGCGTATTGGCTATGCTGCTGTCGTCGCGGTGATGTTGTTGGTCATGCACCTGCTACCCGGTCTCGCGCCCTGGATACTGGGGGCTTCTGTCATCTGGTGGGGGGGTGCGACCTATCTCGTGCTTACCTATCCGCAGACCAGCGAGCATTGGGCCAGCGCGGCCTGCAAGCTGGTGGTCGGACTGTTGATTCTATTGCCAGCCTGGCAGGGGCTGGTCTTGATCAAGCAGGAACCGCTGGGGAACTGGTTGATCATGGCGGTGATGGTGCTGGTCTGGGGCGCCGATATCGGTGCATATTTTTCCGGCCGGGCCTTTGGCAAGCGCAAGCTGGCGCCGCAGGTCAGTCCTGGCAAGAGTTGGGAAGGCGTTTACGGCGGTTTGGTGGCGAGCCTGCTCATCACTGTAATCGTCGGATTTGTTCGGGACTGGACGGTTGCTCAGCTGTTCAAGGGGCTGGTCGGCGCAGCCTTGATCGTGTTTGTCTCGGTTGTGGGTGACCTCACCGAAAGCATGTTCAAGCGTCAGTCCGGGATCAAGGACAGTAGTAATCTGTTGCCGGGGCATGGCGGAGTGCTGGATCGGATCGACAGTCTGACGGCGGCTATTCCCGTGTTTGCCGTACTGTTGTGGATGGCTGCGCCTTGAACCGCCCACAGCAGATTACCGTTCTGGGAGCGACCGGTTCGATCGGTCTGAGTACTCTCGATGTCATTGCTCGCCATCCCGGGCGTTATCAAGTCTTTGCCCTGAGCGGCTTCACGCGTTTGCGTGAGTTGTTGGCACTATGCGTGCGTCACGCGCCGCGGTTCGCTGTTGTGCCAGAGGCAGGAGTCGCTCGAGCCTTGCAGGATGATCTGCATGCGGCGGGGCTTTCAACCCGGGTTCTGGTGGGGGAAGAAGGGCTGTGTCAGATTGCTGCGGACCCTGAAGTCGATGCGGTCATGGCGGCCATTGTCGGTGCGGCGGGATTGCGTCCAACCCTGGCGGCCGTCGAGGCGGGCAAGAAAATTCTCCTGGCCAACAAAGAAGCGCTGGTAATGTCCGGTGCGTTGTTCATGCAGGCCGTGCGCAAGAGTGGTTCGGTGTTGCTGCCGATCGACAGTGAGCACAACGCGATATTCCAGTGCATGCCGCAGGATTTTGCCCGTGGTCTCGGTGCGGTGGGTGTGCGTCGGATTTTGCTGACAGCCTCTGGCGGCCCGTTCCGCCAGACGCCCATGGCTGAACTGGCCCATGTGACTCCCGAGCAGGCCTGTGCTCATCCGAACTGGTCCATGGGGCGCAAGATTTCGGTCGATTCGGCCAGCATGATGAATAAAGGTCTCGAGTTGATCGAAGCCTGTTGGCTGTTTGATGCCGCGCCGTCGCAGGTCGAAGTGGTGGTTCATCCGCAGAGCGTGATTCATTCGCTGGTCGATTACATCGATGGCTCGGTGTTGGCTCAGTTGGGCAACCCGGACATGCGCACGCCAATCGCCAACGCCCTGGCCTGGCCAGAGCGAATCGATTCGGGGGTGGCACCGCTGGATCTGTTTGCTATCGCGCGCCTGGACTTCCAGGCGCCCGACGAAGAGCGGTTTCCTTGTCTGCGGCTGGCGCGCCTGGCGGCCGAAGCAGGCAACAGTGCTCCGGCCATGTTGAATGCGGCAAATGAGGTCGCGGTAGCAGCCTTTCTCGACGGGCGGGTCCGCTACCCCGAAATCGCGAGTATCATCGAGGAAACGTTGAATCTCGAGCCTGTGGTAGCAGTGGATGATCTCGAGGCAGTGTTCACGGCAGATGCGAAGGCGCGTGTACTGGCCGAACAATGGTTGAGTCGATACGGGCGGTAAGTGTGCACTGCGTTGGCCCATGCAGCACCGGATAGGAATGCGGAGAAAGTAGATGAGCGCGCTCTATATGATTGTCGGCACCCTGGTGGCTCTGGGCGTGCTGGTTACCTTCCACGAGTTCGGCCATTTTTGGGTTGCGCGTCGCTGTGGGGTCAAAGTGCTGCGCTTTTCCGTGGGCTTCGGGATGCCGCTGCTGCGCTGGCACGACAAGAAAGGCACTGAGTTCGTGATAGCCGCCATCCCTTTGGGCGGCTACGTCAAAATGCTTGATGAGCGCGAAGGTGAAGTGCCTGTCGATCAGCTCGATCATTCCTTCAATCGCAAATCCGTGCGCCAGCGCATTGCCATCGTGGCAGCGGGACCGATCGCCAACTTTCTGTTGGCGATGGTGTTTTTCTGGGTATTGGCCATGCTCGGTAGCGAGCAGGTGCGCCCGGTCATCGGTGCTGTGGAGTCGGGCAGTATCGCCGCCAGGGCCGGTTTGAGCCCTGGACAGGAAATTATCTCCATCGACGGTGAGCCGACTACCGGCTGGGCAGCGGTGAATTTGCAATTGGTCCGCCGACTGGGGGAGAGCGGTTCGCTGCAGGTGTTGGTTCGTGATCAGGGCTCCACGGTTGACTCTCCTCGTGAGCTGGCGCTGGATAAATGGCTCAAGGGGGCTGATGAGCCGGATCCGATTCGTTCGCTGGGTATCCGTCCTTGGCGCCCTGCATTGCCGCCGGTACTGGCCGAACTGGATCCGAAGGGCCCGGCTCAAGCGGCTGGCCTGAAAACCGGCGACCGATTGTTGGCACTGGATGGCAAGGCGCTGGATGACTGGCAGCAGGTGGTCGATACCGTTCGTATGCATCCTGGTACCAAAATCATGCTGCGGGTTGAGCGCGATAGTGCTCAAATCGACGTCCCTGTCACGCTGGCTGCCCGTGGCGAAAGCAAAGCCCCCACTGGTTACCTGGGGGCTGGGGTGAAGGCTGTCGACTGGCCGCCCGAGATGATTCGCGAGGTGAGTTACGGGCCAGTGGCCGCAATTGCTGAGGGGGCTCGACGCACCTGGACAATGAGCGTGCTGACCCTGGATTCACTCAAGAAAATGTTGTTCGGTGAGCTCTCGGTAAAAAACTTGAGTGGACCGATAACCATTGCTAAAGTGGCGGGCGCTTCGGCCCAGTCAGGTGTTGCTGATTTCCTGAATTTCCTTGCTTATCTGAGTATTAGCTTGGGTGTTCTGAATTTGCTGCCCATTCCTGTGCTGGATGGGGGGCATTTGTTGTTTTATCTGATTGAGTGGGCGCGTGGTCGTCCCTTGTCGGATCGGGTGCAAGGTTGGGGGATACAGATCGGTATCAGTTTGGTGGTCGGAGTGATGTTGCTTGCTCTGGTCAATGATCTGGGTCGTCTGTAACGTCGCTGAATTGCGAATCTGCCGCATTTTGCGGCAGTTTGTTTATTGCCAGTTGGAATAAGAAAGGACTTCATGAAACGTCTGCTGCTAACTGCGGTTCTCACCGTATTGATGATCGCCGAAGTTCACGCCGAGTCCTTCACTATCTCTGATATTCGCGTCAATGGCCTCCAGCGGGTCTCCGCGGGTAGCGTCTTTGGTGCTTTGCCGTTGAACGTCGGCGAACAGGCGGATGATCGTCGCCTGGTGGAATCCACTCGTGCGTTGTTCAAAACCGGTTTCTTTCAAGATATCCAGCTGGGCCGCGATGGCAACGTCCTGGTTATTACTGTAGTCGAGCGTCCGTCGGTCGCCAGTATCGAGATCGAAGGTAACAAGGCGATTTCCACTGAAGACCTGATGAAGGGCCTTAAACAATCCGGCCTGGCCGAAGGCGAGATCTTCCAGCGCGCTACCCTCGAAGGTGTACGTAACGAGCTGCAGCGCCAATACGTCGCTCAGGGTCGCTACTCCGCTACCGTCGACACCGAGGTGGTACCGCAGCCGCGCAACCGCGTCGGCTTGAAGGTCAACATCAACGAAGGCACCGTCGCAGCTATCCAGCACATCAACGTGGTAGGCAACACTGTCTTCCCTGATGAAGACCTCATTGATCTGTTTGAACTCAAGACAACCAACTGGTTGTCGTTCTTCAAGAACGACGACAAGTACGCTCGTGAAAAACTGTCCGGTGACCTGGAGCGTCTGCGTTCCTACTACCTGGACCGTGGCTATATCAACATGGATATCGCTTCGACCCAGGTCTCCATCACCCCGGACAAGAAGCACGTCTACATCACCGTCAATATTAACGAAGGCGAAAAGTACACCGTACGTGACGTCAAGTTGAGCGGTGACCTGAAGGTCCCCGAGGATCAGGTCAAGTCCCTGCTCCTGGTGCAGAAAGGCCAGGTATTCTCGCGTAAGCTGATGACCACTACGTCCGAGCTGATCACTCGTCGCCTGGGTAACGAAGGCTATACCTTCGCCAACGTCAACGGCGTGCCGCAGCCTCATGATGAAGACCACACCGTAGATATCACCTTTGCTGTGGATCCGGGCAAGCGTGCTTACGTCAACCGCATCAACTTCCGTGGCAACACCAAGTCCGAAGACGAAGTGCTGCGTCGTGAAATGCGTCAGATGGAAGGCGGTTGGGCGTCGACTTACCTGATCGATCAATCCAAGACTCGTCTGGAGCGACTGGGCTTCTTCAAGGAAGTCAACGTTGAAACTCCAGCCGTGCCTGGCGTCGATGACCAGGTGGATGTGAACTACAGCGTTGAAGAGCAAGCGTCCGGTTCGATTACCGCGAGTATTGGTTTTGCACAGAGTGCAGGTCTGATTCTCGGAGGTTCGATTACCCAGAACAACTTCCTGGGTACGGGTAACAAGGTCAGCATCGGCTTGACTCGCAGCCAATATCAAAGTCGCTATAACTTCGGTTATGTCGACCCGTACTGGACTGCTGATGGTGTGAGCCTGGGTTACAACGCGTTCTATCGTACGACCGACTATAAAAACCTTGATGTAAACGTTGCCAGCTACGCCGTAGACAGCTTGGGAGCGGGCGTCAGTGTCGGTTATCCGATCAGCGAGACTTCGCGTCTTACCTTTGGATTGAGTGCGCAACAGGACAAGATCAAGACGGGGCTTTACACCGTCGACGAAATCTTCAACTTCGTTAACCAGCAAGGCGATCAGTACCTGAACTTCAAGGCGTCGGCCGGTTGGTCCGAGTCCACATTGAACAAAGGCGTACTGGCGACCCGTGGTCATTCCCAAAGCCTGACTGCGGAAGCGACAACACCGGGCAGCGATTTGTCGTTCTTCAAACTGGATTACCGCGGTCAACTGTTCCAGCCGTTGTCTGAAAACTACACCATGCGCCTGCACACCGAACTGGGTTATGGCGATGGTTATGGTTCCACTGATGGCTTGCCATTCTATGAAAACTACTATGCTGGTGGTTTCAACTCGGTTCGCGGCTTCAAGGACAGCACCCTGGGGCCTCGTAGTACTCCGAGCCGGGGCGTGAACCCGGGGACGGCAGTCGATCCGGACCAGAGTCCACTACCTTTTGGTGGTAACGTCCTGATTCAAGGTGGTGTAGAGCTTCTGTTCCCGTTGCCGTTCGTGAAAGATCAGCGCTCCTTGCGTACCTCGGTATTCTGGGATGTGGGTAACGTGTTCGATTCGACTTGCAAGCAGAGCACCAACGCCGATGGCTCGAAGTCCAACACTCAATGTAATGACATCAGCCTGAGCAATATGGCCAGCTCTGTGGGTGTCGGTGTGACTTGGGTTACCGCCCTTGGTCCGTTGAGCTTCGCGTTGGCGATGCCAGTTAAAAAGCCGGACAGCAATGCCGAGACTCAAGTGTTCCAATTCTCCCTCGGCCAGACGTTCTAAGTGTCTGACCCAAGATAATGACAATGGATTTTGTAGGAGTGCATCGTGCGTAAGTTGACTCAATTGGTTCTCCTGGCTTCCGTACTGGTAGCAGGCCCGGCTTTTGCCGACATGAAAATCGCTGTTCTGAACTATCAGATGGCATTGCTGGAGTCTGATGCGGCCAAGAAATACGCCGTTGATGCCGAGAAAAAATTTGGTCCGCAGCTGACCAAGCTCAAGACACTGGAAAGCAGTGCCAAGGGCATTCAGGATCGTCTGATGGCTGGTGGTGACAAAATGCAGCAAGGCGAGCGTGAGCGTCTGGAGCTTGAATTCAAGCAAAAGGCTCGTGACTTCCAATTCCAGTCCAAGGAGTTGAATGAAGCCAAAGCCGTTGCCGACCGTGAAATGCTGAAGCAGCTCAAGCCGAAACTGGATAGCGCTGTAGAAGAAGTCATCAAGAAAGGTGCTTTCGACCTGGTGTTCGAGCGTGGTGCAGTGATTGATGTCAAACCTCAGTACGACATCACGCGCCAGGTTATCGAGCGCATGAATCAGCTGAAATAATCCATGACCGTGACTATCAAGCTCGGCCAGTTGGCCGAGTTCCTCGGTGCCACCCTCAGTGGCGACCCGGACAAAGCAATTACTGGGCTAGCTACCTTGCAGGAGGCTGGCCCAACTCAGTTGAGCTTTCTCGCAAATCCCCAGTACCGTAAATACCTGGCAGGCAGTCAAGCCGCAGCTTTGTTGCTCAAAGCTGCTGATGCTGAAGGTTTTGCCGGTGATGCACTGGTGGTACCTGACCCATACGCCGCCTACGCTCGTATTTCTCACTTGTTCGATCCCAAGCCCAAGGCTGCTGCGGGTGTTCATCCCACGGCCGTGATTGCGCATGACGCAGTGGTCGATCCTGCGGCAAGTATTGGTGCTTTTGCGGTCATCGAAAGCGGCGCGCATATTGGCGCGGGTGTGACGGTTGGTGCGCACTGCTTCATCGGCGCTCGTAGTGTCATCGGCGAAGGTGGCTGGCTCGCGCCGCGGGTCACGCTCTATCACGATGTACGCGTCGGGAAGCGGGTGGTTATCCAGTCCGGTGCCGTACTCGGTGGTGAAGGCTTTGGTTTTGCCAACCAGAAGGGTATCTGGCAGAAAATCGCCCAGATCGGTGGCGTGCTGGTTGGTGACGATGTGGAAATTGGCGTGAACACCGCCATCGACCGCGGTGCGCTGGCCGATACCGTCATTGGTAATGGCGTTAAGCTCGACAACCAGATTCAGATCGCCCACAACGTCCAGATTGGTGATCACACGGCCATGGCCGCGTGCGTGGGGATTTCCGGCAGCACCAAAATCGGTAAGCATTGCATGCTTGCTGGTGGTGTGGGGCTGGTGGGGCATATCGATATTTGCGACAACGTTTTCATTACCGGGATGACCATGGTGACCCACTCGATCACCGAGCCAGGTTCCTACTCTTCCGGTACGGCAATGCAGCCAGCGGCCGAGTGGCGCAAAAGCGCGGCCCGTATCCGTCAGCTCGATGATATCGCACGGCGTTTGCGACAGCTTGAAAAGCAAGTAGGGGAAGTGACCCCTGACGGTAATGCTTCATCAGATGGCTGATACCATTTCCATATCAAGCGTGCACAGCCGCTAGACTGCGCCCTTGATTTGCTAGAGGAGTGCGCGTCAGTCGCGCGCTTCCAATCTTTACATAGGCTTCCCCCCGAAATGATGGACATCAACGAGATTCGCGAATACCTGCCTCACCGTTACCCGTTCCTGCTGGTGGATCGGGTCGTGGATCTGGATGTGGAAGGCAAGCGCATTCGCGCCTACAAGAATGTCAGCATCAACGAACCATTCTTCAATGGTCACTTCCCCGCGCATCCAATCATGCCGGGCGTGCTGATCATCGAGGCGATGGCTCAGGCTGCCGGGATCCTTGGTTTCAAAATGCTCGACGTGAAGCCGGCTGATGGCACGCTTTACTACTTCGTCGGTTCCGACAAGCTGCGTTTCCGCCAGCCGGTGTTGCCGGGTGACCAGTTGATCCTTGAAGCCAAGTTCATCAGCTGCAAGCGTCAGATCTGGAAGTTCGAATGCCAGGCTTCGGTCGATGGCAAACCAGTCTGCTCTGCTGAAATCATCTGCGCGGAACGCAAACTATGAGTTTGATTGACCCTCGCGCAATCATCGATCCGACGGCTGTTCTGGCCGACGGTGTCGAGGTCGGCCCGTGGTCGATCGTCGGCGCAGGTGTGGAAATCGGCGAGGGAACAGTGATCGGGCCGCACGTGATTCTCAAAGGTCCGACCCGAATCGGTAAGCACAATCGCATCTATCAGTTTTCCTCGGTAGGCGAGGACACGCCTGATCTGAAATACAAGGGTGAAGAAACCCGACTGGTCATTGGCGACCATAACGTCATCCGCGAAGGCGTGACCATTCACCGGGGCACTATTCAAGACCGTTCGGAAACCACACTGGGTGACCACAACCTGATCATGGCCTACGCGCACATCGGTCACGACAGTGTCATCGGCAATCATTGCATTCTGGTCAATAACACTGCACTTGCCGGCCATGTGCACGTTGACGACTGGGCGATCCTTTCCGGTTTTACCCTGGTTCACCAGTATTGCCACATTGGCGCCCATAGCTTCTCCGGCATGGGGACCGCCATCGGTAAAGACGTTCCCGCTTATGTCACGGTGTTCGGCAACCCGGCCGAAGCCCGCAGCATGAACTTCGAGGGCATGCGCCGTCGTGGTTTCAGCGAAGATGCAATCCACGCCCTGCGTCGCGCCTACAAGGTGGTCTACCGCCAGGGGCTGACGGTTGAGCAGGCGCTCGCCGAGCTGGCCGAATCGTCTGAGCAATTCCCGGAAGTGGCGGTGTTCCGCGACTCCATCCAGTCTTCGACCCGCGGCATCACCCGCTAGTCATGGCCAATCTGCGAATCGCGCTGGTGGCGGGTGAGGCTTCCGGTGACATTCTGGGTGCGGGGCTGATGCGTGCGCTCAAGGCTCAACACCCGGCAGTCGAGTTCATCGGTGTCGGCGGTCCATTGATGCAGGCTGAGGGCCTGACCTCGTATTTCCCGATGGAGCGCCTGTCCGTCATGGGCCTGGTGGAAGTGCTGGGTCGGTTGCGCGAATTGCTGGCGCGTCGCAAGAAACTGGTCGCGGACCTGATTGCTGCGAAGCCGGACGTGTTCATCGGAATCGATGCCCCGGACTTCAATCTCAATATCGAACTCAAGCTGCGTCAGGCCGGCATCAAGACCGTGCATTATGTCAGCCCGTCCGTCTGGGCATGGCGGCAGAAGCGGGTGCTGAAGATTCGCGAAGGTTGCGATCTTATGCTCACGCTATTTCCATTCGAAGCGAAGTTCTATGAAGAGAAGGGCGTGCCGGTACGGTTTGTCGGGCACACCCTTGCCGATGCCATTCCGCTCGAGGCAGACCGCGCAGCAGCGCGGGCCGAGCTTGGATTGCCTGATGGGCCGTTGGTTGCCCTGATGCCCGGCAGTCGAGGCGGCGAAGTGGGCCGTCTCGGTGAATTGTTTCTCGACACGGCCCAACGCCTGCGGGCACTGCGTCCGGGCGTGCGGTTTGTCTTGCCATGTGCCAATGCGCAGCGCCGCGCGCAGCTTGAAGAGCTGTTGGCCGGTCGCGATCTGCCGCTCACGTTGCTCGATGGCAAATCCCATCTGGCCTTGGCGGCGTGCGATGCGGTACTGATCGCCTCTGGAACGGCAACGCTTGAAGCCCTGTTGTACAAACGGCCTATGGTGGTCGCGTATCGCTTGGCGCCGCTGACGTTCTGGATTCTCAAGCGGATGGTGAAAAGTCCCTACGTCTCTCTGCCGAACCTGCTGGCCCAGCGTCTGCTGGTGCCCGAGTTGCTGCAAGACGATGCGACGGTCGAAGCCCTGGCCCAGACCCTGTCGCCGCTGATCGAGGGTGGCGAAGAGCAAACCCGCGGTTTTGATGAAATCCACCGTACCTTGCGTCTGGATGCCTCTAATCAGGCGGCGGATGCGGTGCTGAACCTGATCGGCCAAGTACAATGAGTAAAGCAAGCATGCAGATGGGGCTGGATTTCACCTTGGTCGCTGAAGTGGAAGAATTGGTTGCCGGTGTCGACGAAGTTGGTCGCGGTCCGCTCTGCGGTGCCGTGGTGACGGCTGCGGTAATCCTTGATCCGAACCGCCCGATTCTCGGTTTGAATGACTCCAAGAAACTCACCGAAGCTCGCCGCGAAAAACTCTACGATGAAATCTGCGAGAAAGCCCTGAGCTGGTGTATCGCCCGCGCGGAAGTCGAAGAGATCGACGAGCTGAACATCCTGCATGCCACCATGCTGGCCATGCAGCGCGCAGTAGCAGGGCTGCATATCCAGCCGAAACTGGCGATGATCGACGGGAATCGCTGTCCGAAATTGCCGATGCGCGCCGAAGCGGTGGTGCAGGGGGATGGCAAGGTACCGGCCATTGCAGCGGCTTCGATTCTGGCCAAGGTCAGTCGTGATCGGGAAATGGCGGCTTTCGAGCTGATTTACCCTGGTTATGGTATCGGCGGCCATAAAGGCTACCCGACGCCAGTTCATCTGGAAGCGCTCGCACGCCTTGGGCCGACGCCTATCCACCGACGTTCGTTTGCACCTGTGCGTCTGGCTTATGAAGCGCGGGAAAGCCTGATCGAGAGTTAGCAGCAAGGCTGATTTTTTTTGCCAAGGCCCGGTACAATCCGGGCCTTGTTGTTTTCATGAATATACGCAGGATCACTATGCCGGCTTCATTCGTTCATCTACGCCTGCACACTGAATATTCCCTGGTCGACGGTCTGGTGCGGATCAAGCCGCTGGTCAAGACCCTGGTCGGCATGAACATGCCTGCCGTTGCGGTCACCGATCAGAACAACATGTGTTCCCTGGTCAAATTCTATAAAGCCGCCATGGGTGCCGGGATCAAGCCGATCTGCGGCGCCGACCTGTGGCTGTCGAACAAGGATCCGGACAACCCGCTGAGCCGGATCAGCCTGTTGGTGATGAACGCCGAAGGTTATCGCAATCTTACCGAGCTGATTTCACGGGGCTTTATCGACGGCCAGCGTAATGGTTCGATCATCATCGAGCGCGAGTGGGTTGCCGAAGCCAGCGCAGGTTTGATCATGCTGTCGGCAGCGAAAGAGGGCGAAATCGGCCAGGCGATGCTCAGTGGCAACCCGGACGAAGCCGAAGCCTTGGCGCGGGAGTGGATGGCGGTGTTCCCGGACCGCTTCTATCTGGAAATCCAGCGCACCAACCGCCCCAACGACGAAGAGCAACTGCACGGCGCCGTGGCGCTGGCCGAGAAAATCGGTGCGCCGCTGGTGGCGACCAACGATGTGCGCTTCATCAAGCAGGAAGACTTCGCGGCCCACGAAACCCGCGTTTGCATCGGTGAGGGCCGCGCCCTCGACGATCCGCGGCGTTCGAAGAATTACAGCGATCAGCAGTACCTCAAAAGCGCCGAGGAAATGGCCGAGCTGTTCAGCGATATTCCCGAAGCGCTGGAAAACACGGTCGAGATCGCCAAGCGCTGCAACATCGAAGTCAAGCTGGGCACGCACTTCCTGCCCAACTTCCCGATTCCCGATGGCATGACCATCGACGAATATTTCCGCAAGGTTTCCTTCGAGGGTCTTGAGGAGCGGCTTGCGGTTCTGCTGCCCAAGGACACCACTGAAGACTATGAGGCCAAGCGCCAGGTCTATGTCGACCGGCTGAATTTCGAGCTGGATATCATCATCCAGATGGGATTCCCGGGTTACTTCCTGATCGTGATGGACTTTATCCAGTGGGCCAAGAACAACGGCGTGCCGGTGGGGCCTGGCCGTGGATCGGGTGCCGGATCGCTGGTGGCCTATGTACAGAAGATCACCGACCTCGACCCGCTGGAATATGACCTGCTGTTCGAACGTTTCCTTAACCCGGAACGGGTCTCCATGCCCGACTTCGACGTCGACTTCTGCATGGACGGTCGTGACCGGGTGATCGACTACGTGGCCGAAAAGTACGGCCGCAACGCGGTAAGCCAGATCATCACCTTCGGTTCCATGGCCGCAAAAGCCGTGGTCCGTGACGTGGCGCGGGTGCAGGGCAAGTCTTATGGTCTGGCGGATCGTCTGTCGAAGATGATTCCGTTCGAAGTCGGCATGACCCTGGAAAAGGCCTACGAACAGGAAGAGATCCTGCGTGACTTCATCAAGGTCGATGAAGAAGCCGCGGAAATCTGGGAGATGGCCCGCAAGCTTGAAGGTGTGGTGCGTAACGTCGGCAAGCACGCCGGTGGCGTGGTGATCGCGCCCACCAAGCTGACCGACTTCTCGCCGATCTATTGCGACGAAGCAGGCGATGGCCTGGTGACCCAATTCGACAAGGACGACGTTGAAGCCGCTGGTCTGGTGAAGTTCGACTTCCTCGGCCTGCGGACTCTGACGATCATCGACTGGGCGCTGAAAACCATCAATCGCGACCGCGCCAAGGTCAACGAGCCGCCGCTGGATATCGCGTTTATCCCGCTGGACGACAAGCCGACCTACACGCTGCTGCAAAAAGCCGAAACCACGGCGGTGTTCCAGCTCGAATCCCGCGGCATGAAAGAGCTGATCAAGAAGCTCAAGCCCGACTGCCTGGAAGACTTGATCGCACTGGTGGCGCTGTTCCGTCCCGGCCCGCTGCAATCGGGCATGGTGGATGACTTCATCAACCGTAAACACGGTCGCGCCGAACTGGCGTACCCGCACTCGGATTACCAGTACGAAGGCCTCAAACCCGTATTGGCGCCAACCTACGGCATCATCCTGTATCAGGAACAGGTGATGCAGATTGCCCAGGTCATGGCCGGCTACACCCTTGGCGGTGCGGACATGCTGCGTCGGGCGATGGGTAAGAAAAAGCCCGAAGAAATGGCCAAGCAGCGTGGCGGTTTCATTGAAGGTTGCGCCACCAACAATATCGATGCCGACCTGGCCGGTAACATCTTCGACCTGGTGGAAAAGTTCGCCGGCTACGGCTTCAACAAATCCCACTCCGCCGCTTATGGTCTGGTCTCGTACCAGACGGCATGGCTCAAGGCGCACTACCCGGCGCCATTCATGGCGGCGGTGCTTTCGGCGGATATGCACAACACCGACAAGGTCGTGACCTTGATCGAAGAAGTGCGCACGATGAAGCTGCGCCTGGATGCACCGGATGTGAACACCTCGGAGTTCAAGTTCACGGTGAACGACGAAGGCCGGATCATTTACGGCCTGGGCGCAATCAAGGGCGTGGGCGAGGGGCCGGTCGAAGCGATCACCGAAGCGCGCCTGGACGGTCCGTTCAAGGATCTGTTCGATTTCTGTGCCCGGGTCGACCTCAAGCGCATCAACAAGCGCACTCTCGACGGCTTGATCCGCAGCGGTGCGCTGGATCGTCTTGGCCCGTATTTCCACGACGAGCCGAAGGCCTATCAAGCCAATATCGACCGCAATCGTGCCGTCCTGCTGACGGCTATGGAAGAGGCGATCAAGGCTGCCGAGCAGACTGCCCGCACCCACGACAGCGGCCATGCCGACCTGTTTGGCGGTTTGTTCGTCGAAGAAGATGCCGATGTCTACGCCAATCATCGCAGAGCCAAGGAACTGACCCTCAAGGAGCGGTTGAAAGGGGAAAAAGACACCCTGGGCCTGTACCTGACCGGTCACCCGATTGACGAATACGAAGGTGAAATACGCCGTTTCGCCCGTCAGCGCATCATTGATCTCAAGCCTGCGCGCGATACCCAGACGGTCGCCGGCATGATCATCGCCCTGCGTGTAATGAAGAACAAAAAGGGCGACAAGATGGGGTTCATTACCCTTGATGACCGTTCCGGGCGGATCGAGGCGTCGCTGTTTGCCGATGCGTTCCATTCCGCGCAATCACTGTTGCAGACCGATGCAATGGTGGTAGTTGAAGGCGAAGTCAGCAACGATGACTTCTCAGGCGGCCTGCGGTTGCGGGTCAAGCGGGTAATGAGCATGGAAGATGCGCGTACCAACCTGGCTGAGAGCCTGCGCCTGAAGTTGCACGCGAAAGATTTGAAAGGTGATCAGCTACGCTGGCTGGGTGAGTTGCTCAAGCGTCACCGCGGTGCGTGCCCGATCACCATGGACTACACCAGTCCCGATGCGAAAGCCTTGCTGCAGTTCGGCGAAGGCTGGCGAATCGATCCGGCGGATGCGTTGATTCAAGCCCTGCGTGACCAGTTCGGGCGAGACAACGTCTTCCTCCAATACCGTTGACGGTCAGGGCTGTTGGATCGCCCTGACCTTGACCTGAATTTTTAATCTCGACCTGAACGCGCCTGTCCCTTAAGGTAGGGCGCGAATAGACAACCGGCCGGCCCAAGCTCTCTTGGACGTCGACCCAAGACGGACGCCTATGAACCCGAATTTTCTAGATTTCGAACAGCCGATCGCCGACCTGCAAGCCAAGATCGAAGAGTTGCGCTTGGTCGGTAATGACAATTCGCTGAATATCGGCGATGAGATCTCCCGCCTGCAGGATAAAAGCAGCACCCTGACCGAAGACATCTTCGGCAAGCTGACCAGCTGGCAGATCGCGCGTCTGGCGCGTCACCCGCGTCGCCCGTACACCCTGGACTACATCGAACATATCTTCACCGAGTTCGATGAGTTGCACGGCGACCGCCACTTCTCCGACGACGCCGCCATCGTAGGCGGTATCGCTCGTCTGGATGACCAGCCAGTGATGGTGATCGGTCACCAGAAAGGCCGTGAAGTGCGCGAAAAGGTTCGCCGCAACTTCGGCATGCCGCGTCCGGAAGGCTACCGCAAGGCCTGCCGCCTGATGGAAATGGCCGAACGCTTCAAGATGCCGATTCTGACCTTCATCGATACGCCGGGCGCTTACCCTGGCATCGACGCCGAAGAGCGCAACCAGAGCGAAGCCATTGCCTGGAACCTGCGTGTCATGGCTCGCCTGAAAACCCCAATCATCGCCACCGTGATCGGTGAGGGTGGTTCCGGTGGCGCTTTGGCGATCGGTGTTTGCGATCAGTTGAACATGCTGCAGTACTCGACCTACGCGGTGATCTCGCCGGAAGGTTGCGCTTCGATCCTGTGGAAAACCGCCGAGAAGGCACCGGACGCCGCTGAAGCCATGGGCATTACCGCCGAGCGCCTCAAAGGCCTGGGCATCGTGGACAAAGTGATCAGCGAGCCTTTGGGTGGTGCGCACCGTGATCCAGCGGCGGCCGCTGCCAATATCCGTGCCGAACTGAGCTCGCAACTGGCGATGCTGAAGAAGCTCGATCACAAGGCGTTGCTGGATCGTCGCTACGAGCGTCTGATGAGCTACGGTCTCTGACCTGACCTCGCTGTTCGCTTTACCATGTGGGAGCGAGCTTGCTCGCGATGGAGTCTTAACATTCAACCAATTCGTTGTCTGTTATACCGCTATCGCGAGCAAGCTCGCTCCCACATTTGATTTAAGTGAATGAAGGTTATGAGTCAGTCAAATATTGATCTGCCCACCAGGCTTCTCCTGAATCTCGCGCCCTGGCGCAACGCCAAAGCCTGGCACATCGCGTTCTCCGGTGGTCTCGACTCCACCGTCCTGCTGCACCTTCTCGCAAAACTCGCGAAAACCGAATCCCTGCCGCCATTGAGTGCCATTCATGTCCATCACGGTCTTCAGCCTGTGGCTGATGGTTGGCCGGATCATTGCCGGTCGGTGTGTGACGCACTGCAAGTGCCATTGCACGTGAGTCGGGTGCAGGTTCAGCCCGGCGCCAGCCTTGAGCGTGCGGCCCGGGATGCCCGTTATGGTGTGTTCGTCGAGGTTACCCGGGCCAATGAAGTTTTGTTGACTGGACAGCATCATGACGACCAGGCGGAAACGCTGCTGTTCCGATTGTTGCGGGGGGCGGGGGTGCGAGGTCTGTCGGGGATGCCTCGCCAACGTCGGCTGGGTACAGGCTATCTGGTGCGGCCCTTGCTGGATGCGACTCGCGCCGATCTGGAAGCCTATGCGGCCGAGCATCAATTGAAATGGATTGAGGACCCTTCCAACCTGGATCAACACTTCTCGCGCAATTATCTGCGTCATCAGGTATTGCCGGTATTGACCGCGCGCTGGCCGCAGGCAATCGCGAGCATGGCCCGCAGCGCTAGGCATATGGGCGAAGCGCAAGGATTGCTCGGCGAGTTGGCACAAATCGACTTGAGCCAGGCCAGCACGCCCGGTGATTTCGACTGGCTGGGATTGCCGTCGCTGGAATTGGCACCGTTGGAAAAACTCTCCGACGCGCGCCAACGCAACGCCTTGAGTCACTGGCTCGAGCCCCTGACAAACCTCCCGGACAGCGACCATTGGTCGGGTTGGGAGGATTTGCGCGATGCCACTGGCGATGCGCGGCCCATCTGGCGCTTGGCGGAGGGTGAGTTGCACCGCGCGGGGGGGCGAGTCTGGTGGTTATCCGGCGCCTGGTTGCGTCCGCCTCCTGCTGTTGGCGCGTGGCCCGACCCTGCGCTGCCACGGGACCTACCCGACAATGGTGTGCTTGCCCTTGCCGGGCAAATGCCCGATGGCCCCTTGCAGATCCGCTATCGTGAAGGGGGCGAGGTGATGGATTTGCCAGGTCGGGGTCATCGCGACTTGAAGCGTTTGCTCAACGAAAGCGCTGTACCGTTGTTCGTCCGCGGCAGATTGCCGCTGCTGTACAAAGGTCAGCAATTGCTGGCGGTGGCGAACCTTCCGGGGCTGGATGGCAGTACGGCAGATGGCTGGAAATTGTGTTGGCAACCGCCGAGCGAAGATCAAGGTTTGAGCTGAAAGGGGCTTTCCGGTAGACTACGCTCCCTTCTTGATACAACTTCTGTGGATTCGCCTGAATTGCAGGAGTTGCCGATTACCAAGCAGTCTTTGCTGGGCGATTCCAAAAAATGTGTAGCGAGCAACGTACCGGTGTTTCATCTTCCGGTCTGTCCCAACGCGGCGGTTTTTTTGAAAGGTGCACTGTGATTAATGCAGGTGATCGGGGGCTTCGGCCTTCCTTCGCTTTCCCCGGCGGCTCGGACCGCTTTAACGCAGACTTCTAGGGTTTTTCATGACGCGCTACATATTCGTCACGGGCGGTGTTGTTTCTTCATTGGGGAAAGGCATTGCATCGGCATCATTGGCGGCCATCCTGGAGGCGCGGGGACTTAAGGTCACCATGCTGAAGCTGGACCCGTACATCAACGTCGACCCGGGCACCATGAGCCCGTTCCAGCACGGAGAAGTGTTCGTCACCCACGACGGCGCCGAGACCGACCTGGACCTGGGCCACTACGAGCGGTTCATCCGCACGACCATGACCCAGAACAACAACTTCACCACCGGCCGTGTCTATGAGCATGTGCTGCGCAAAGAGCGTCGTGGTGACTACCTGGGCGCAACCATCCAGGTCATCCCGCACATCACCGACGAAATCAAGCGCCGTATCATCAAGGGCGCCGGCGACGCCGACGTGGCGATGGTCGAGATCGGTGGCACCGTGGGTGACATCGAATCCCAACCGTTCCTCGAAGCCATCCGCCAGTTGCGTTTCGAAGTCGGCGCCAAGCGCGCGATGCTGATGCACCTGACGCTGGTGCCGTACATCGCCACTGCCGGCGAAACCAAAACCAAGCCAACCCAGCACTCGGTCAAGGAGCTGCGCTCCATCGGCCTGCAACCTGACGTGCTGGTTTGCCGTTCCGATCACCCGATTGATGTGTCTTCGCGTCGCAAGATCGCGCAATTCACCAACGTTGAAGAACGTGCAGTGATCGCGCTGGAAGACGCCGACACCATCTACAAGATCCCGGGCATTCTGCATTCCCAGGGTCTGGACGATTTCGTCGTCGAGCGTTTCGGCCTGCAATGTGGCGGTGCCGATCTGTCCGAGTGGGAAGCTGTGGTCGACGCCAAGCTGAACCCGGAGCACGAAGTCACCATCGCCATGGTCGGCAAGTACATGGAGCTGCTGGACGCCTACAAGTCGCTGATCGAAGCGATGAGTCATGCCGGCATCAGCAACCGTACCAAGGTCAACCTGCGCTACATCGATTCCGAAGACATCGAAAACCAGGGCACCGCGCTGCTCGAAGGCGTTGATGCAATCCTGGTCCCGGGTGGCTTTGGTCTGCGTGGCGTGGAAGGCAAGATCACTGCCGTTCAATACGCTCGCGAAAACAAGGTGCCATACCTGGGTATCTGCCTGGGCATGCAGGTGGCCGTGATCGAGTTCGCTCGTAACGTCATGGGCTGGAAAGACGCCAACTCCACCGAGTTCGATCGCGCCAGCGGTCACCCGGTCGTGGGCCTGATCACCGAGTGGGAAGATGCCACAGGTGCCGTCGAAATCCGTACCGAAGCGTCCGATCTGGGCGGCACCATGCGCCTCGGTGCGCAGGACTGCCTGCTGGAGCCGGGTTCCCTGGTTCACGATTGCTACGGCAAGGACGTGATTGTCGAGCGTCACCGTCATCGCTACGAAGTGAACAACAACCTGCTGCCGCAAATCATCGAAGCCGGCCTGAAAATCTCCGGTCGTTCCGGTGATGGCGCGCTGGTTGAAGTGGTCGAAGCACCGGATCACCCATGGTTCGTTGCTTGCCAGTTCCACCCTGAGTTCACCTCGACACCTCGCGACGGTCACCCGTTGTTCAGTGGTTTCGTCAAAGCCGCTTTGGCTCAACACCAGAAGAAGGCTTGAACCTTATGGCGCAGAAGATCATCCGTGTAGGCGATATCGAGATTGCCAACGACAAGCCAATGGTGCTGTTCGGTGGCATGAACGTGCTGGAAAGCCGCGACATGGCGATGCAGGTCTGCGAAGAGTACGTGAAGGTTACCGAGAAGCTCGGTATCCCTTACGTGTTCAAGGCCAGTTTCGACAAGGCTAACCGCTCCTCCGTGACCTCTTACCGTGGCCCCGGCCTGGAAGAGGGCATGCGGATTTTCCAGGACATCAAGCAAGCCTTTGGTGTGCCGATCATCACCGACGTCCATGAGCCGGAGCAGGCCGCGGTCGTTGCTGAAGTCTGCGACATCATTCAGCTGCCGGCCTTCCTGTCGCGCCAGACCGACCTGGTGGTCGCGATGGCCAGGACCGGTGCCGTGATCAATATCAAGAAGGCTCAATTCCTCGCGCCTCAGGAAATGAAACACATCCTGAACAAGTGCGTGGAGGCCGGTAATGATCAGTTGATCCTCTGCGAACGCGGTTCGAGCTTTGGCTACAACAACCTGGTCGTCGACATGCTGGGCTTCGGCATCATGAAGCAGTTCGAATACCCGGTGTTCTTCGACGTGACCCACGCCTTGCAAATGCCTGGCGGTCGCTCCGATTCCGCCGGTGGTCGTCGCGCCCAGGTCACCGATCTGGCCAAGGCAGGCATGAGTCAGTCCCTGGCTGGCCTGTTCCTTGAAGCCCACCCGGACCCGGACAACGCCAAGTGCGACGGCCCTTGCGCCTTGCGTCTGGACAAACTGGAGCCATTCCTGGCCCAGCTAAAAGCCCTGGACGAACTGGTGAAGAGTTTTCCGACGGTAGAAACCGCGTAATCCTCATTTCTCCGGTAAAGTACCGCACGATTTAACGCTCAGGCCCTCGGGTCTGGGCCTTGTCGTCCGCAAGTCTGCCCGCTGCACATCACTTGCCGACGATAAAAGATTTCCTACAGCTGCGTCGTTTTCGTCAACTTTGGAGTGTTTACAACAATGGCTAAAATCGTCGACATCAAAGGTCGTGAAGTTCTCGACTCCCGTGGCAATCCCACCGTGGAAGCGGACGTGCTTCTCGACAACGGCATCATCGGCAGCGCCTGCGCGCCGTCCGGTGCTTCCACTGGCTCGCGTGAAGCGCTCGAGCTGCGTGATGGCGACAAAAGCCGTTACCTGGGCAAGGGTGTACTGAAGGCCGTTGCCAACATCAATGGTCCGATCCGCGACCTGTTGAAAGGTACAGACCCAAGCGACCAGAAAGCGCTGGATCTGGCGATGATCAAGCTCGACGGTACTGAAAACAAGGCAACCCTGGGCGCCAACGCGATCCTCGCCGTTTCCCTGGCTGCGGCCAAGGCAGCTGCACAGGACCAGGATCTGCCGCTGTACGCTCACATTGCCAACCTGAACGGCACCCCGGGTGTTTACTCGATGCCGGTTCCGATGATGAACATCATCAACGGTGGCGAGCACGCCGACAACAACGTCGATATCCAGGAATTCATGGTTCAGCCAGTAGGCGCCAAGACTTTCTCGGAAGGTCTGCGCATGGGCACCGAGATTTTCCATCACCTCAAAGCCGTGCTGAAGGCCCGTGGCCTGAGCACTGCCGTCGGTGACGAAGGTGGTTTCGCGCCGAACCTGGCCTCCAACGAAGACGCTTTGAAAGTGATCTCCGAAGCCGTGGCCAATGCCGGTTACAAGCTGGGCACCGACGTGACCCTGGCTCTGGACTGCGCGGCCAGCGAATTCTACGAAGACGGTAAATACAACCTGTCGGGCGAAGGCCAAGTCTTCACCGCTGAAGGTTTTGCTGATTACCTGAAAGGTCTGACCGAGCGTTACCCAATCATTTCCATCGAAGACGGTCTGGACGAGTCCGACTGGGCTGGCTGGAAAATCCTCACCGACAAGATCGGCGAGAAGACCCAGCTGGTAGGCGACGACCTGTTCGTGACCAACACCAAGATCCTGAAAGAAGGCATCGACAAAAAGATCGCCAACTCGATCCTGATCAAGTTCAACCAGATCGGCACCCTGACCGAAACCCTGGAAGCCATCCAGATGGCCAAGGCCGCTGGTTACACCGCCGTGATTTCGCACCGCTCCGGCGAAACCGAAGACTCGACCATTGCCGACCTGGCTGTGGGCACCTCGGCTGGCCAGATCAAGACCGGCTCCCTGTGCCGTTCCGATCGCGTTTCCAAGTACAACCAACTGCTGCGTATCGAAGAGCAGTTGAACGGCAAAGCCAAGTACAACGGCCGCAGCGAATTCCGCGGCTAACCAGTACATAGTAAAAAAGACACCGGATTGTGTCGGAAAAATCGCTGCGGCGACGTTTTTACCACTAATCTGATGCCTTATAAGCACAAGCCTGGTTCATCCAGGCTTCGTGCTATCAGTAGCTTCATGTTTTGGTATGGCTGTCTTTTTTCACTGGATACCTGATATTCGATGCGCAGTCCCAATTGGTTGTTCCTCGTCTTGCTCCTGCTGCTGGCTGGCCTGCAGTACCGCCTGTGGGTGGGCAATGGCAGTCTGGCGCAAGTGGCCGAACTGACTCAGCAGATCGCGGATCAGCACGCTGAGAACGAGTCGTTGCTGGAGCGCAATCGGGTGATGGACGCTGAAGTCAGCGAGTTGAAAAAGGGCATGGAGACTGTTGAAGAGCGGGCTCGCCATGAGCTGGGCATGGTCAAGGACGGTGAAACCCTTTACCAGCTGGCGCAATGAACGTGTCTCTACCGGCCTTCTGGGCCGTGATTCCTGCCGCGGGCGTCGGTGCCCGTATGGCCGCAGACCGTCCCAAGCAATACCTGCAATTGGGCGGGCGCACTATTCTCGAACACAGCCTCGGCTGTTTCCTTGATCACCCGGCCCTCAAGGGGTTGGTGGTCAGTCTAGCTGTTGATGATCCTTACTGGCCGAACCTGGCGTGTGCTTCCGATCGGCGCATTCAACGCGTTGACGGCGGTGCCGAGCGTTCCGGATCGGTACTCAATGCGTTGCTGCACTTGCATGCGTTAGGTGCGGACGATGAGGATTGGGTGTTGGTGCACGATGCTGCCCGGCCCAATCTGAGTCGCGATGATCTGGACAAGTTGCTGGGCGACCTGGCGGAGGATCCGGTGGGTGGACTGCTGGCGGTGCCGGCACGGGATACCTTGAAACGGGTCGATAAGCAGGGGCGTGTGGTGGAAACCGTGGATCGCAGCGTGATCTGGCAAGCCTATACGCCGCAGATGTTCCGTCTTGGCGCATTGCATCGCGCGCTGGCGGACAGCCTGGTGGCCGACGCCGTCATTACCGACGAAGCTTCAGCCATGGAGTGGGCGGGGATGGCGCCGCGCCTGATCGAAGGGCGCGCCGATAATCTCAAGGTCACTCGCCCTGAAGATTTGGAGTGGTTGCGTCAACGTTGGGCTAACCGAGGCTAGTCGATCCTAACCCCGATATTCGGGTCTTTCGGCCAATCCTTCCTTCAGATAATCGACCAGTTTGCGCACCTTGGGCGACAGATGCCGTTGCTGTGGATAAAGCGCCCACACCGCAGTGTTCGGCGGCTGATGCGCCTCCAATAGCGAAATCAACGCACCGCTTTTCAAATGCTCCAGCACGTAATAATCCGGCAGCTGGCATAACCCTACGCCCTGTAGCGCCGCATCCAGCACCGCTTGCCCACTGTTACAGCGCCAGTTTCCCTGGACGCGCTGGGAAAATTCCCGCCCGTTCTGTTCCAGTTGCCAGAGATCGGAGCTGCCGATCAGGCAGTTATGACGGCTCAATTCCGACAAACTGTGTGGGCGACCATAACGTTCCAGGTAGGAAGGCGACGCGCAAAGAAACATGCGCCGTGGCGCGAGGCGGGTGGCGACCAGTCGCGAGTCCTGCAAGCGACCCAGGCGGATGGCCAGGTCCAGGCCCTCATGCACCAGATCGAGCTGGCGATTGCTCAGTTCAATGTCGATCCGCAACTGCGGATAGAGCCCCATGAAGCGCGTGACCAGTGGCACGATAAAGCGTTCGCCGTAGGCTACGGCGCAGGTCATGCGCAACATGCCCTTGGGCTCGCTGGTCAAGTCGCCGACCGCGCGCAACGCCTCCTCGCGACCGTCCTGCAAACGCTGGCAATGTTGCAAAAAAGTTTGCCCAGCTTCGGTCAGCGCGACCCGGCGCGTACTGCGATAGAGCAAGCGGGTTTGCAGGCGTTCTTCCAGTCGTACGATTTGTCGACTGATGTGGGAGGAAGAAACCCCCAGGCGTTCGGCGGCAGCGGTGAACTGACTGCATTCGGCGACCGCGACAAATTCGTCGATACCTTCCCAGCGATTTTCGGACATCCTGGATTATCCCTGTGTAGCAATAATGTTTTGCTTTTGTCCGGATTATTCACCGTAAGGCGCTGTAATACACTCCCTGTCTCGTTTTTATTCACTGGAGAATCACCATGATCAAGTCGCGCGCCGCCGTTGCCTTCGAGGCCAAGAAACCTCTGGAGATTGTTGAAGTCGATGTCGCCATGCCCAAGGCCGGTGAAGTGTTGCTGCGCGTGGTGGCTTCCGGTGTTTGCCATACCGATGCCTACACCCTGTCCGGTGCCGACCCGGAAGGTATCTTTCCGTCGATTCTCGGTCACGAAGGTGGTGCGATTGTCGAAGCCATTGGCGAGGGCGTGACCTCTGTGACCGTCGGCGACCATGTGATCCCGCTGTACACCCCTGAATGCCGTCAGTGCAAATTCTGTCTGTCGGGCAAAACCAACCTTTGCCAGGCAATTCGCGCAACTCAGGGCAAAGGTCTGATGCCGGATGGCACTTCGCGTTTTTCCTACAAGGGTGAAACGATTTTCCACTACATGGGCACTTCGACTTTTTCCGAGTACACCGTGTTGCCGGAAATCTCCGTGGCCAAGATCGCTAAAGAAGCGCCCCTGGAAAAAGTCTGCCTGTTGGGTTGTGGTGTCACCACCGGCATCGGCGCAGTCCTCAACACTGCCAAGGTGAAACCCGGTGATACCGTGGCCATTTTCGGCCTTGGCGGTATCGGTCTGTCGGCTGTCATCGGTGCAGTCAAAGCCAAGGCCGGCCGTATCATTGCCATCGATATCAACCCGGCCAAATTTGAAATCGCCAAACAGTTGGGTGCAACCGACTGCGTGAACCCGAAAGACTTCGACCGTCCGATTCAGGAAGTCATCGTCGACATGACCGATGGTGGCGTCGACTTCTCCTTCGAATGCATCGGCAACGTCCAATTGATGCGTGCCGCACTGGAGTGCTGCCACAAGGGGTGGGGTGAGTCGGTCATCATCGGTGTCGCCGGTGCCGGTCAGGAAATCTCCACCCGTCCGTTCCAGTTGGTCACCGGTCGCGTCTGGCGCGGTTCGGCGTTCGGTGGCGTACGCGGCCGTACCGAGTTGCCAAGCTACGTGGAAATGGCCGAAACCGGGGAAATCCCGTTGGACACCTTCATCACCCACACCATGGGCCTGGAAGATATCAACAAGGCTTTCGACCTGATGCATGAAGGAAAAAGCATCCGCACCGTCATCCATTTCTGAGGTCAGCCATGAGCCTGGAAAATATTTCCTGCCAGAAAAGCTTCGGCGGCTGGCACAAGCGTTACCGGCATCGCTCCGACGTGCTCGGCTGCGACATGGTGTTTGCCGTGTACCTGCCGCCGCAGGCGGAGCAGGGCGGTCAACTGCCGGTGCTGTACTGGCTGTCCGGCCTGACCTGCACCGACGAGAACTTCATGCAGAAGGCCGGCGCGATGCGCATGGCTGCCGAGCTGGGATTGATCATCGTTGCACCGGACACCAGCCCTCGTGGTCCGGAGGTGGCGGGCGATCCCGATGGCGCTTGGGACTTCGGTCTCGGCGCAGGTTTTTATCTGAATGCCACGCAGGAACCCTGGTCGCGTCACTATCGGATGCATGACTACGTCGTGCAGGAATTACCTGCCTTGGTCGAGGCTCATTTCCCTGCGTCGGACAAGCGCGGCATCAGTGGTCACTCCATGGGCGGACACGGTGCGTTGATCTGCGCCTTGCGCAACCCGGGGCGTTATCTCTCGGTGTCGGCGTTTTCGCCGATCAACAATCCGATGGACTGCCCTTGGGGGCAGAAGGCTTTTTCCCGATACCTCGGGGAAGACCGTTCCAAATGGCGCGAGTGGGATGCCTGCGCATTGATTGCCGAGGCTGACGAGAAGTTGCCGCTGCTGGTCGATCAGGGTGATCGCGATGATTTCCTGGCCACCCAGCTTAAGCCCGAAGCCTTGCAGCAGGCTGCCAAACTGGCCGGTCATCCGCTGACGTTGCGCTTGCAGCCCGGCTACGACCACAGCTATTTCTTCATCGCCAGTTTCATCGATGATCACTTGCGGCATCACGCGCATGCTTTAGTGCCCCGTCTCGCAAGTACTGTTCCTTTTTGACGGCGTCTGTTGTCGTCAAAAGAGGAACGTACTTGTGAGACAGGACACTAGCCGCTCAATAGCAGGTAGAATCACGCCCTGACAAAAATCGGGGCGTTTTTTTATGCGTATTGGCCACGGCTATGATGTGCACCGTTTCGCTGAAGGCGATTTCATCACTTTGGGCGGCGTGCGCATTGCACACGGCTTCGGGCTGCTCGCCCATTCCGACGGTGACGTCCTGCTCCACGCCTTGAGCGATGCCTTGCTCGGCGCGGCTGCGCTGGGTGACATCGGCAAGCATTTCCCGGACACCGACCCGCAATTCAAGGGCGCCGACAGCCGTGGGCTGTTGCGTCATGTCGTCGCACTGATTCACGCCAAGGGCTGGAAGGTCGGCAACGTCGATAACACCATCGTCGCCCAGGCGCCGAAAATGGCCCCGCATATCGAATCGATGCGCGCGCTGATTGCCGCGGATCTTCAAGTTGAGTTGGATCAAGTGAACGTCAAGGCTACCACTACCGAAAAGCTTGGCTTTGTCGGTCGCGAAGAAGGTATTGCGGTGCACTCCGTTGCCTTGTTGCTGCGCGCATGAACGAACTGCAATTGCTCGGCCCGCGGGCCTATGGTGAAGCCCTCGGCACCGCAGTCTTGAAAGCCATCGCGGAAGATTTTCAGGTCGACGAAGTCCTTGATATCCCTTTGAGCGGTGATGGCGAACACCTGTGGATCTGGGTGGAAAAACGCGGCCTGAATACGGAAGAAGCAGCGCGGCGCATTGCCAAGGCCGCTGGCGTGCCATTGCGCACCGTCAGCTATGCCGGGCTCAAGGATCGCCAGGCGCTGACACGACAGTGGTTCAGCGTGCAGTTGCCGGGCAAGGCCGATCCGGATCTGTCGGCGGCAGAAAACGACACGCTGAAAATCCTCAAGACCAGTCGGCACAAGCGCAAGCTGCAACGCGGCGCCCACTCGGCCAATGGCTTTACTTTGCGCCTGACGCAGTTCGCCGGCAACAAGGCGGCCATTGAAGAGCGCCTGCAGTTGATCGCCCAACAAGGCATCCCCAACTATTTCGGCGCCCAGCGCTTCGGGCACGATGGCGGCAATGTGGTCGATGCCCGCGCCTGGGCTGCGCGCAAGGCCTTGCCAGAGCAACGCAACGTCAGGTCGCGCCTGCTCTCCACAGCCCGTAGTTTTCTGTTCAACCAGGTGTTGGCCGCCCGTGTCGCCGATGGCACCTGGCAGCGCGCCCAAGTGGGTGATTTGCTGGCATTCACCGATAGCCGCAGCTTCTTTCCGGCCGGTGAGGCCGAGTGCAGCGACCCGCGTCTGGCGATTCTCGATCTGCATCCGACCGGCCCGCAGTGGGGCGAAGGTGACTCGCCGACCGCGGGCGCTGTCCATGAACTGGAGCAGGCAATCGCCGCCCGCGAAGCCGACCTTCGCGATTGGTTGATTAACGCCGGAATGAGCCACGAACGTCGCATCCTGCGACTGCCCATAGCCGGGTTGACGTGGCATTATCCCGAGCCTGACATTCTGCAACTGGAATTCGTCCTGCCGGCCGGATGCTTCGCCACTGTATTGGTGCGCGAACTCGTTGATCTGGTGCCGGTGGGGCAAACGGACAGCCCATGCGTATTCTGATTTCAAACGACGATGGGGTAACCGCACCCGGTCTCGCCGCGCTTTATGCTGCGCTGGCGGATTACACCGAGTGCGTGGTTATCGCCCCGGACCAGGACAAAAGCGGCGCCAGCAGCTCATTGACGCTCGACCGTCCGTTGCACCCGCAGACGCTGACCAATGGCTTTATCAGCGTGAATGGCACGCCGACCGATTGCGTGCACCTGGGCCTCAATGGCTTGCTGGAGCGTGAAGCGGACATGGTGGTGTCCGGGATCAACCTGGGCGCCAACCTGGGGGACGATGTCCTGTATTCCGGAACCGTGGCGGCCGCGCTCGAAGGGCGTTTCCTGGCGCGTCCTTCGTTCGCCTTTTCGTTGGTCTCACGACAAGTCGAGAACCTTCCTACGGCGGCGTACTTTGCGCGCAAACTGGTCGAAGCTCATGCTGAACTTGAACTTCCTCCGCGTACGGTATTGAACGTGAACATTCCGAATTTGCCGCTGGCCCACATCCGCGGTATCCAGTTGACCCGTCTCGGCCATCGCGCCCGTGCGGCGGCGCCGACGCAGGTGGTCGACCCGCGAGGCAAGGCCGGATACTGGATCGCGGCTGCCGGGGATGCCGAGGACGGCGGTCCGGGCACTGATTTTCATGCGGTCATGCAGGGCTATGTGTCCATTACCCCATTGCAACTGGATCGTACCTTCAATGACGCCTTCAGAAGTCTCGATGGCTGGCTGGAGGGGCTGCGCTAATGTCTCGTGAGCACGACGATATGCTGCGTCGCGGCATCGGGATGACTTCGCAACGGACCCGTGAGCGCCTTATCCAGCGTTTGTACGAGGAAGGGTTGTCGAACGCCAAGGTGCTGGAAGTCATCCGCCGCACACCTCGTCACCTGTTCGTCGACGAAGCGCTGGCGCACCGCGCCTACGAAGATACGGCACTGCCGATCGGGCATAACCAGACCATTTCCCAGCCTTATATGGTGGCGCGCATGAGCGAGCTGCTGCTGGAAGCCGGTCCATTGGACAAAGTGCTGGAAATCGGAACGGGGTCGGGTTATCAGACGGCTGTTTTGTCGCAGCTGGTCGAACGAGTGTTTTCCGTCGAGCGCATCAAAGTCCTTCAGGATCGCGCCAAGGAACGCCTGGTTGAATTGAACCTGCGCAATGTGGTGTTTCGTTGGGGCGATGGCTGGGAAGGCTGGCCGGCGCTGGCGCCGTACAATGGCATTATCGTGACAGCGGTGGCGACCGATGTCCCGCAGGCGCTCCTCGATCAACTGGCACCCGGCGGGCGTATGGTGATCCCGGTGGGGTCGGGAGAGGTTCAGCAGTTGCTGCTGATCATTCGAGAAGAACACGGCTTTTCCAGGCGCGTTCTGGAGGCGGTGCGCTTCGTTCCGTTGCTCAACGGGCCACTGGCCTGAGCATTTGTTTCGGCCCGCTGAATTCTCCTCGATTGCCTTTGTCTTATAGCGGCGTCGATCAGTTAAACAGGTTGTTTTATCGGGCAGCAAACGTGTGCGCGAAGCCATTTCGCTTCATTAAAGGTAAAGCGTGCCCGGCCCGTTATACTTGCGACACTTCATGCCTAAACACGGCAAATCACATTTTCAGCCACCATAAAGGGAGCGGCGGGTGAGTCTCACAGTCATTGCGCAGCGTATGGGTATAACGAGCTTTCAGCGCCTGGTGACTGGCCTTGTCTTGAGCACCTTGCTGGTCGGATGTTCCAGCAACAAATCCAGCGATGTACGCGTGGTCGATCGCAACAATGCCGTGGCCCAGCGTCCGGCCGTGACGACGGGGCAGTACGTCGTTCGCCCCAAAGACACCCTGTTTTCCATTGCCTTTCGCTATGGCTGGGACTACAAGGCCCTGGCGGCGCGCAACAACATTCCTGCGCCTTATACGATCCATCCGGGTCAGACGATTCGCTTCGACGGACGCAGCGATTCAACGTCGACAACGACAGTCAGTTCGTCAAATTCAACGCCATCGTCCTCGATTAAAACCACGGTGATCCGTCGTCCGGTAAACGGTTCGACCACCACTGCGCCGACGGTGGTACCGTCCGTCGCCAACAAGCCGGCTCCCGAACCATTGCCTCCCCCGGGCCCGGCCCCGACCGGCTGGGGATGGCCATCTAATGGCATTTTAATTGGAAAATTCTCTTCAAACGGTAGTTTGAATAAAGGAATTGATATCGCCGGGGATTTGGGACAGCCTGTTTTAGCTGCGTCTGATGGGACTGTCGTATACGCCGGGAGTGGCTTAAGGGGCTACGGCGAATTAGTGATCATCAAACACAGCGAAACCTACGTCAGTGCCTACGGACACAACCGCAGGCTGTTGGTTCGGGAGGGGCAGCAGGTCAAGGTCGGACAGACAATTGCCGAAATGGGGTCAACGGGTACGGACCGGGTGAAACTGCATTTTGAGATTCGCCGGCAAGGTAAACCTGTAGATCCGCTGCAATTCCTGCCACGTCGTTGATCGCTTACCAGCCTGTTCCATCGTAGAGGGGACAGGCTCCAGCGTTGCCAAGGATAAAGGCGCCGCTTGAGCTTGAGGTCGAACTCACCAAAGGACTATAACAATGGCTCTCAGTAAAGAAGTGCCGGAGTTTGACATCGACGATGAGGTTCTCCTTATGGAGACCGGCATCGGTACGGATTCGATGTCGAATGATGAAGGGGCGGCTCCACCTTCCGTTCGTGCCAAATCCAAACACTCCGCGTCGTTAAAGCAGCACAAATACATTGATTACACGCGTGCACTCGATGCCACGCAGCTGTATCTCAATGAAATCGGTTTTTCCCCATTATTGTCCCCCGAAGAAGAAGTTCATTTTGCGCGCCTGTCGCAAAGTGGCGATCCGGCCGGACGCAAACGCATGATCGAAAGTAACTTGCGGCTGGTAGTGAAAATTGCCCGGCGTTACGTCAATCGCGGTTTGTCGTTGCTGGATCTGATCGAGGAGGGCAACCTGGGGTTGATCCGCGCGGTAGAGAAATTTGACCCTGAACGCGGCTTCCGCTTCTCGACCTACGCAACCTGGTGGATTCGTCAAACCATCGAACGCGCAATCATGAATCAGACCCGGACCATCCGGTTGCCGATTCATGTGGTCAAAGAGCTCAACGTGTACCTGCGGGCCGCACGGGAGCTGACGCAAAAACTCGACCATGAACCCTCACCCGAAGAAATAGCCAACCTGCTGGAAAAACCGGTAGGTGAGGTCAAGCGCATGCTGGGCCTGAACGAGCGGGTTTCTTCGGTCGACGTCTCGCTGGGTCCGGATTCGGATAAAACCCTGCTGGATACCCTTACTGACGATCGCCCAACCGATCCATGCGAACTGTTGCAGGATGACGACCTGTCCCAGAGCATCGATCAGTGGCTTTCAGAGTTGACCGACAAGCAGCGCGAAGTGGTGGTGCGGCGTTTCGGTCTGCGCGGCCACGAAAGCAGCACCCTTGAAGACGTAGGCCTTGAGATTGGCCTGACTCGGGAACGAGTCAGACAGATTCAGGTTGAAGGCCTGAAGCGTCTTCGGGAGATTCTGGAGAAAAACGGCCTGTCCAGCGAGTCGCTGTTCCAGTAACTGTCTCGTAGCTAAAAAAGCCCCGACTGGTTCGGGGCTTTTTGTTGTTGGAGAGAAAACGACTGCATCCCCGGGCATGACCTCTGGTTCGTAGTCTTGCGTTGTAAGTCATTGCTTACTCTTTCGTAAGTGTTCGTTATTTTTCCAGGGCAGTCGTCGGTTATACATCTGACAGAGAAGATCTATCCCATTGAAACGTAGGTAAAAAACTTAAGATTTACGATATATGACAAGCCGGGCCAGCCCCGGAGCCCGATTGCTCTTACCGCTGAACGCTCTAGTATTCGGGCTGTGTCGACGGACAGACACGCCCTTCAAGGACGAAGGGAAGGGACATCGCAGGAAGCGATTCATCAGGACGATGAAAAGGAACAAAGGGAATAAGGAAAAAATGTGGGCGGGTCAAACCGCCCCTTTTTTTCGCCCATGGAAAAGCAAAAAGGCCCACAAGAAGACTGTGTGAAAACACACTGAAGGCCAGCCCAACAAACGCCCCGACTTGTTCGGGGCGTTTGTTTTTTGTGCGGGCAACAGGCGGAAAAAGG
>NZ_JBSSEP010000031.1:0-34609 GCF_054061835.1 Pseudomonas sp. TE12234
AAAGGCCTTTTTTCGTCTGTTGCCCGCACAAAAAACAAACGCCCCGAACAAGTCGGGGCGTTTGTTGGGCTGGCCTTCAGTGTGTTTTCACACAGTCTGGTATGGAGGCCGTTTTTTTTGCGATGTCTGTGATGACACTATCGCTTATGTGCGCATCCCGCGACCGCTGACCAGCAATCGCGCGCAACCGATATACAGCACGACAGTCGCCACCAACATGAAGGTAATCGCAATGCTGATGCGGATATCCGACACACCAAGGATGCCGTAACGGAAGGCGTTGACCATGTGCAGCACCGGGTTGGCCAGGGACACGGTCTGCCAGAACGGCGGCAGCAACGAAATCGAGTAGAACACCCCGCCCAGGTACGTCAGTGGCGTCAGCACGAAGGTCGGAATGATCGAAATGTCATCGAAGTTGCGCGCAAACACGGCGTTGATGAAGCCCAACAGCGAGAAGATAGTCGCCGTCAGCACCACCACCAGGAGGGTCACCCCCAGGTGATGCACCTGCAAATGGGTGAAGAACAGCGACAGCAGCGTCACGATGATGCCAACCATCAGCCCGCGCAGTACACCGCCCAGGGTAAAGCCAATCAGAATGGTGTGGGGCGAGACCGGCGACACCATCAGTTCTTCAATGGAACGCTGAAACTTGCTGCCGAAAAAGCTCGACACCACGTTACCGTAGGAGTTGGTGATCACCGACATCATGATCAGCCCCGGCACGATGTACTCCATATAGGTGAAACCACCCATGTCGCCGATTTGCCGGCCGATCAGATTGCCGAAGATCACGAAGTACAGAACCATTGTGATGGCCGGCGGCAGCAGGGTCTGCGGCCAGATCCGGGTAAAGCGCCGGACCTCACGGTAAACGATGGTATTCAGGGCAACGAGGTTGGGCTGCAGCTCGGAACTCATACCGCCACCTTCGACAGATTTTTCTCCACCAGGGACACGAACAACTCCTCGAGGCGATTGGTTTTGTTACGCAGGCTCAGTACTTCGATGTTCTGCTGTGCCAGCTGAGTGAACAGCGCAGTGATGCCCATGCTCTTGTCCACCTGGACTTCCAGGGTATGGGCATCGATCAACCGTGACGGATAGCCGACCAGCTGCGGCGTTGCGCTCAAACTGTTTTTCAGATCCAGCAAGAAAGTTTCGACATGCAATTGGCTGAGCAACTGCTTCATGCTGGTGTTTTCGACGATGGTGCCGTGGTCGATGATGCCGATGTTACGGCACAACTGCTCAGCCTCTTCCAGGTAGTGCGTGGTGAGGATGATGGTGATGCCTTTTTTGTTCAGCTCGGTGAGAAAGGTCCACATCGAGCGACGCAGTTCGATGTCCACGCCGGCGGTCGGTTCGTCGAGGATCAACAGGCGTGGCTCGTGGACCAGCGCCCGGGCAATCATCAATCGACGCTTCATGCCACCGGACAGCGAACGCGACGGCACATCGCGCTTGTCCCACAGCCCGAGCTGGGTCAAATACTGCTCGGCGCGCTCCTTGGCGATTTTCGCTGGAATGCCGTAGTAACCGGCCTGGGTCACGACAATGTCGAAGGTCTTTTCAAACTGGTTGAAGTTGAACTCCTGGGGTACGACGCCGATGGAGCGCTTGAGCCCCGCCGGGTCCTTGTCCAGGTCGTGACCAAAGATATTCACCGTGCCGCTGGTCTTGTTCACCAGGGTCGAGAGAATGCCGATGGTCGTGGATTTGCCGGCGCCGTTGGGGCCGAGCAGGGCGAAAAAGTCACCTTCGGCGACATCCAGATCGATACCACTCAAGGCCTGGAAACCGTTGCCGTAGGTTTTGGTTAGCTGCCGGATGGACAGAGCGGAACTCATATCGGATTCATGCACCAAGAAGGAAGGAAAGGAATAAATGGGGGCGGGCGGCGGACAACTCAACCACGACGCACCGGCACAATGGTGCTTGTCGCCGCCACACAAGTACAGTCAAGTGTGTCGATAGTGAGTATTAAGTCAACGCGGTCATCACCGCCTTTTGATAAGCCGGACGCTGTTTCAGCCTTGCGTACCAGGCCTCCAGGTGAGGCATGGGCGCACGCTCGATCGGCATTTCGAACCAGGCATAAATGAAACTGCCCAGGGGAATGTCGCCCATGCCGATCTCGTCGCCGGACAGGTAAGGCCGGGTTGCCAATGCCTGATCGGCCATCATCAGCAGCGCTTCGCATTCCTTGATTGCCGCCTTGATGGCGGGCCAGTCCTGCTGATCCGCGGGGGTGCGCAAGACGCCCCAGAACACGGTACGGAACGGTCCGGCAAAACTGGAAGTGGTCCAGTCCATCCACTTGTCGGCTGTTGCGCGAGCTTGCAGATCCGCCGGATACCAGGCGCTGCCTTCGGCGTGACGGGCCATCAGATAACGGACGATGGCATTGGATTCCCACAACACGAAGCCATCATCTTCAATCACCGGGACCCGGCCGTTAGGGTTCATCGCGCGGTACTGCGGCGTGTCGACGACACCAAAAGCACCACCGGCGTCGATGGCTTCATAGGCCAGGCCCAGCTCTTCGGCGGCCCACAATGGCTTTCTGACATTCGATGAATTTTTCCGACCCCAGATCTTCAGCATGACCGCCTCTCAATGGATGAATGCGCAGGCAGCATACGCCGGATCAGGCGCGACTCAAATCGCTCTGCATGTCCCCCAACAGCCCTGGCAGTTGCTTGCCGAACAAGTGCGGATAACACTTTTCAAGGTGCGCGAAGAAAAACGTTTCCGGCACGTCGCTGAACTGGCCATGATCAATCAGATACTCCATCAGCTTCTCGCCATCACGGTTGAATGGATGGAAAACACTGTCGTTGATCCCGTCGAATTCCAGCGGCGCGACATTGAACAACTCACACAGACCCTGGTTGAAGGCCGGGGTGGCTTTGACCCAGCGGCCGTTCAGGTAAAGCTCGGTGTAGCCATGCATGGCAAACACGTCGCTCTTGAGCAATTCGAGCAGACGCGGCGTCGATAAATGATTGCGTACATCCGCCAGACCAATCCGCGCGGGAATTGCGCAATGCCGCGCGCACCCGGCCAACAGCGTGGCCTTGGGCACGCAGTAACTCTCACCGGTCGCCAGTGCATGACTGCCGCGCAAGGTCTGTGGATCACGACTGAACGTGTAAGGGTTATAGCGCACGGCTTCACGGACGGCGTAATAGAGGTTGATCGCCTGCTCGAGCGGGTCGCGACGGCTGCCGCGATGTTGTTCGGCGAACTCCATCACCGAGGGATGGTCACTATCGATGAAGCGGCCGGGACTCAGGTACTCGTGCATGAGGGCAATCTCCTAGGGAAGCTCCGAGTCTAGCGAGAGGTTCAGCACAGAGATAACGACGTTTCGGCCAAAGATGGGCGTTATGTCGCTCGCTCAACGAACGATTTTTCAAGGTCTGTCGTTCATCAGGCCTACAAAATCAGCCACTGTTTCCCACGTTTTCAATCACATCGCTCTGACCACCCTGTTTTGCGGATGCCGTCTAAGCTCTGAGGGTTGGCTCGCCCTGGTTTCACGGAGGATTAAATATGCTGCTGTTGTGGATACTGGTTCTGATTGTCGGAATAGCTTATTTGGCCCACCGCCGGATTTCGCCGCTGCCTGCACTGGGTATCGTGGCTGTCTACCTGCTGGCAATGGGCGTATTCAGCCACGCACCAGGCTGGCTGCTACTGATTTTCTGGGGGCTGGTTGCTGTCGTAGCGGCTCCGCTACTGCTACCCGACCTGCGCCGCAAATACTTCAGTGCGCCGTTGTTCAACTGGTTCCAGAAAACCCTGCCGCCGATGTCGCAAACCGAGCGCGAAGCCATCGAGGCCGGCACGGTATGGTGGGATGGCGAGTTGTTCAGCGGCCGTCCGGACTGGAACAAACTGCTGGCCTATCCCAAAGCGCAGTTGAGTGAGGAGGAACAGGCCTTCATCGATGGTCCGACCGAAGCACTCTGCGCCATGGTCAGCGACTGGCAGCTCGGTCAAACCATGGACCTGCCGGCCGAGGCCTGGGCATTCATCAAGGAAAACGGCTTCTTCGCCCTGATCATTCCCAAGGAATTTGGCGGCAAGGGGTTTTCGGCCTATGCCCACTCCCAGGTCGCGATGAAACTGGCGTCCCACAGCGGCGACCTTGCCTCCACCGTGATGGTCCCCAACTCCCTCGGCCCGGCCGAACTGCTGCTGCATTACGGCACCGACGAACAACGCAACCATTACCTGCCACGCCTGGCGCGCGGCGAAGAAATCCCCTGCTTCGCCCTGACCGGGCCGTTGGCCGGCTCCGATGCGGGCGGAATGCCAGACACCGGGGTGATCTGCAAAGGTCAATGGGAAGGCAAGGAAACCCTCGGCCTGCGCCTGAACTGGGAAAAGCGCTACATCACACTGGGCCCGGTGGCCACCCTGCTCGGCCTGGCGTTCAAGGCCTACGACCCGGATCACTTGTTGGGCGAGCAGGAAGACCTGGGCATCAGCCTGGCACTGATACCGACTGACACCGCGGGAGTGGAAATCGGCCGCCGTCATCTGCCGCTCGGTGCGGCGTTCATGAATGGCCCCAACTCCGGCAAGGATGTGTTCGTGCCGCTGGAATACCTCATCGGCGGTCAGGAAATGCTCGGCAAGGGCTGGATGATGCTGATGAACTGCCTGTCAGTCGGGCGCTCGATCTCCCTGCCAGCGGTCGGCACCGGCATGGCCAAGTTCACCAGCCTTGTGACCGGCCAGTACGCCCGGATTCGCGAGCAGTTCAACGTTCCGATTGCCGCCTTCGAAGGCATTCAGGAAGCCATGGGACGCATCGCCGGCAACGCCTGGATGATGGACGCGGCGCGCATGCTGACCACCAATGCGGTGGATCTTGGCGAGAAGCCGTCGGTCCTGTCGGCGATTCTCAAGTACCACCTCACCGAACGCGGCCGCGAGTGCATCACCCACGCCATGGATGTTCACGGCGGCAAGGCGATCATCATGGGGCCGAAGAACTATCTCGGACGAATCTGGAATGGCGCGCCGATCTGCATCACCGTGGAAGGGGCGAACATTCTCTCGCGTAACCTGATGATCTTTGGCCAGGGGGCGATTCGCTGCCATCCGTTCGTCCTCAAGGAAATGGCCCTCGCCAGCCGCGAAGACAAGGATCAGGCGCTGAGCGAGTTTGACGGCCTGCTGCTCAAGCATATCGGTTTTGCCGTGAGCAATGCGGCCAGCACCCTGGTGCTGAACCTCGGTTTCGGCCACCTGGAACACCTGCCGGGCGACAGGCTCAGCCAGGGTTATTTCCGCGCGCTCAACCGTCAGGCCGCCGCGTTCGCCCTGCTCGCCGATCTGAGCATGATGCTGCTGGGCGGTGAATTGAAACGCCGCGAACGCCTCTCGGCACGGTTGGGCGATGTATTGAGCAATCTGTACCTGGCCAGCGCCGCGCTCAAGCGTTACAGCGACCTCGACTCACCGGAACACATGACGCCGCTGTTTACCTGGGCCATGGAAGAAAGCCTGGGCCAGGCCGAGCGGGCCATGGACGAATTGTTGAGCAACTTCCCGAACAGGGTGCTGGGCTGCCTGTTGCGGGTGATCGTGTTCCCGTTCGGCCGCCGCCACAAAGGGCCTTCGGACAAGTTAGGCGCGGAAGTGGCGGCAGTGATCGGCCGTGCCAAAGGCGATCCGACTCTGGAAGAGTTGCTCTTGGGCTGCTATCGCCCGCAATCGGCCGATGACCCGGTCGGTGCACTGCAGCACGCCAGCGATCTGTTGAACACGGCGCAACCTCTGCAAAAGAAACTGCATGTGGCGCTCAAAAGCGGTCAGGTCAAACCGATCGCCGGGGAACACATCATTGATACGGCACTTGAGGCTGGCGTATTGCAACCCGTGGAGGCACATGCTCTGCGTGAAGCCGAAGCGGCGCGACGCAAGGTGATCGATGTCGATGACTTCGACAAGGACGAGCTGGCGCTGGCCGCAGGGAAGGTCCGCTGATCCAGCAGTCCCTCTCTTCCAAGTGAAAAAAGGGCGCAGGAGCTTTATACTCCCGCGCCCGTTTTGCTCTTGAGGACTTATCTCGTGTCCAACATCGTTGCCGATCATCTCGTTCTGCTCGACCACCTGCGCAGCATCCTGGTCGCCGTAGGTGAGGCCGACCAGGTTCCCGAAGAAAGCCATGCCTTGTTCCTGGAGCGCTTTGACGAATTGCGTGCATTGCTGCCGGTCGATCCGATCGAAAGTCAATACCTGGGCCAGGACATTCTGTGCCAGGTGATTACCCGCTACCCACAAATCGCCCACCTGGTCCCGCGCGACCTGCTGTGGTACTTCGCCGGCGATTGCCTGCATTACATGCCCGACGATGAAATCGACCTTTACCAGGCCCTGGAAGAGCGTCGTTTCGAAGCCGAACAGAACGACGAACCTTTCGACTGGAACCAGGAAAAACAGCTGCTGGCGTTGTCGAATGAGGACAGCAAGCACTGATCCGCGTTCAGCAATACAAAGGCCCGCATGTTCAACCATGCGGACCTTTTTAATGCCCTAAAACAAACCGTCACTCTCGGGCAACTCATACTCCGATACCGCCGTAGCCAGTTTGCCCGGCTTCCCTGGTTTGCCCAAGGTCGGCTCTTTCTCCATGCACTCCACGAGGTAATCGATCAACACCCGCAGCTTGGGAGGCAGGTAGCGGGTGGGCGAATGCAGCAACCAGGCACCGCCGTGGTAGGACGCCAGAAAAACCCAGTCCGGCAGCACCTGCACCATCAATCCCTTCTCCAAGGCACGGCGCGCCGTAAAGTACGGCAGGCTGCCTATGCCGATGTGCTGCAATACCGCGCCAAAACGCACACCCGTGTGGTTGGCGGCGTATCGCCCGCGCACGCCCACAGTCACGGATTTGTTGCCTTTCTTGAATTTCCAGCGCGCATCACTCGGCGTTTCACCCAGGTAGATGCAGCTGTGGTTGAGCAAATCATGGGGATGAGTCGGGGTTCCGTGTTCAGCCAGATACTGCGGCGTCGCGCAAAGCAAATGATCAATCGTCAGTAACTGCCGCCCCACCAGGCCCGCAGGGGGTCGGTCGGTGATGCGAATCGCCAGGTCGACGTGATCGTCGATCAGATCAACCTGCCGATCCTCAAGCAACAGCTCCACATCCACTTTGGGATAGCGACGCAAAAACTCCGGCATATGCGGGTGAATCACGATCCGCCCCACCGCTTTCGGCACACTGAGACGCACCACACCCTCGGGTTCATCCGTGAACTGACCACTGATTTCCATGACTGACCGAGCGGCATTGACCATCTCCTGGCACCGTTTGAAGACCTCCTCGCCACCATCGCTCAACCGCAGCTTGCGTGTGGTGCGTTGTAGCAGGCGAGTGGCCAATGCCTTCTCCAGCCGCGAAATGCTGCGGCTCACCGCCGAAGGTGAAGAGCCCAGTTGCCGGGCCGCCTCGGAGAAGCTGCCGGTCTCGACGACCTTGACGAAAATCGCCATTTCCCCGAGCAACGGCAGTGGAAGATTTATGCTCACAACGCAACAGTCCTTTGATGTTTGAACGGATTATCACGTAATTCCAGGCTCCATATAATGAAAAATGGAAACATTCATACGAGCATGGAATATGACGCTTCGCCTCTTTTTCCATAGTGATGACCTCAAGGCCAATGTGGAAGTCCTGGATTGCACGCCCCACGAGAACGAATTCGCCGTGGTGCTGCGCGCAACGTTGTTTCACCCTCAGGGTGGAGGGCAACCCTGCGACACCGGATGGATCGGCGAAAGCCAGGTATCGCGAGTGGTTCAGGATCCCGACAGGATCATTCACTTTGTCGATCAGCCGATCAAACCCGGCATGACTCAGATCCGGGTGGACGAGCAACGTCGCCGGTTTAACACGCGCATGCATACCGCCGGCCACCTGATCGGCCACTTTGTTCAAGCCATGGGCTGGATGCCGACCAAGGCCCATCATTGGCCAGGCGAAGGACGTGTGCAGTTCAAACCCACGGAATCGGCAAAAGACGTTGATGCCCCCGCAGTTCAGCACGGCATCGAACAATGGATCGCCCGCGACCTGCCGCGCCTGACATCGCTACGCGAGGGCGCCCGGGAAATTGGTTTCGGTGAATTGCCCGCCTATGGCTGCGGCGGCACCCACGTACGCAGCCTGAAGGATCTGGGCGCAGTCACAATCGCTTCCCTTTCGCAGAAGAAAGGGATCCTGTCGGTTCACTACCACGTGGACTAAGGATTCGGACGATGACGCCAATGTCATCGCCTGACGCCGGGGGAGCCTGCATTCGCGGGCTTCGTTGACTCTCTGATAGATGGACCTAAGACATGATGCTTGAAGTCGAGCGTCTCGATGAGGCGTGCATAAAAAAACTGGCCAATGAAGAAGTCCTTGCCGTCCGTTTCAAAGGCTGGCTGCCCCGGTCGCTGGCGATCCAGATTGGCGACAAGATCCTCGCGCCAGGTTTTGAAGGCTATATCAACGCGCCGAGCATCGGCCGCATCGGCATGGCGTTCTATGAAGCGGAAAACCAGCCAGTACTGATAGAGGACTACTTCGACCGCGCCACCCGTAACATCGCCGAATTACGCAACCGCTGTGCCCCCTACTCCTGCCCGGTCGACACGCTGCGCTGCATGCTCGACGAATCCTGGCCAGCCGGCGCACACCTGGAAAGCCTTTACGGCCGCAAGATGTACGTTGGCCTGTCACGAGTGGTGAAGCCAGACGTGTGCTTCCTGGCTCATCACGACATTTTCGCCAAGGACGCCCCCGACAGTTTCCAGGCCAGAAGCCTGGAAGCGCAGTTCGCCTGCAATGTTTACCTGAACATGCCCAGTGAGGGTGGCGCGCTGCAGATATGGGACCAAGACATTTCCCCGGAACAGTTCGACGAAATGCGTGGCGACAGTTACGGCATCGACCCGGCCCTGCTGGGCACTCCAAGCCTGGAGATAAGCCCTGAACCAGGGGACTTCATCATGTTCAATTCGCGGCGCATGCATGCAGTGACGCCAGGTGTGGCAGATCCACGCTTGAGTCTTTCATTCTTTGTCGGCTATCGCGGCAACGCTTCCCCCCTGACCTTCTGGAGTTGAGATGCTTTCAAATTACCTGGGCGAATTTCTGGCTTTGGCCACGATTCACTTTCTGGCGGTGGTCGCTCCCGGGCCAGACTTCGCCGTGACGATTCGCCAGAGTGTGCGTTTCGGCCGAGTGATCGGAATTTGCACGGCACTGGGGATCGGTGCGGGGATTTCCGTACACGTGCTGTACACCTTGTTGGGCGTCGGCGCACTGATGCACACCACGCCCTGGCTGTTGACGGTAGCCAAGGTCGTGGGCGGCGCCTACATTCTGTACCTCGGTGTCAGCCTGCTGCGCAGCAAACCGAAAACCGTGCCGGAAGGCGGCCACGGCGCAGACGAACCGGTCGTCGAGCAAACGCTGCTGAAAGCCTTTACCACGGGCTTTCTGACCAACGCCACCAACCCCAAGGCCACACTGTTTTTCCTGGCGATCTTCACCACCCTCATCAGCGCCACGACCCCACTGAAAATTCAGGCGCTGTACGGTATCTGGATGTGTTTCGTAAACGCATTGTGGTTCGTCATCGTTGCGCTGTTCTTTTCCAGCGCACGGGTGCGAGTATTGTTCATGCGCATGGGGCACTGGTTCGAACGCACCATGGGGCTGATCCTGATTCTGTTTGCTGGCCGGTTGATTCTGTCGATGTAAGATCCCGACCCTGCAAAAGGCCCGCGCAGTGAGACTGGCGGGCCTTTTTCTGTTTCGCAGATAAATCACGCGCAAACAAAAACGCCGCTCAATGAGCGGCGTTTTCGTTAAATATGGAGCGGGAAACGAGACTCGAACTCGCGACCCCGACCTTGGCAAGGTCGTGCTCTACCAACTGAGCTATTCCCGCAAATGGCGTCCCCTAGGGGACTCGAACCCCTGTTACCGCCGTGAAAGGGCGGTGTCCTAGGCCACTAGACGAAGGGGACACGCTGCCCGGAACACATGGTGTGTGTTTCGGTGCCCAGATCCGCATCCGAAGACTTGGTTCTGGTTTCACTCAGCCCTGCCCGAAAGCAACGCTGTTTAAAATTGGAGCGGGAAACGAGACTCGAACTCGCGACCCCGACCTTGGCAAGGTCGTGCTCTACCAACTGAGCTATTCCCGCAAATGGCGTCCCCTAGGGGACTCGAACCCCTGTTACCGCCGTGAAAGGGCGGTGTCCTAGGCCACTAGACGAAGGGGACACACTACAACATTCACTCCCTGCTTCGTTTCGCTGTGTGCTTTACGCTGCAAGTGGCGCGCATTCTATGGATGGATTGGAAGGTCGTCAACCCCCTGATATAAATTTATTTAAATCAATGACTTCGCCCTGCTTTTCGGCCCCAATCCGGATTTTCCGCCGCCCGGCGTTTGGCGCCTATATTCTGACACTCGCCAAGACGATATAGTCCACGACATGAATGATGGCAATCTGCTCAGGAGGTGCCAGTATTCATATAAGCAAGGACCGACCGATACAGGTTGAGCCACGCCGATTCAACTCGTCGAGCGGCGCTAGGCGCTTAAATGCCTGGCCACTAAACTCGGACGCGAACCCAATAAAGAGGTCTTACCGGTGACACCACTCATGATCACCCTGCTCGTCGTAGCCGGGATCGCACTCTTGATCGCCATTGGCTACATCAACCATGTGGTGGAAAACAACAAGGTGGAAAGGGCCCGCACCAAGGTTGAACTCAACGATCGCCTGCGCCGTTGCGGCGAGATCACCGAGACCTTCCCTGGCCAGTTGATGACACCGGCGCTCAAGCTGCTGTTGACTCGCCTGGAACTGAACGTCTGCCAGCGCCTGCTGAACCTGGAAAAAACCAGTTCCAACCTCAAGGCGCGGATTGCCGAGCTGGAGGTACTGACGGCCCTGGGCGAAGGGATGCCGGTCAACAACCCGCCGGCACCGATCCAGACCGAAGCCAAGGCCAAGGACGTACGCTTCCTGCTCGAAGCCCTGCACGGCCAGATCACCCGCGCAGCGCAGGACGGCTTTCTTCAGCCCACCGAAGCCAAGCGCTGGATCCGTGAAGTGCGCCATATTCTGGTCTTGCTGCACATCGAGTTCTTCAACAACCTCGGTCAGCACTCCCTGCAACAAAACCAGCCTGGTCAGGCGCGCCTTGCGTTCGAACGTGGCGTGCAATACCTGCGCAAACAGCAGGAACCACAGCTCTACGCCGAACAACTGGAATATCTGGAAAAGCTCCTGGCCCGCGCCAACGACCAGGTCATGGACCGCATTGCGCCGGTAGAAGGCGAAGTGAACCAATTGACCGAAGGCCTCAAAGACGTCGAGGCCGATGCGGACTGGAAGAAAAAAGTGATTTACGACTGATCAGCGACCAAACGCAAAAAAGCCACCGTGACAGGTGGCTTTTTTTTGGTTCACGTCCCGGTGAACATGCATGCCCTGTAGCAGCTGGCTTGCGGCGATGGCATCGAGTGCGCCGTGTTTATCCTGTTCATACGCGTTATCGTTTACGACCATCGCTGCGGTGCAGCGACCCGACAACCCAGCTACAGGGAATCGCTTACAACCGCCAAACAGCGCAGGGCGCAACCGCGCGCGCATCGGCCGGTTGCCAGGCCACCTTCAGAGCCTGAAATGCCCCACCATCCCCTTCAACTCAACCCCCAACTGCGCCAGCTCGATACTGGACGCGGCATTCCCCTGCATCGCCAACGAAGACTGATCCGCACTGGCACGAATGCTCGTAACACTGCGGTTGATCTCCTCGGCCACTGAACTCTGCTCCTCGGCAGCCGCAGCGATCTGCTGGTTCATCTGCTGAATCAAGGACACCGCCGACGCTATGCTGCCGAGCGCACTCTCGGTCTGCAGCGCATCGCTCACCGCCAGTTTCACCAGCTCGCCACTGCTCTGAATCTGCTGTACCGACGTCTGGGCCGCCGTGCGCAAGGCACTGACCAGTCGTTCGATCTCCTCCGTCGATTGCTGGGTGCGCTTGGCCAGCGCGCGCACTTCATCTGCCACCACCGCAAAGCCCCTGCCCTGTTCCCCGGCCCGCGCCGCCTCGATGGCGGCGTTGAGCGCCAGCAGGTTGGTCTGCTCGGCCACGCTCTTGATGACGCCAAGCACAGTGCCGATGTTCTGGATTTCCGCACTCAGGCTTTCGATGCTCGAACTGGCCGAAGTGGCCGAATCCGCCAATTGCTCGATCCGCGCCATGCTCTGGCGCACCACCTGTTGCCCACTTTCGACCTTGCCATCCGCCGTTTGCGCGGCTTGGGCAGCCTCCTCGGCGTTGCGCGCGACGTCGTGCACGGTAGCGGTCATCTGATTCATGGCCGTGGCGACCTGCTCGGTTTCGTCCTTCTGGCTGCTGACTTCGAGGTTGGTCTGCTCGGTCACGGCAGACAACGATTGCGCTGACGTTGCCAGTTGCTCGATACCGGCCTGCAAACCGCTGACGATATGGCTCAGCCCTGCCCCCATCTGCTGCATGGCCTGCATCAATTGACCGATCTCGTCGCGACGAGTCACCTCGACCGTGCCGCTCAGATCCCCCGAGGCGATCTGCTGCGCCACGCGAATCACACTGCGCAACGGCGCCACGATCAAGCTGGTAATGACCCAGGCCGCAACCAATCCCACCAGCAATGCCAATGCCGAGGAACCGATGATCAGCAATGAATTCTTTTTCAGTTCGGTCTGCATCGACTGATCTTCGGCTACATAGGCCTGGTCCACCCGCGCCACCACTTGATCGGCCCGTTGATGCAACTGCTGATACACCGTCTTTTCCTGCTCCAGCAGGCCGGTGTACTCGGCGAGCTTGTCACTGAAACTGGAGATATGACCGGTCACTTCGTTGAGCACGGTCTGGTAGCCCTCATCCTTGACCGTGGTTTTAAGTTGCTCGGCCTGGGTCAGTGCCTGGCTGGCCTGTTCGATCTTGCCCTGCCCCGCGCTGTCGTCACCCTTGCGGCTCTGATCCAGACGTACACGGGCTTCGTTCATGGCTTGCAGCATCAAGCGCGACACCTGGCTGACCTGATTGGCTTGCTCGATGAACTGCGCACCGTCCTTGCCCTCGGAGCTCTTCAAGGTATAGGTGCCGTCATCGGCGAGACCGGACTGCAGCACGTCGAGGTTGTTGGCCACGCTGGACACCGACCAACTGGCCATTTCCAGCGCCAGGTCCTTGGCCTGACTGAGCGAGACGAACTCGTCAAACGCCTTGCGATAAGCCCCCAGGGACTGCTCGACGTCCGTCATGATCGGCACATTGGCCGCCGACTGCGCCTTGAGCTGGGTCGCCAGGGCGACCAGGCCGTCAAGCCCTTCATGCAGGGCGTCGGCGGTTTTCGGGTTACCGTGCAAGGCGTATTCCTGCTCCAGCAGCCGCACCTTCAGCAAACCGCTGTTGAGCGACGACATCTGCTTGAGCCCGTCGAAACGATGACTGATGGTTTGCAGGGACCAGACACCGATACCCGCAACCAGGGCGGTCAATAACAGCACCAGCACAAACCCGATACCCAGTTTTTTTGCCATACCGAGGTTGGCAAAACGTCCTTGCACGGCCGAAATCATTGCACTTAGTCCCCTGCCATAATCAATAGACGCAGATTCGCAACGGGTCTGTAGCAACACAAGTCTCTGGCGTCGGAATAATGGCAAAAAGCTACGCCCACGTCGTTTTCAGAACGCTTGAGGTCGATCCGGAGCGGTGGCCTGAAAAAACGCCCGGGCTCTCGGATCACAGGCATAGGCCACATTGATCCGCTGCCAGTCGTTGGCCACACCGCCGGGGCTGAAGGCCGTCGTTGAAGAGAGCAAGACACCGAAGCGTTGCGCCTGGGTCCGCACGCCAGCGTAGTCGGTCATCCGGGATCGCGCCCAGATGAACAAGCCGCCGAGGGGTTTGCCGAACACTTCCCAATCGGCGTCTTCGAGCAACTGCAATGCTGCCATTCTGTCGCTGTTCAAGCGTTGGCGCTGACGTTGCACCAGTTTGCGGTAGGCGCCATTGGCCAACAAACAGGCCAGCACCGACTCGCAAAACCGCGATGCGCCCATGCTGCTGATCATCTTGACCTGCGCCAGTCGCGCAATCTGCTCGGCACCGGCCACCACAAAGCCGACCCGCAAAGAGCTGCTGAGGGTCTTGGAGTAACTGCTGACGTAGATCACGCTGTCATCCAGCGCAGCAAGCCGCGTACCGGGACTGCCGTGCAGATCCGCATAGACGTCGTCTTCGATGACCAGAACGCCATGGGTTTTCGCCAGCTGCAGCACTCGCTGAGCCACAGTCAGCGACAGACTGCTACCCGTCGGATTTTGATAGAAGCTATTGATGAACAATCCACGCGGCTGGTGTTTCAGCAGTAGCGCTTGCAGTGCGATGACGTCTGGCCCGCACGGGGTTCGCGGCACTTCAAGCATCCTGATCCCGTGCAACCTGAGCAAATCGAACAGCAAGGGATAACCGGGGCTTTCCACCACCACACAATCGCCCGGCTTGAAAAGGGTTCGCACGATCAGGTCCAGCCCCTGGCTGGCCCCTGCGGTGGTGAGGACGCGGCTATCGTCCGCTTTGATATCGAGCTGTTGCAGGCGTTTGAGGATTTGTAGACGCAAGGCGGGCAAGCCCAGTGGCGTACTGTAATTGAACAGTCCCGCCATGTCGGTACGACTGACCTCACGAATCGCGTAGCTCAGGTCGTCTGTCTCGCGCCAGCTTTCAGGCAGTCCGCCACATCCCAGTTTCAACTCGCACAAACGCGGGCCTTGCTTGATCTGCGCCCCTTCAAACCACGAAGTGTCCGGCTGCGTCTGAGTCATTGGCTGCGCAGCGGCCACAAAAAAACCGCTGCCATGGCGCGACACCAGCACCCCTTGCGCCACCAGACGTTCACAGGCCTCGATGACAGTGGCCTGACTGAGCAAATTGATCCGCGCGATTTGTCGGACCGAGGGCAACCGCGCTCCCGGAGATACCTCATTGCAACGCAGCCAGCAGTTCAGTGCGTCGACGATTTGCTGCACCACAGGCACCAATGCCTGTCGATCGATTCTCAACTCCATGAGCAAGCCAACTCCTGTAGGTTTCGCGGGAAACAGTTAATCACAGGAGTGTTCGATGGAATGTGCGACAACGCCGCCAAAACCCTCGGCTCTAACCATTTGAAACACATTGCACGCCGTTGACTGAGCCTGAGACAAATGAAAAACCTGTGGGAGTGGACGTGCTGGCGATCGTGGTGTGTCCAGGTAACAAAAATGTCGACTGACACGCCCTCATCACCAGCACGCTCGCTACCACAGGTTCGGTGTTGTCTGTTGACAGGTATCCTGCTTCAGAACGCCGTGACACCTCCGTCCACCGCCAACGAATGCCCGGTAGTGAACGCTGCGCCATCGCTGCACAGATACAACACGGCACTGGCGATTTCCTCGACCTTGCCGATGCGACCGACCGGGTGCATGGCATTGGCAAACTCGCCTTTCTTTGGATCGGCCTCATACGCGCGACGGAACATGTCGGTGTCGATCACCGCCGGGCATACCGCGTTGACCCGAATCTTTTTCTTGGCGTACTCGATGGCCGCCGATTTAGTCAGGCCGATCACCGCGTGCTTCGATGCCGCGTAGATGCTCATCTTCGGCGCCGCCCCGAGGCCGGCCACCGACGCCGTGTTGACGATGGCGCCGCCCCCCTGGGCCAGCAGCAACGGCAACTGGTATTTCATGCATAACCAGACGCCTTTGACATTGACGCCCATGATCGCGTCGAACTCGTCGACCGTGCCTTCGGCCAGCTTGCCCTTCTCGATCTCGATACCGGCATTGTTGAAGGCATAGTCGAGACGGCCGTAGGTATTGACCACCTCGTCCATCAGGTTTTTCACATCGCTTTCCACGGTGACGTTGCAGCGCACGAATGTCGCGTCGCCGCCCGCCGTTCGAATCAGCGCCACCGTACCCTCGCCCCCCGCCGTGTCCATATCGGCGACCACCACCTTCAAGCCTTCCGCGGCGAATGCCTGGGCGGTCGCGCGGCCGATACCATTGGCCGCGCCTGTGACGACGGCGACCTTGCCGGAAAAGGTCATGCTCATAGTTGTGTCCTCTTAGAGATGCGGGAGATGGTGTCTGCCCAGTCTAGCCATGGCGGTCCCGGGCACGGCAGCACTATCAAGAGGCCGGTTGCCAGCCCATGAGTTGCAGTGATGGAACGATCGTACTAACTATCACTACATTGGATCGACCTGCATTCGCCGCATCAGCCCAACTTGCGGCAATGGTCATGAGGGGCTATCAACAAGGCTTCATTCATCTTGAGTGCCTGTCATGACTACCCAGACCAATCGCCAGTTCCTGCTTGCCAAACGCCCCGTGGGCCCGGCAACCCGCGAGACGTTCACCTATCAAGAAGTACCGGTCGGCGAACCGGCTGCGGGTCAGATCCTGGTCAAAAACGAATACCTGTCCCTCGACCCGGCCATGCGTGGCTGGATGAATGAAGGCAAGTCCTACATCCCGCCGGTGGGTCTGGGTGAAGTCATGCGCGCCCTGGGTGTTGGCAAGGTCGTTGCCTCGAACAATCCCGGATTCGCGGTCGGGGACTACGTCAACGGTGCGCTGGGTGTGCAGGATTATTTCCTCGGCGAGCCACGCGGTTTCTACAAGGTCGATCCGAAACTGGCGCCACTGCCGCGCTACTTGTCCGCCCTGGGCATGACCGGCATGACCGCTTACTTCGCCCTGCTCGACGTCGGTGCGCCCAAGGCCGGTGACACCGTGGTGCTTTCAGGCGCGGCCGGCGCGGTGGGCAGCATTGCCGGGCAAATCGCCAAGATCAAAGGGTGCCGGGTGGTCGGCATCGCTGGCGGCGCGGACAAATGCCGGTTCCTGATCGATGAACTGGGATTCGACGGTGCGATCGACTACAAGAACGAAGACGTCATCGCCGGGCTTAAACGCGAATGTCCGAAAGGCGTCGACGTGTATTTCGATAACGTCGGCGGCGATATTCTCGATGCGGTGCTGAGCCGCTTGAACCTCAAGGCGCGCGTGGTGATCTGTGGCGCCATCAGCCAGTACAACAACAAGGAAGCGGTCAAAGGCCCGGCGAACTACCTGTCGCTGCTGGTCAACCGCGCCCGCATGGAAGGCTTTGTGGTGATGGACTACGCCGCGCAATTCGCGGCCGCCGGGCAGGAAATGGCCGGCTGGATGGCCAAGGGGCAGCTCAAGAGCAAGGAAGACATCGTGGAAGGCCTGGAAACCTTCCCGGAGACGCTGATGAAGTTGTTCAGCGGGGAGAATTTCGGGAAGTTGGTGCTGAAGGTTTAACCCAGCCCTGGAAATGATCTCAAAACACCCGCGGGAGCGAGCTGGCTCGCTCCCGCGGGTTTGCAATCTTCAGGCGAGTTCGGCCACCACATCAGCCAACGCCTTGGCCGGATCAGCCGCCTGGCTGATCGGACGGCCGATTACCAGGTAGTCGGAACCGGCATCCAGGGCCTGACGCGGGGTCAGGATGCGGCGCTGATCGTCCTGGGCGCTGCCCGCCGGACGAATACCCGGTGTCACCAACTTCAGCGACGGATGCGCCGACTTCAGGGCCTGGGCTTCCAGCGCCGAGCACACCAGACCGTCCATCCCGGCTTTTTCCGCCAGTGCGGCCAGGCGCAGCACCTGTTCCTGCGGCTCGATATCCAGGCCGATACCCGCCAGATCCTCACGCTCCATGCTGGTCAGCACGGTCACGCCGATCAACAGCGGCTTTGGCCCGGTGCGTTTGTCCAGCACTTCACGGCAGGCCGCCATCATGCGCAGACCGCCGGAGCAATGCACGTTGACCATCCACACGCCCATCTCCGCAGCGGCCTTGACGGCCATGGCGGTGGTGTTGGGAATATCGTGGAACTTGAGGTCCAGGAACACCTCGAAACCCTTGTCGCGCAGGGTACCGACGATTTCCGACGCGCAGCTGGTGAACAGCTCTTTACCGACTTTGACCCGGCACAGTTTCGGGTCCAACTGATCGGCCAGCTTCAGTGCGGCGTCACGGGTAGGGAAATCCAGGGCGACGATGATAGGAGTCTGGCAGGCGGACATGAGTGGGCTCTCAGGCAAGTCGAAATCGGCGCGCATTGTAGCGGAACCAGCGCCACTGCGGGACCCGATGATCGGTAAATCGTCGAGAACGCTCCGGCAAGCCTAGCCGCCGGGCCAATTGTGTCGAGCCCGGTACATACACGACACGTCCACAACACCCTTGCCCGCTACCCTCGCCAGCCGCAACACGTCCTTACAGCACTTCCCGCCTCCGGGCCGGACGCCTATGCTGAAGCCACAACCTCGCCGCCTAACTTTGTGGTTGGCAGCCTACCTGGCAGATGAACGCACGCATGCACAGCACCCAAGCCCCCTTGAACGACGATCAAAAAGCGCCCGGCGACGACAAACGCTGGAGCATTCGCGCCCTGATCGTCGACGATGACGTCCCGATCCGCGAACTGATGATCGACTACCTGGCCCGCTTCAACATCCACGCCAGCGGCGTCACCGATGGCGCCGCCATGCGCCTGGCGATGCAGGCGGAGCATTTTGATGTGGTGGTGCTCGATCTGATGCTGCCCGGCGAAGACGGTCTGTCGCTGTGTCGCTGGCTACGCGCCGAGTCGGACATCCCGATCCTGATGCTGACCGCCCGCTGCGAACCCACCGACCGGATCATCGGCCTGGAACTGGGTGCCGACGACTACATGGCCAAACCGTTCGAACCCCGGGAGCTGGTGGCGCGCATCCAGACCATCCTGCGCCGGGTGCGCGACGACCGCACCGAACAACGGGCCAATATCCGCTTCGACAACTGGCGCTTGAACAGCGTGCTGCGCCAATTGATCGCCGCCGATGGCCTGGTGGTGCCGCTGTCCAACGCCGAGTTCCGTCTGTTGTGGGTGTTCATCGAACGCCCGCGCCGGGTCCTGAGCCGTGAACAACTGCTGGATGCCGCTCGCGGCCGTTCGATCGAAGCCTTCGATCGCAGCATCGATCTGCTGGTGTCGCGACTGCGGCAAAAACTCGGCGATGACCCTAAAGCGCCGCAGCTGATCAAGACCGTGCGCGGCGAGGGTTATCTGTTCGACGCCAGAGACATCGGCTGATGCGCGGGCGCTTCGATACGCTGTTTGGCCGCCTGTTCGGCGTGCTGTTGGTGGCGATCATCCTGGCGCACCTGCTGGCGTTTGCCTGGTTTCATTACTACAGTCCCCCGCCGCCCCCGCCGCCACCTCCGGCCTTTTCCGAAGATATCGGCGGACAACGTCCGGCACCGGACCCGCGCTTCGAGAAACGGCCACCTCGGCCGTGGTTCGGCGGGCCGTTGGTGCCGCTGACCTTTCAGTTGATCTCGCTGATCATTGCCGCCTGGTATGGCGCCAAATTGTTGAGCCGCCCCATCCAGCGCCTGAGTGATGCGGCCGAACGCTTGAGCGAGAACCTCGACAGCCCGCCACTGGAAGAGTCCGGCCCCCTGGAAGCGCGCCAGGCGGCGCAGACTTTCAACAAGATGCAACGGCGCATCATCGAGCAAGTGAAGCAGCGTTCACGCATGCTCGGCGCCGTCTCCCACGACCTGCGCACCCCGCTGTCACGCCTCAAGCTGCGACTGGAACAGATCGACGACGACAAGCTGCAAGGCCAGATGCGTCAGGACCTGGACGACATGATCAGCATGCTCGACGCCACCCTCACCTACCTGCACGAACAACGCACCAGCGAAGCACCGCAATGGATGGACGTGCAGGCGCTGATTGAATCCCTGAGCGAAAACGCCCAGGACCAGGGCGCCGACGTCCAGGCCAGCGGTCACTGCGCGCCGCTGCTGGTGCAGCCGATGGCCTTGCGTTCGTGCCTCAACAACCTGATGGACAACGCCCTGCGCTACGCCGGGCAAGCGTTGATCAGCCTCGAAGACCACCGCGAACAGCTGATCATCCGGGTCATCGACCATGGGCCGGGAATCGCGGCGGAGCAACGCGAAGCGGTGTTCGAACCCTTCTTTCGCCTGGAAGGTTCACGCAATCGCAATTCCGGCGGCGTGGGCCTGGGCATGACCATCGCCCGCGAGGCCGCAGAACGGCTGGGCGGGCAGCTAAGCCTGGAAGAGACCCCAGGCGGCGGCCTGACGGCAGTCATTCGCCTGCCGCGCCCCTGAAAATCACACCATCGCCCCTGTGGTGCGAGCCTGCTCGCGATAGCGGTGTATCAAACAACATTGATGTCGACTGACACTGCCTCATCGCGAGCAGGCTCGCTCCCACAGGTGTTCAATGTTGGCCTGAAGCTTGTGCATGTGTACTGACCGCTACAAACCCCACATACCCACGACAACTTGTCCCTTGAGGCTGCATAAGCCGGTGCACCCACCGGTTTTCCATTCCAAGGAGTGAGCCCAATGATTGGTAGCGTCAGCAACTACACGAGCTACACCGGCACCACAACCAGCAGCACCAGCAGCGCGCGCTCGCAACAGTTCCAGAAAGAACTGCTCGCCAAGCTCGACACCAATGGTGACGGCTCAGTAGGCCAGGATGAGCTCAAGAGCGCGTTGTCGCAGAAAAGCGGCGACGGTCTGCTGGTCAACCTGAGCAAGAATTTTTCCGATCTGGACAGCGACAACAGTGGCAACCTGAGCGGTGAAGAGATGGCCGCCATGGCCCCTCCACCGCCCCCGCAAGGAGATCAGGCACCCAATACCGAACTGGCTGACGCGATGATCAGTGCGCTGGATGCCAACGGCGACGGTTCCATCAGCAGCGACGAACTGAGCAACGGCCTGACCAATGCCGGCAGCAGCGCCGACAGCAGCCAGATTTTCTCGGCCCTGGACAAGGATCAGGACGGCTCCGTCAGCAAGGACGAACTGGCCGCCAGCCTGGCGCCACCTCCGCCGCCACCGCAACAAGTGTCCAGCGATGAACTGTTCAGCAGCCTTGATGCCGACAGCGATGGCAGCATCAGCTCCAGCGAACTGACCAGTGCACTGCAGGCCGGCAATTCATCGACCAATACCGACACCAGCGCCGCCTTGCTCAAGGCATTGGACAGCGACAGCAGCGGCGGCGTCAGCAGCGATGAGCTCAAGGCCGCCCTGCAAGCCGGCCGCGAGCAACCCAGCGACAGCACCACGGCTCAATCGGCTACGAGCGAAGCCCTGAGCAAAATGATCGCCAACCTGAGCAAGCAGTATTCCCTCGACGCTGTGGCGAGCGTAGGCAAGCACCTGAACGTCGCGACCTGAAACGGGCGGGTAGAAACACATGTGGGAGCGAGCCTGCTCGCGATGGCGGTGGCTCAGACAACATCGCTGTTGAATGTGCCGGCCTCATCGCGGGCAAGCCCGCTCCCACAGGGGGTGCGGAACCGCTGGACTCAGCGCTTGCGCAGAATCACGCTGCCGATCGAGTAACCGGCGCCGAACGAGCTGAGCACCGCCAGCGAACCGGCGGGCAGGTCGTCCTGATTCTTGTGAAACGCAATCACGGAACCTGCGGAGCTGGTGTTGGCATAAGTGTCGAGAATCACCGGCGCTTCCTGCTCGGTCGCGTCACGACCGAGCAATTTCTTGACGATCAAGTGGTTCATGCTCAGGTTGGCCTGGTGCAGCCAGAAGCGCTTCACATCACTGACGTTCAGCGCGTTCTCTTCCAGGTGGGTCGCAACCAGCTCGGCCACCATCGGGCAAACATCACGGAACACCTTGCGACCTTCCTGGACGAACAATTTGTCCCTGGCACCAATGCCCTCTTCCGCAGCGCGGTTGAGGAAACCGAAGTTGTTGCGGATGTTGTTGGAGAACTTGGTCAGCAGCTTGGTGCTGACAATGTCGAACTGGTACTTGGAAGTCGCCAGGTCGGCACGCTCGATGATCACGGCGGTCGCGGCGTCGCCGAAGATGAAGTGGCTGTCGCGGTCGCGGAAATTGAGGTGACCGGTGCAGACTTCCGGGTTGACCATCAGGATCGCCCGGGCCTGGCCTACCTGGATGCTGTTGGCGGCGGTCTGGATACCGAAGGTCGCCGAAGAACACGCCACATTCATGTCGAAACCGAAGCCCTGGATGCCCAGCGCTTCCTGGACTTCGATCGCAATCGCCGGGTAAGCGCGTTGCAGGTTGGAGCAGGCGACGATCACGCCGTCGATGTCTGCAGCGGTTTTACCCGCGCGTTGCAACGCTTGTTCAGCGGCGCCGATGGCCATCTGGCAGAGCACCGACCATTCATCGTTCGAGCGTTCCGGCAGGCGTGGTGCCATGCGTTGTGGATCGAGGATGCCTTCCTTGTCCATGACAAAGCGGCTTTTGATGCCTGAAGCTTTTTCGATAAACGCTACGCTGGACTCGGTCAATGCTTCGACTTCACCACGCGCGATGGCGTCGGCGTTGTCGGCGTTGAATTGCGCCACGTAGGTATTGAAAGACTGCACCAGCTCTTCGTTGGAGATGCTGTTGGCCGGGGTGTACAGGCCGGTGCCGCTGATGACGACGTTATGCATGGTCGTGTCTCTATCTGTTCAGGCAGAAAGTATTGGTACCGCCGTACCAATACACAAAGGGATTGTTTCGGTCACAGGAAGCAAACCTGGCATCGCTTTATTCCGTACCGCCTGAACCTGAAGGCTCAAAACCGCGGGGCCGGCGTTTATAGGCGCGAAGTTTGCCATAAACCTTGGGTTTTGGCGTCATTGGCGAGAGTAAAGGTACCTCTTGTGGGAGCGAGCCTGCTCCCACAGGGGGTGGGGGGTCAGGGCTCGACCTGACTCCACTGCTTGTTCAAGCGTTTGTCGGAAATCGGCACCTTGGTTCCCAACTGTTGGGCGAACAGCGAAACCCGGTATTCCTCCAGCCACCAGCGATACAGCTCCAGTTGCGGATCGCGCTTGCCCTCCTGGGCGTGCTTGTTCGCGCGGGTCTGGTATTGCGTCCAGAGGCCGGACAATTCGCCGCTCCAGACCCGATCCCGCTGCACCTGAGCGCCGATTTTCTCGAAACGCTGCTCGACCGCTTTCAGATAACGCGGCAACTCCTTGAGCCATTGCATCGGCGTTTCCCGGACAAACCCCGGATACACCAGATGGCTGAGCTGTTGCTTGATGTCGTTGAGGGCCACGGCTTGCGCCAGGTCGATCTTGCCCTTGAAGCGCTTTTGCAGGCCATGCCAGAGCTTGAGAATTTCCAGGGTCAGCTTCGCCAGGCGCTCCGCGTGCTCGGACCAGGCCCCGCGCTTGCGCTCGGCCAGCGACGCGAGCGCGGCACCGTCACGGGGCAACGGGTCTTCGCCTTCGAGGATGCAGCTGTCGAGACTGGCCAGCAGGATGTCTTCCACCAGGCTCTCGACACGGCCCATGTCGCGGTACATCAACCCCAGTTCGGTCAACCCCGGCAACTTGCCGCGCAGGAACTTCGCAGGTTCCGCCAGTTGCTGCATCAGTAGACGCTGCAAGGCCCGACGATGCTGGAACTCGGCTTCGGCCGGCGTCGAGAAGCGCCCTTCCTTGACCGTGCCCGCCTCTTCCACCAGCGCCGGATACACCGTCATCGACAGCCCGGCGATCTTCTGCTGGGTTTTCTCGGCGACCGCGGCAAACACCTTGGGCTCGACCGGTTGCTGGCTTTTCGCGGTTTGCGGTACGGCCAACGCGGCCTGGCTGGCCTCGGCAAAACGCGCGGTGAGCTCAGCCAGATCACGGCCTTCACCGAGGAACTTGCCCTGGGCGTCGACGATTTCCAGGTTCATGCGCAAATGGCTTTCGACCTGCTGCGCCGCCTCGGCCCAGGCCTCATCACTGACGCGAGCACCGGTCATGCGCAACAGCTCGCGGCCCAACGCCTGGGGCAACGAGCCCTCGGCGAAGGTCATGCGCTGCAAGGCCGCCTTGATGAAGTCCGGCACCGGCACGAAATTCTTGCGCAACGCCTTGGGCAGGTTACGCACCAGGGCAATGCATTTGGCTTCGATCACACCCGGCACCAGCCACTCCAGGCGTTCCGGTGGCAGCATCGGCAACAGCGGCGCCGGCACGCGCAGGGTCACGCCGTCGCGCGGATGGTTCGGCTCGAAGTGGTAACTCAGCGCCAGCTCCAGATCACCGATGTGCAGGGTGTCCGGATAGTGCTGGGCGGTGACTTCACTGGCCTCGCGGGCCAGCACGTCCTCTTCGCGCATGATCAGCAGCTGCGGGTTTTTCTGGCTGTTGATGCGGTACCAGCTGTCGAAGGTCGCAGTCTGATGGATCTCCGCCGGCAGTCGCGCGTCATAGAACGCGAACAGGGTTTCTTCATCGGCGAGGATATCGCGACGGCGGGCCTTGGCTTCCAGTTCGTCGAGTTGTTCCAGCAACTGCTTGTTCGCTGTCAGGCACTTGGCCCTGGACTGAATCTCGCCGCGCACCAGCGCTTCACGGATAAACAGTTCACGGGACACCACCGGGTCGACCGGGCCGTAATGCACCGGCCGGCGACCGACCACGATCAGCCCGAACAGGGTGATCTGTTCGAACGCCACGACCTGTCCGCGCTTCTTCTCCCAATGGGGTTCGAAGTGGTTTTTCTTGATCAGGTGTCCGGCCAGCGGCTCGATCCAGTCGGCGTCGATCTTGGCCACCATGCGCGCGTAGAGCTTGGTGGTTTCCACCAGTTCGGCGGTCATCAGCCATTGCGGGCGCTTCTTGCCGATACCCGATGATGGGTGAATCCAGAAGCGTCGCTGGCGGGCGCCCAGGTAGTCGCCGTCTTCGGTTTTCTGGCCGATCTGGCTGAGCAGGCCCACCAGTACGGCTTTATGCAATTTCGGATAGTCCGCCGGCTCTTTGTTGAGGCTCAGCTGCATGTCGCGGCAGATCAGACTCAACTGGCGATGGGAATCACGCCATTCGCGCAGGCGCAGGTAATTCAGGAAATTCTTGCGACACCAGTTACGCAGCGGGCTGGCGGTCAGTGCCTGGCGCTGTTCTTCGAAACCACGCCACAGATTGACCAGTCCGGCGAAGTCCGAGTCGGCGTCTTTCCATTGCGCGTGGGCCTGATCCGCAGCCTGCTGACGCTCCGGCGGACGTTCGCGCGGGTCCTGGATCGACATGGCGCTGGCAACGATCAGCACTTCCTGCAAGCTGCCGAGCTTGGCCGCCTCGAGCAACATGCGGCCCATGCGCGGGTCCACCGGCAATCGTGCCAACTGGCGACCAAGCGGGGTCAGCTGGCTGTTGCGGTCCACCGCCGAGAGTTCTTGCAGCAGGTTGTAACCGTCGCTGATGGCCTTGCCATCGGGCGGTTCGATAAACGGAAACGCGGTGACCTCGCCGAGGCGCAGATGCAGCATCTGCAAAATGACCGCAGCGAGGTTGGTCCGCAGGATCTCCGGATCGGTGAACTCCGGACGCCCGAAAAAATCCTCTTCGCTGTACAGACGCACGCAAATGCCCGGCTCGACCCGACCGCAACGGCCCTTGCGCTGGTTGGCGCTGGCCTGGGAAATGGCTTCGATGGGCAGGCGCTGGACCTTGGCACGGTAGCTGTAGCGGCTGATGCGCGCGGTGCCGCTGTCGATCACGTAGCGAATGCCCGGCACCGTCAGCGAGGTTTCCGCGACGTTGGTGGCCAGGACCACGCGACGGCCGGGGTGCGACTGGAAAATCCGCTGCTGCTCGGCCGGTGACAGGCGTGCGTACAGCGGCAGAATCTCGGTGTGCTTGAGCTGGGCCTTGCGCAGCATGTCGGCGGCGTCGCGAATTTCCCGCTCGCCGGGCAAGAACACCAGCACGTCGCCAGGACTGCGGCGTTCGCTGCGTTCGTAGGCGGCGATTTCATCGAGGGTGGCGAGGATCGCCTGATCGACGGTCAAGTCGTCCTCGACACGGTTGCCCTCTTCGTCCTGCTCCAGGGTCAGCGGGCGATACCAGGTGTCCACCGGGAAGGTACGACCGGACACTTCGACAATCGGTGCATCGTCGAAGTGCCTGGAAAAGCGCTCCAGGTCGATGGTCGCCGAGGTGATGATGACTTTCAGGTCCGGGCGACGCGGCAGCAGGGTTTTCAGGTAACCGAGCAGAAAGTCGATGTTGAGACTGCGTTCGTGGGCTTCGTCGACGATGATCGTGTCGTAGCGTTCCAGATAACGGTCGTTCTGGGTTTCCGCCAGCAGGATGCCGTCGGTCATCAGTTTGATCAGGGTATTGGCATCGCTCTGGTCCTCGAACCGCACCTGATAACCGACCAGCGCCCCCAATGGCGTGCCCAATTCCTCGGCGACGCGGCTGGCCACGCTGCGCGCGGCGATTCGGCGCGGTTGGGTGTGGCCGATCAAACCGTGCTGGCCGCGACCGATTTCCAGGCAGATCTTCGGCAGCTGGGTGGTTTTGCCCGAGCCGGTTTCGCCGGCAATGATCAGCACCTGATGCTTGAGCAACGCTTCCTTGATTTCATCGCGCTTGGCGGCGATCGGCAGGCTGTCGTCGTAACGAATCACCGGCAGGCTGGCCTTGCGCGCCAGCACCTGATCACAGGACGCCTGCATGCGGGTCACCCACTGGGCCAGCTTGGCCTCGTCGGGTTTCTTGCGCAGCTCAAGCAACTGCCGCCGCAACCGGTGGCGGTCGGCGAGCATGGCGTGATCGAGGTTTTTCAGCAATTTGTCGATGGAGGGCGATTCGTCGGTCATCGGGTACGCAATTCAGTCGTCTAGTGGCGCAGGGCGGGGATTGTCGCAGATTTAAAGGTTGAACGAGATCCCTTGTAGGAGCCGGCTTGCCGGCTCCTAAAGAATTTCGCGTCTGACGGAGGGTTACTCGTTATCCAGGCCTTTACGTCGATATGGAAACACATCAATCACTTTGCCCGCCCGAATCGCCTCTTGCAGCCCCTTCCAGTAATCGGCGTTGTACAGCTCACCATGCAGTTGATTGAACAACTTGCGCTGCCCCGAATCGGCAAACAAAAACGGCGGAAACTCCTCCGGGAATACATCCAGCGGCCCGATGGAATACCAGGGTTCGGAGGCCATTTCGTCCTCGGGAGTGCGCGGCGCCGGAATATGGCGGAAGTTGGCTTCGGTCAGGAAACAGATCTCGTCGTAATCGTAAAACACCACCCGACCGTGTCGGGTGACGCCGAAGTTTTTCAGCAGCATGTCCCCGGGAAAAATGTTGGCCGCCGCCAGTTGTTTGATCGCCAGGCCGTAATCTTCCAGGGCTTCGCGCACCTGGGCCTCGTTGGCGTTTTCCAGGTACAGGTTCAACGGGGTCATGCGCCGTTCGGTCCAGCAGTGGCGGATCAGCACCGTGTCACCTTCCACCGACACCGTGGACGGCGCGACCTCCAGCAGTTCTTCCAGGCACGCCGGCTCAAACTTGCTCAAAGGGAAACGGAAGTCGGCGAACTCCTGGGTATCGGCCATGCGCCCGACGCGGTCGACGCTTTTCACCAGCCGGTACTTCTCGATCACCGTGGCGCGGTCGACGTTTTTCGACGGCGAGAACCGGTCCTTGATGATCTTGAACACCGTGTTGAAGCCCGGCAGGGTGAACACGCTCATGACCATGCCGCGCACGCCGGGGGCCATGATGAACTGGTCGTCGGTGTTGGCCAGGTGGTTGATCAATGCCCGATAGAACTCGGACTTGCCGTGCTTGTAGAAACCGATCGAGGTGTACAGCTCGGCAATGTGCTTGCCCGGCAGGATGCGCTTGAGGAAGCCGATGAACTCTGCCGGCACCGGTACATCGACCATGAAATACGAACGGGTGAACGAGAAGATGATCGACACGTCCGCCTCGTCGGTGATCAGCGCATCGATCTGGATACCATGGCCCTCGCGATGCAGCAGCGGAATTGCCAATGGCCATTGTTCATCGGCGGTGTAGATGCGTCCCACCAGGTACGCGCCTTTATTGCGGTAAAGCACCGAGGAAAACAGCTCGACGCTCAGCTCCGGGTCCTTGCAGACCCAGTCCGGCAGGTTCTCGCGCAGTTGCGCCTCGAGTCGGCGCAGGTCGCCGTGCAGGTCGGCGTAATCCTCGCTGAAGCGGTAATCGGCAAAGATGCTCGCCAGCATGCCCGACAACTGGCCATGGGGTTTGTAGGTACGGGTTTGCGCGGCGCGAGCCCGGCGCAGGCTCGGCCGGGTGGTGTGGATGAACATGCAACCGTCGCTGATCAGGTCATGGCTGAACAGCCCACAGAAAATCGAGTTGTACCAGGTCTCGGACAGCTCGTCGTCGAAACGCAGGTCGATCAGGCTGATGTAGGCGCTTTTCACCAGCGGCCAGCAACTGACGTCGAGCGTGTCGGTATCAAACGCCGTGCGCAGGCGTTCCACCGTTTCGCTGACTTTTTCTTCGTACAGATTGATCCGCGCCGCCGAGGCAATTTGCGTCTCCTGCCATTGGGCCTGCTCGAAACGGGCCCTGGCGCCATCGGTGATCTGGCGGAAATGCTCGCGGTAATCGTCAAAGCCATCGAGGATCAAACGGGCGATGTCGGCGGCTGGCCATTGCTGCGGCATGGTGAGACCTCTGCGGGAATTCGGGAAGCCTGAGCTTAGCCAGTGAAGCGGGTGCAGGAGAAGCGTAATTTTCGCGGTCGCGTGATCGCCCCCCTTGAAAGTTGCATGCCCGTTTTTCGGTTGCCATCGATCGGGCGCTCGGCAACACTCTCGTCCCGATTCAAGAAGGAGAGCGCCGTGAACCCCGTCGATACATTTCGTTTGCTGTCACTGGCAGCCATTTGGGGTGCGAGCTTTCTGTTCATGCGCATCATCGCCCCGGTGATCGGCAGCATTCCTACCGCTTTTTTCCGTGTATCGATCGCCGCTGCCGGACTACTGGTGATTCTCGGCCTGATGCGCATCAGCTGGGATTTCAAAGGCAAGCTCAAGACCGTGATGCTGCTCGGGGTGATCAACTCCGGGATTCCGGCGACGCTCTACTCGGTGGCCGCACAGGTACTGCCGGCCGGCTATTCGTCGATCTTCAATGCCACAACGCCCTTGATGGGCGTGCTGATCGGCGGCCTGTTTTTCCATGAAAGGCTCACTGGCGCCAAGCTCGGCGGCGTGTTCCTGGGGCTGTTCGGTGTCGGCGTGCTGACCCGTGCCGGTCCGGTGGCGTTCGATATGGAACTGCTGATGGGCGCCGTCGCCTGCCTGCTCGCGACCACTTGCTACGGATTTGCCGGATTCCTGGCCCGCCGCTGGCTCGATCACGCGGGCGGTCTCGACAGCCGCTTGTCGGCACTGGGCAGCATGCTCGGCGCGACCTTGTTCCTGCTGCCGCTGTTCGGTTATAGCGTGATCAGCCACCCACCGGCGAGCTGGGGTGGCTGGAGTGTCTGGCTGTCCTTGCTGGGGTTAGGCCTGGGCTGCACGGCGTTTGCGTACATTATTTACTTCCGCTTGCTGAGCTCGATCGGCCCGGTGAAATCGATGACCACGACCTTCCTGATTCCGCTGTTCGGTGTGTTGTGGGGTGCGCTGTTCCTCGATGAGCCGCTGTCGATGGCGCATGTTTATGGCGGGGTGCTGATTGCGGCAGCGTTGTGGTTGGTGTTGAAGCGGACCAGGCTGGTTGCCCGGTGATTTTTGTGGCGGCCGAGTAAGCCATCGATTTGACCATTCGATGATCTCGGGTGTGTTGAACGGGCCGCTCAGGCGCAGGCCCTGGGTATGCGCCATCACGTCAACTCCCGCTCCGCCCGTGCGGCCAGTTCGGCCTCGCGTTCGGCGATGGCGACCTCCAGTTCCGGGGAGCGTTTGGCCCATTGCTCGGGAGGCAAGGGTTTTGACCATTCGATGATGTCGGGATAGGACAGGTCGGGCGGTGGATTCAGTTTCCAGCGTTCCAGCACGTCGATCAGCAGCGTGTTGAAAATAAAGATCCCACAGAAACCTTCCCACAAGAGGGTTAAAGGCCAGCCTCGCAATTTCGCGGCTTTTACAAGATCGTCCAGATAGGTCGCCCATATTCCCTTAGACCAGTCGAAACGTGCCGTCTGATCCTCGACAGCCTCTGGCCCGATCTCCATGTAACTGCGCATGCACTCCCACAACGCCATCGCCGTGGTCCCGCCGCCGCAGTTGAAGCCCAGTGAAAAATGCTTGTTGTCTTCCCGGGCCTGCGGGTCCGGATTTTCGAAACCGATGATCAACAGACCCATGGTGGCTCGACCAGCCTGACTCACCGACGACTGCTGGGTGGCAGCGGCGGTCACGGCTTCCCACGGGACGATCCAGTACTCGCCATCGTCGCGCGGGACGCAGACTTCTCGGCGTTGGCGGTTGAAGCGCACGGGTAAGGGGACTTCGCGGAAGAGACCATGGATCAAGATCATTGAAGGAATGCCAATGATGATTAATGCCGCAATCCAAATCATTCCAGGCTCAGGTGTGATGTAACCCATCAGCAAAAACACCATCAGAGACGGCCACATCACCATCACCGCCGAGCCGATGCTGTAGCTGCCAATGTCCAAAAACACCTCGTTCTTGCGCCAGATGGTGTTAAGCACGTCCTGCGGTTTTTCTCCGGTAGGTAGGGGGAGCGGCGCCAGGTAGTCATTGCGCGAAAGCAGCCGTTTTTTCGTGGTGCCTGCCGGTGGCGTGCTCATCGTTTGCCCTTGGGTTGCAGGTAAATCGCGCCGGGGTTGCCTTCGCCGAGCGGGTAGTTCGGTACCCGATCCAGCTCAGGCGTCGGGTCCGCCCAGAGTGCGATCACGCCCGTTGAGTGATTCAGGGTAAAGGCCAGCCCCCGCTCGCCGCCGATGAAACGTTGGGCGCCAAGCATGGCGGTCAATGGCGTGCGATAGCGCACACGCAGGGAAACGGTGGCGGGTTGGGAGCTAAGGACATTGTTCAGTGTGTTGAACGGGCCGCTCAGGCGCAGGCCCTGGGTATGCGCCATCACGCCAACTCCCGCTCCGCCTGCGCGGCCAGTTCGGCCTCGCGTTCGGCGATGGCGGCTTCCAGTTCAGGGGAGCGTTTGGCCCACTGCTCGGGAGGCAGGGGTTTTGACCATTCGATGATGTCGGGATAGGGCAGGTCGGGCGGCGGGTACAGCTTTTTCCTTTGCAGGTAGGTGGCGAGTGGAGCGTTGAAGATAAATATGCCGAATATTCCTTCCCACAGCACTGTTAAAAACCAGCCGCGCTCTTTGGCTTTATCGTTCAGGTAGTCGATGTAGTAACGCAGGTTGGCGCCGGAGTTAAGCGCTGCAGCCTCCGGTGCGGCTTCCGGACCAACCTCCATGTAGCTACGCATACACTCCCACAACGCCATCGCCGTGGTGCCGCCGCCGCAATTGAAACCCAATGAATAGTGCTTGTTGTCTTCGCTGGCCTGCGGGTCCGGATTTTCGAAACCAATGATCAACAAACCCATCGAGGCTCGACCAGCCTGACTGACCGACGACTGCTGGGTGGCGGCGGCGGTCACGGTTTCCCACGGGACGATCCAGTATTCGCCATCGTCGCGCGGGACGCAGACCTCTCGGCGTTGGCGGTTGAAGCGCACGGGTAAGGGGACTTCGCGGAAGAGACCATGGATCAAGATCATTGAAGGAATGCCGATGATGATTAATGCCGCAATCCAAATCATTCCAGGCTCAGGTGTGATGTAACCCATCAGCAAAAACACCATCAGAGACGGCCACATCACCATCACCGCAGAGCCGATGCTGTAGTTGCCAACATCCAAAAACACCTCGTTTTTGCGCCAGATGACGTTGAGCACATCGGAGGGTTTTCTACCCGTGGGGATGGGCAACGGCGCCAGGTAGTCATTGCGCGAAAGCAGCCGTTTTTTCGTGCTGCCTGCCGGTGGCGTGCTCATCGTTTGTCCTTGGGTTGCAGGTAAATCGCACCGGGGTTGCCCTCGCCGAGCGGGTAGTTCGGTACCCGATCCAGCTCAGGCGTCGGGTCCGCCCAGAGTGCGATCACGCCCGTTGAGTGATTCAGGGTAAAGGCCAGCCCTCGCTCGCCGCCGATGAAGCGTTGGGCGCCAAGCATGGCGATCAATGGCGTGCGATAGCGCACACGCAGGGACACCGTGGCGGGTTGGGAGCTCAGAACATTGTTAACCGTGTTGAACGGGCCGCTCAGGCGCAGGCCCTGGGTATGCGCCATCACGCCAACTCCCGCTCCGCCTGCACGGCCAGTTCCGCCTCGCGTTCGGCGATGGCGGCTTCCAGTTCAGGGGAGCGTTTGGCCCATTGCTCGGGAGGCAAGGGTTTTGACCATTCGATGATGTCGGGATAGGACAGGTCGGGCGGTGGATTCAGTTTCCAGCGTTCCAGCACGTCGATCAGCAGCGTGTTGAAAATGAAGATCCCGCAGAACCCTTCCCACAAGAGGGTTAAAGGCCAGCCTCGCAATTTCGCGGCTTTTACAAGATCGTCCAGATAGGTCGCCCATATCCCTTTAGACCAGTCGAAACGTGCCGTCTGATCCTCGACAGCTTCTGGCCCGATCTCCATGTAACTGCGCATGCACTCCCACAACGCCATCGCTGTGGTGCCGCCGCCGCAGTTGAAACCCAATGAATAGTGCTTGTTGTCTTCGCTGGCCTGCGGGTCCGGATTTTCGAAACCAATGATCAACAAACCCATCATGGCTCGACCAGCCTGACTCACCGACGACTGCTGGGTGGCGGCGGCGGTCACGGTTTCCCAGGGGACGATCCAGTATTCGCCATCGTCGCGCGGGACGCAGACCTCTCGGCGTTGGCGGTTGAAGCGCACGGGGAGCGGGACTTCGCGGAAGAGGCCTTGGATTATAAAAATGGCTGGGATACCAGTGATCACCCCTCCCCCGATAAGAGTAAAGGTGCTCAGTTCAGGTGAAATATTTCTGAGTCCATAAGCCAGAGATAAAAACAACATCACCCCCGGCCACAACACCATCACCGCAGAGCCGATGCTGTAGTTGCCAACATCCAAAAACACCTCGTTTTTGCGCCAGATGACGTTGAGCACATCGGAGGGTTTTCTACCCGTGGGGATGGGCAGCGGCGCCAGGTAGTCATTGCGCGAAAGCAGCCGTTTTTTCGTGGTGCCTGCCGGTGGCGTGCTCATCGTTTGCCCTTGGGTTGCAGGTAAATCGCACCGGGGTTGCCCTCGCCGAGCGGGTAGTTCGGAACCCGATCCAGCTCAGGCGTCGGGTCCGCCCACAGTGCGATCACGCCCGTGGAGTCATTCAGGGTAAAGGCCAGCCCTCGCTCGCCGCCGATGAAGCGTTGGGCGCCAAGCATGGCGGTCAATGGCGTGCGATAGCGCACACGCAGGGAAACGGTGGCGGGTTGGGAGCTCAGGACATTGTTCACCGTGTTGAACGGGCCGTTCAGGCGCAGGCCCTGGCCTTCCTTGAACGGTATCCACTGGCAGGCGCTGCTGGCAAGCCAGTGCGGTGTCAGGTCGCGCCAGCGACGCGGTAGTTTGAAATGGCCGGTACGGCTGTTTTTGATCAGGTCGCGGTAGTCCTGAGTATCCACCGGATCACCGACCATGCTCAGTTCCAGGTAGACACTGTCGGGCTCAGCACCTGGCAAGTCGAGGGTCAGGTGATTGATGGAACTGAAGTACTCGAGGCGGGAAGGGCCATTACCATGGTTGGACTTCACGTTGCTTTCCATGCTGACCCGCGGCGCATAGAGGATGAAGTAAAGCCGGTCGAGTTCATCCTGCTGGGCCTTGGGCGGGATAGGCTGCCGATCCTTGGCCCGCGCCTTTGACCAGCAGCAGCGGTTCAGGAAGTTTTGCAGCGGGGTTTGCTGCAGGAGGCTGGTGATCAGGTGCAATACGCCCAGCATGAGAATCAGCCAGTTCAACGGTCCCATGTACAGCGTGTAACGCAAGATGGCGACATCGACGGTAATTGACCCTGCCAGGGCACGAGCGGTGTAGCCAAACCCTAACAGCGCTTGAGTGCCGAAGGTCGCTATTTGTCCACCGACCACGGTTTGGCGCATCTCCAGCCACGGATCGACTCGGTTTTGGGCGTTTTCCAATTGTTTTTGCAGGGATTGAAATTCGTTTATTGCTGCGCCAGTAGAAAGTGCACCAATCATTCCACCAAACAGAGTAAGTGCAGGTGCCGCTGAGCCATAGAAGTGAAATCGATCCCGCCCCAACCCCTTCCGCACCTGACTATCAACCACCGCCACCAACGCCGCCCCCGCATACAACGTCGCCGAAATCGTGTCATTGACCCGTCGGCTGTCCATCCCCTCCAACACCCCGGCCTGACTCAAATAGTTATTTGCATTGACCACGTTCAACAACAACGCCGCCAACGGCACCACCCCACCGCTGTTGACCACCACTGGCGATTGGGTAATCCACCCCATCTGCCCGGCGCCAATGGCCTTGCCGGTCGCCCGGGCCCAGTGGCCCAGCGCTTCGGCCTGCTGGCCCACCAGCTTCGCCACTGACCGGCCCGCCTCGGTGACAATCTGCAAGCGCGTGTCGTTGCCCA
>NZ_JBSSEP010000032.1:0-33984 GCF_054061835.1 Pseudomonas sp. TE12234
ACTTCATTGCTGATCACACTCGCAATGAGCTCTGCGTTCGCCGTTGCAGCCCCGGATCAAGTGGCGCAGCGCAAGGACGTGTCACTAGCAATGGCTAACGATTTGCTCAATGCCGCGCTCACAGCCTGTCACGCCGATGGCCGCACAGCCGTTGCCGCCGTTGTTGACCGTGGCGGCAATCTGGTTGCCGTGCAACGCGATGACAATGTCGGCCCGCACAACACGTTAGCCGCGCAACGCAAAGCCTATACCGCCCTGTCGACCAAGACTTCGACGCGGTTGTTAGCGCAGCGTGCTCGCGCTAATCCGGATGCTGAAAACCTCAACACCCTCGATGAGTTGTTGCTCCTGGGTGGAGGCGTGCCATTGACATCCGAGGGTCAGGTCATCGGCGCCATCGGAGTGGCCGGTGCAGGCGGCGCTGCAAACGATGAAGGTTGTGCAGAGGTCGCTATCAACAAAGTTTTACCTGCCGTTAAAAACTAAGGACATCACCATGACTCTATTGAAAAGTTTCTTCGCTGGCGCTGTATTGAGTGCCCTTTCAGCCCTTGCATCAGCGGCGGCAAATCCACTGAGCGTGCACGTACTCAACTTGCAGGATGGCCTGCCCTCCCCTGGCGTCAATGTCACGCTGGAAAAACAGAATGGGAAAAACTGGGACATGCTCAACAGCGCGGCAACCAATGAGCAAGGTCGTATCACCGGGCTGTATCCGGAAGGTCGGGGTCTGGAAAAAGGTACCTACCGTGTCACCTTCAAAACCGGTGAGTGGTTCAAGGCGCACAAAACGTCCAGCTTCTTTCCGGAGGTACCCGTCATATTTGAGGTGGACGGCACTGTCCCGCACTACCACATCCCGTTGCTTCTCAGCCCCTACGGCTTCTCCACCTACCGAGGAAATTGATAGTCGAGCGATACCCAATGGATACCAGCCGCCCCTACTCGAAAGGGCGGCACTGTCGTTTGACTTTTCACCATCAAAACCTTCAGCGATGACCAAGTTCACTCCTTAGCCTGGTTCTCGTTACAGGGGATGATGCCGACGACAGCACCTTTCTGATCCTTGACCATGAATTGCGGGCCGCTCATCCCCCCCGAATGGCCATGCTGAGACAAGGGCATACGGTCGATTTCACGGAGGAAAGAATAGCGACCATCCTCAGCCTATTCCTGGGCGTGCTTGATACAAACCTATACAAAATACTGCCATGCGCATAAGACTGATCAGAAGGCGGTGACGCTTTACTTTGACGATGAATGCCCGCTCTGCACTCTCTAAATCAATGTCCTGCGCAGAAGCGCCAAGCAGTCCCAACCGTTATTTGTCGGAGTCCGTTGTAATGAGCTTGAACCCGCGCCATGGTGCTAGCGCGCTGCAAGCCTCAAGCATTTCGGCTACTAAAATGACTTGAGGCGCAATCTGTGCGCCCTTTTCACTCGGATATCGAGTGCTCTGCCGATTACGCGACAGCTGCGTAAACCGATGGTCAATTGCCGATGCTCAATCCCCTACCCGATCAATGCATGCCCCGCGATCAACATGTATCCCACGTGTTCAACCACGAATTTTCTTGTACAATAATTATCGCATTGTATAGGTTTTGCGTTAACTTGATGAAAGTGCCAAGCAGTCCATCTCAACTGAGGTACGTATGTTCAACTCGCAAATCAAAAAAGAACTGGCCATCAGCCGGCAGCGACTGACTGACTGCGAAGCCACCCTCGCCGCACTAGGTGGCTCCATGGCTATGATTGAGTTCCAACCTGATGGCACGATCCTCGGCGCCAATAACAATTTCCTGAGACTGATGGGCTATCGCCTTGAAGAAATTCATGCCCGACATCACCGCTTGTTCTGTACGCCGACATACGCCAACAGCGTCGCTTATCAAGGTTTTTGGTCACGCCTGAGTAAGGGGGAGTTCATAAACGAACGCTTCCTGCGCCTGGACAAACAGGGCCGTGAGATCTGGCTGGAGGCCAGCTATAACCCTGTTCGCGACACCTCCGGACGGGTGATCAAGGTCGTCAAAATTGCAACTGATGTCACTGCCCGGGTGCTGAAGGAACAAGAGCAGGAGAGCCAAATCAAAGCGATTAACCGTTCCATGGCAACCATTGAGTTCAACCGGCAGGGAGAAGTCATCAGCGCCAATGAAAACTTCCTTGCAGTGATGGGTTACCGCTTCGATGAGATTGTTGGCAAGCACCATCGTCTGTTCTGTGAGCGTAGCGAAAGTGAATCCAACGAGTATCGCCAGTTCTGGGAGCGTCTGAATCAAGGCGAATTTTTCTCTGGTAACTTCAAACGCCTCAACAACCAAGGACACACCGTCTGGTTACGTGCGACTTACAATCCGGTGTTCGACGCCAACGGCAGCCTTTACAAAGTCGTTAAGTTTGCGAGCGATATCACTGCTGAAGTTCTCCAGCAGGAAGCTGAGTCACGAGCCGCACGCATGGCTTATGAGACGTCACTGAAAACCGACGATACAGCACACGAAGGTGCCCGAGTGGTGCAGGAGACAGTGGATCTCATGCAAAGCCTGGCTGGCGAATTGAATCACGCAGCCGAAGGTATCAATGCTGTCAGTCAGCAGTCGGAAGTCATCAGCAGCATCGTGCAGACCATCCGTGGCATCGCCGAACAAACGAATCTTCTGGCGCTAAACGCAGCCATCGAAGCGGCGCGTGCCGGAGAGCAGGGTCGTGGTTTTGCGGTGGTCGCTGACGAAGTGCGCAATCTGGCTTCGCGCACAAGCCAAGCCACCATCAAGATTGTCGAGGTGGTGCAGCACAATCGTGAATTGGCCAAGGGGGCCGTGACCAGGATGGAGGCGAGTAAAGACAAGGCAGAACAAGGCGTCAAATTAGCCGGCGAAGCGGGTCAAGTGATTCAAGATATTCAGGATAGTGCTCGAAAAGTCGTGCACGCGATCAGCCATTTCTCGTCGACATTGGCACGATGATTCAGCCTTGCAGCCCTGTGCAAAGTCGCGGCTTGATCGACACATTAATAGTCATTGAAAAACGGGTTCTGAATGAACGAAAAAACACGACCAGTCCCTCCTTGCAGTGCCTGCAGGGATGGTAAAGAACTGGATTTTGAGTTCAGCATGGCTTTCCAGCCAATCGTCGATCTGCGCGACAACAGTATTTTTGCCTACGAGGCTTTGGTACGTGGTTGCGATGGCAGTGGTGCCGCTGCCATTCTTGGAAAGGTGAACGAACAGAACCGATATGCCTTTGACCAAGCCTGTCGGGTCAAGGCTGTCGAGCTTGCTTCACGCTTGAAAATCCCCTGTTTTGTCAGCATCAACTTCCTACCCAATGCGGTATATCAAGCAGCCACGTGCATTCGTGCGACGCTTGAAGCTGCTCGCAGGTTTGGATTTCCCACCGAACGGCTGATTTTTGAGATCACTGAAAACGAAGAGTTGGTGGACAAGGAGCATCTAAAAAGCATCATTCGTGAATATCGCCTTAAAGGCTTCAAGACAGCGATAGATGATTTCGGTGCTGGGTACTCGGGGCTCAATTTGCTGGCAGAGTTTCAACCCGACATTATCAAACTGGACATGGCTTTGGTACGTAGCATCTGCACTGACCCGGTGCGGCAGGCAATTGTTCAAGGTATTCTCGGTGTGTGCAAAGCGCTCAATATTGAAGTGATTGCAGAGGGCGTAGAGACCAATGCTGAATTACAGCAGTTACTGGCCCTGGGCATTCACTACTATCAAGGCTATCTGTTTGCAAAGCCCGAATATGAAACGCTGCCAAACGTGAAATGGCCGACCCAGAACATTGACTAGGTATAAGTCGCACTAACTTTATAAATCGAGAGAATCAATACTCTGACTTTTTGCGGAAAAAATGTTTACTCATAACATAATTTGGATTACCCAATTCTTTTACAACCTTAGTTTTAAACTGCAAGACCGGGATTATTGGAACTAAACACCCACAGCAATTTATTTCAAGAGGTATTGATGGATACCCTAACTTATAAGATTAACGGGCTACAGCAAGCTCATCGCCTCCATGCGCTCGTGGCATGGAGAGCTGCCCGTCTACTCCCCGGTGGATCTACAAACCAACAGTTCAAGACCAAGCCTTTGGAATAGAGATGAGTTAAATTCGCGCGGATGCTGCCGCGAGTGCGGAAAAAACGACGCACGACCTGAGAAACAAAGGTAAGTTTAGCCTCGAGCTCGACGATTACCCTTATGAATGTAGTTGTTTCACGATGCCATCGGCTGACACACTATTATCTATAAAACTGCTGGTGTCGTGGCCACGTTCGCAAAACATTCAGGGATGAAGGCAAAAAGCAGAAGCCCTGGAGCCGCGAAATCCTGGGGTATTTTTTCTATTTGGCGACCACGAAAACGATCAGCGACACGGCTACGATCCAGCAGATGATCAGTAGCATTCCCATCCACATAAAATGCTGATCCATCGGCCTTCCTTGTGAGTGATTTCATGCTCAAAATCAACTTAACGCACCACGGCGTTGAAGCACGCTTAACAAGCCAGTGACGCTGCCTTTTTTCCATACAGGGCGTCGAACCCTTACCAAACGTTAGTGTAGATGGCGCATTCTTAGGCGCAAGCCGGAAAGAAAAATCTGCGCCATCATAAAATTACCAATTGTAAGCATTAGATCGGGCTACAGCTTCACCCGCAGAATCCATCCCGCCCTCACCTTATCCGCATACACCTTGAGTCGATCCACGTCAGTGTGGAGCTTACCAATCCGCTCCGTCAGCGCCAGCGCCAGCGCCAGCGCATCAGCATCACTGAGCTGACTCGCGAGACGCCCAAGGTCTGCGCAGATATCCTCAAGACTGAAGGCAATCTCTGTAAGTTTACGCTTTAGATCTTGCTCTGCCTTGCTGATCCCCACAATTCCCCCATCACCTTAAACGGGCCAATTAAGCAGTTGCGTTCATTTCAGTTTATGCCCCCACATAACTTCCCCCTCATAAATCTTCACGTCCCCTAGTGAACCATCAACACATCGCCGTCATCGCAGACCTTGATACAGTTCACCAATTTTTTCAGCTCCTGAAGGGCACCCAGAAGGATATTTGCTTCCTCAACCATGCCGGCTTCACAAAGCATTGTTATGACACTTAGCAGATCATCCATGGAGTGCTTTATATCCTCCACGCGTGATTTATTTACTGACTCTACGTCTTGCAAGGCGGTTACCTCTTTGCTCGAATTATTTACGCAGCCCCGATCTGATCGGTGCAAGCAGTCAATCAATTCTCATCAGCATGAAACAGTGAGCACATCCTCAAAACGACCTGAGTGTGTGTTTTAATTCCTGCCAAACTTAAGCGCTCGGTTATTCGTATCAACTCGATGACTGACCATTTCAGGTCAGAGGCGGCACACTGGAGGTCATGTTTTAGATCCTGCTCTGAATTATTGCGACCCATTACCCCTTTCTCTATTTCCCTGCCATGCAAGATGCCCTAGCCACCGTGCAAGCGAGAGATGCCCTAGCCACCGTGCAAGCGAGGGGACATGTGCTTCCCAAACTAACGCAGTCCTTGACGGAAAACCACGCAATGAAAGACGGCAATCTTCAATTCAGTTCAATAACCGCACAAAAATTACGACAATAGCAGCAGTGATGGCATAATGGACATAACGTGTGCCTTTTTTTGTAGAGAATTAACCTTGCGTGCAACTCAAACGATTACGTCTGTTGAGCAAATTTTTCCTGCCCAGCAGCGCTTGATCTCAGCTACTGATTCCAGCGGTAAAATCACCTACTGCAATGATGAGTTCACGAAAATAAGCGGCTACTCCCGTGAGGAGCTGGTCGGCAGCCCACACAATTTGGTACGCCACCCGGACATGCCACCTGCTGTTTTTGGGATGATGTGGAGCTATCTGAAGGCCGGACAAAGCTGGATGGGCGTCGTAAAGAATCGTTGCAAGAATGGCGACTATTACTGGGTCAATGCGTACGTCACTCCCATTCTCGAAAATGGCCATCTAATAGGCTACGAGTCCGTAAGGGTCAAGCCGACTCGCGAACAGATTGAGCGAGCACAAACACTGTATCAGCGGCTTCGTGCCGGCAAAAAGGCCGTGCCGAAGAGGCGCCACTATGCCGCATTTATGGGCAGGCTGGTTTTCCCGATCATGGCGGCACTGACAGCTATCGGAGTGGTTAACACGCTGCCGAATCTGCTGGCGCAAACAATAGTCGCCGTACTCTTTCTGGCCATTGGATTGTGGACTTATACGCGCGAGGTTAACCAACTTAATCGAATCATTAAAAGCGCTCCCGATGCGTTCAGTGATCCGATCAGCGCCCTCACCTACAGCGATACATACGGCCCTTCAGCGCAGCTGGAAATGGTACTAATCAGCGAAGACGCGCGTCTTAAAACTGCCTTGACTCGACTGAGCGATCTGGCTAACCAGGTGGCTGAAGCCGCTGCACATTCCTCCTTGCTCTCTAACCAGACTGAACATGCCTTGCTCGAGCAACGGGCCGAAACGGACATGACCGCAGCCGCCATGACTGAAATGGCGGCGTCAATCAGTGAGGTGGCGGGGCATGTTCAACAAACCGCGACTGAGGCGCAAACTGCGAATGAACTGGCCGAACAAGGCGACAAAGTCGCCGGCACCACTAGAGAGGCTATTCAGCTTCTGGCCAGCACGGTAACAAACATCAGCACTGCGGTGGACAACCTCGCCAATGAAACACAGCAAATTATGACGGCTGCCGGGGTGATCCAATCTATTGCGGATCAAACCAACTTGCTGGCCCTCAATGCGGCTATTGAAGCGGCCAGGGCTGGTGAACAGGGCCGAGGTTTCGCCGTGGTCGCTGATGAAGTTCGCGCTTTGGCCAGTAAAACCCGCGTGTCTACCCAACAAATTCAGAGTGTGATTGAAACCCTTAAAAAGGGTGCCGATGAGGCGGTGAGCATTGCCAGACTCGGTATCCGCGAGGCAGATCACGGCGTGCAACAGGTCATAGAGGCGCAGGGTGCCCTTCAAGGTATCCGCGAGGCAGTCGAACGCATCAGTGGCATGAGTCAGCAAATGGCCGCCGCTTCAGAAGAACAGGCGCATGTCGCCGAAGATATTGCTCGGCAGATCAACAACGTCGCAGGAACCGTTGATAGAACAGCTAGAAATGCTAACGCAGCGGTCGCTCGTGGCAGTGAGCTTGAAACTACCTCCCGTGGTTTACGGGCTCTGGTTGAACGCTTCAACAGGTAACCAGACCTAAGGGAGAGGGTCGTCTTGATTATCAGCCTAATTAATGGAGCGGCATTGCTTTTGGCTTTGTGCTGGCTGCACGCGTTCATTACGCGCCGCTGGGACAAGCACAGCACAGCAATACAATTGGTTTTAGGACTGTTATTCGGCGCTATTTGCGTGATTGGCATGCTAAATCCCATCTCGCCAGAGCCCGGAATATTCTTCGATGGCCGCAGCGTAGTTCTGAGCATGGCCGCACTATTTAACGGGCCACTCGTGGCCAGCGTTGCCGGCCTAATCGCCGGTTTTTACCGAATATGGATGGGCGGCAGCGGTATGGCGTTTGGTCTGGTGGAGATCGGCCTATCCATAGTGTTTGGCCTGCTTTACCGGCATTACTCCTTAATCGGTAAGCTTACCGTCGGCCCTTGGCAGCTTTGGTTTTTAGGCCTGTTAATGCAGGTTTTGGATATGCTGTTGTTACCCGCAGCACAAGCAGCATCAAGCCAGGAACAGGCAGCTCTCCCCTTACTGCTTGTCATGCCAGTTGCGACGGTCGTACTAGGTTTGATGCTCAAAGAGATCGAGCAACGCAAACGAACAGAGCTTGCCCTGCAACTGAGGAAGTCGCGCCTACGCGCAATCACCGAGGCGATTCCTGACACCCTAATGGTGTTGGATGAAGATGGACTCTATCTAGAGGTGACCCCTTCCAAGAAGGAGGCGCACAGTGATGCCTTGACCGCACATATTGGCCAAAGCGTGCACGATGTGTTGCCTCAAAGCGAAGCCGAGCGCTTTATGGAATTCATACGGCAGACCTTGGCCAGCGATAGACCGCAACTCATCGAATACACCCGGCAGAGTGCAGACGGCATAAAGATACTTGAGGGTCATGCCCAACGTCTGGATATTCAACTCAATGGCAAGCAGGCGGTGGTCGTACTCGCCCGCGATGTAACTCAGCGGGTCGATGACGAACATGAATTGCGCATCGCCGCTGCCGCGTTTGAAACGCAGCAAGGCATGATTATCACCGACGAGTTCAACCGCATCCTGAGAGTCAATCAGGCCTTCAGCACCATCACCGGGTATAGCAGTGAGGAAGCTGTTGGTCAGCGAACTAGCCTGCTTAGCTCTGGACGCCAGAGCCTGGCGTTTTATCAAAGCATGTGGCAACAGCTCAAGGCGTTGGATCGCTGGCAAGGCGAAATCTGGAATCGGCGTAAAAACGGAGAGATTTTTCCCCAATGGCTGTCGATCAGCGCGGTGCGAAACACCCAGGGCAATGTTATCAATTACGTCGCATCGATTGACGATACCTCCGAGCGCAAGGCAGCCGAGGAACGTATCCAGCGCCTTGCTTTTTTTGATGGACTGACCGACCTACCCAATCGAAGCCTTCTACTCGATCGCTTGCAGCACGTGCTGGATGGTTGCATGAGTAGCGGCGAATGCGCAGCGCTGATGTTTCTCGACCTCGACGGATTCAAGAACATCAACGATCTGCATGGGCATCATATTGGTGACAAAGTCTTGTGTCTGGCTGCTGCGCGGCTCAATGGCGCAGTGCGGGCCAGTGACACAGTGGCACGCCTTGGCGGCGATGAGTTCGTTGTGCTGCTGGAGCATCTCAGCAAGCAACCAGAACAGGCCGCCATGCAGGTCGAGCATGTCACCACATTACTGCTAGCGAAACTGGCCGAACCTTACCAAATTGACGGACTAGAATTGCACAGCAGTGCGAGTATCGGCGTAACACTATTTAACGACGAGTCCTGCTCAATAGATGAACTCATGCAACGCGCTGACCTGTCGATGTACGAGGCAAAAGCTGCGGGTAAGCATACTGTGCGGTTCTTCGATCCGCGCATGCAAGAAGCTGTTAGCGAGCGCTTAAATCTAGAACAGGATATTCGCCGGGGACTGATGTCGGAAGAGTTCATCCCCTACCTGCAGCCACAGCTTGATGACAAAGGTTGCCTGGTCGGCGCTGAAGTATTGGCACGCTGGCAACACCCTCAGCGTGGTCTACTGAGTCCAGCAGCCTTTGTTGAGGTGGCTGAGCTCGCCGGCTTGATTGAAACGCTGGATATGCAAATGCTGCAGAAGGCTTGCCATCAGCTAGCATTATGGAGCCGCCAATCGGCAACGTCATCGCTCAGTTTGTCCGTCAATCTAAGTGCACGCCTCCTCTATCAGCCAAACTTTGTCGAGCAAGTGTTCCAGACTTTGGAGCGAAGTGGCGCAGCCCCCCACAGACTAAAATTAGAGCTTACCGAGACGCTGCTGCTTGACGACTTACCAGGTGCGATTGCTCGCATATGTGAACTCAAGGCGCATGGCATTCGCTTCTCGATCGACGACTTTGGCACAGGTTACTCGTCGCTCGCCTACTTGCAGCAATTATCGCTAGATCAATTGAAGATCGACCAATCGTTTGTTCGCGAGCTGCCAAGCGATACAAACAGTTTTGCAATCATCAGTGCCATCTGCGCATTGGCCAGTAGTCTGCAACTAGAGGTGATTGCCGAAGGGGTGGAGACTCATGAGCAATACATCGCTCTGCTGGAGCTCGGCTGCCGGAGTTTCCAAGGCTACCTATTTGGCCGACCAATGCCGCTGATCGAGTTTGAGCGCCTGATACCGACGAATACTTTGAAAATCGAGTGTGAAGACCATACTTGTTAGAGCCAAGCGTAGTGGGCCAAGCACATCGATAATAAACCTATAACAAATGCGCGCCAGACGATATTCGCAGATTAAGTGAGTTTCTATTGTTCCCCCTGGCACTCCTCCCAGCCCCGCTGTGGGCTTTGCCGATAGAACTCCCGCGCTGCATTATTGGTCTGGGAAGGCCGCTTAGCCCACGGGGAGTGGTTCTTTATGTAGGCGGTGCGGCTGACACGGCGGTTCCCTGCACAACCGCCTGCGGTTTCTGCGTGAGATGGTTGCTGGGGTAGCCGAGTGCATTGGCAAAGAGAAGGTTGGCGTCCGTTTCGCACCATTGTTCAGCAGCACCGATGAGGAGCGCACTTACCTAGGGATGGCTGAAGACGATCCTCTACTACCGACATCGAAGCGATCAAAGTACTTGAGGATGCTGGCATTGCTTTCCTCTTCATCGCCGAAGCGGACTGGGATAATGCACCGCACAAAGCGGCACGCATTTGCTAGATTCAGGACTGACAGACCTTGTCGCTTCGGCCGTACTTTCATGGCCAACCCGGATCTACCAGCCAGAATCGCGAACGAATGGCCGCTGAACCCTCTGAGCTCAGCGACCGTGTATGGCGGTAATGCCGAGGGTTATACTGATTACTCCGTGTATGGTGGGTAACCGCTAAAAATGATATGTCACTCACTGGGACTCTGAAAATGATCGACGCAGAACTGCTGAAACTGGTGGTTGAAGCATCCAACGACGGCATCGTGGTAGCAGAGCAGGAAGGTGACGAAAACATCCTGATCTACGCCAACCCAGCCTTTCAGCGCCTTACGGGGTACAGCGTTGACGACATCCTGTACCAGGACTGCCGTTTCCTGCAGGGTGATGACCGTGACCAAGCCGGATTGACAGTAATCCGCGAGGCGATAAGGAACCTTCTCCCCTGCCGACAAGTCATTCGTAACTATCGCAAGGACGGCAGCGCCTTCTGGAACGAACTGTCGATTACCCCGGTGTTCAATGACAACGATCAACTCACCTACTTCATCGGTATCCAGAAGGACGTCAGCTTAGAAGTTGAGGCTAAGGAGCGGGTGCGTGAACTGGAAGCCGAAGTCGCCCAGCTGAAAATCCAACTGGATCAATTGCAATCTAAAGCCTAAATACATCCGCCCTTGATGGGTTAACGATCCGGCTGTGCGCTCGAGAAATCAAGATCCTAGGTTCGCGACTTGTTGCATCAAAGCCTTCAGGGCTCGGGCGCGACTCCGCTTGATCTTTATTAAAGCTAGTATGGCAGGCTATCGCATGCACGCTTGTGCGCCGGTGATGCGATGATTTTTCGTTACGCCACCCTCTACAGGTTTTTAAGTCGGAGCTGGAAATGAGTGATTTTGAGAATGCCGCTCGGGAGGTTCTCGCGTTTTTGCGGCGCCGGCTAGGCTTTAATCTGTGGATGGTAACTCGCACAGAAAATGATGATTGGACTGTCTTGCATATTGAAGACCAAAGCTATGGTGTTCATCCTGGGCAGGTATTTAATTGGAGCGATTCGTTTTGCAGTCAGATGGTAAAGGGGAACGGCCCTCGCATTGCTCCAAACTCAGAAACGGTGGCTGCTTACGCTTCGGCACCAATAGGCAAGCAACTAAAAATCCGAGCTTACATCGGTGTGCCTCTCCTTCTCTCTGATGGTTCACTTTTCGGCACATTGTGCGCCGTTCATCCAGAACCCATGCCTGCAAAAATTGAAGAAGACCAGGAGCTTCTCGAAATGATTGGCATGATGCTCAGCAAAATTTTGCAAATGGAGTTGAAAGCTGATGAAGAGTCAAGCAGAGCCGAGCGTTTCGAGGCCCAGGCTCTTAGAGATGCACTGACCGGGCTTTACAATCGGGCAGGTTGGGAGCAGTTAGCGACCTCTCAGGATGGGCGTAATCGTCGCTACGGAAAATCGTCAGCAATCTTAGTCATTGATCTGGACGATTTAAAGCTTGTGAACGATAGCAAGGGGCATGCTGCAGGTGATGAGCTAATCAGGCGCGCAGCTAATGCCCTTACTCATGCATCCCGAATAGACGATATCGTCGCGAGGCTAGGAGGGGATGAGTTCGCCATCATAGGTGTCAATTGCGATATAGCTGGCGGCGAGGCGCTTCGTGAAAGGGTGAGTCAAGCGCTACGCCAGGCGGGCGTTAGGGCCTCATTAGGGTTGGCGATGGCTAGTGCTAGGAACGCCATATCTTCGGCGCTGACCCTTGCTGACAGACAAATGTACGAGGAGAAACGCCTCAAAAAGCTGGAGGGGTGTAAAGGGTCAGCGAATACTCCTTGCTGAATCTGCTTTCATATTTATTACCCCCTGCACTGTGAATCGGATCTGATGCCTTAACTGATGTTGGCAGAGGAATCCATACCAACTCAAGTGCTGAAAAAAAGGGCCATCAACAGACTGCGTGAAAACCTAGCAATCTGTCCGGCCCTTTAAAAGAATGCTCCGTATCGAAAGATACGGAGCATTTTTCGACTCAGCCTACAAGGAGAGTCCCGTAGCCAGACCAGCCTATTCCCGGTGTCGCTAGAGGAGCTGATCCCTGAAGATCACCTCGTACGGGTCATCGACCTGTATGTCGCCAAGCTCGATCTGGGCCAGCTAGGTTTTGAGAAAGCACAGCCCAAGACCACTGGGCGCCCTGCTTACGACCACGCCGATAAGTTGAAGCTCTATCTCTACGGCTATTTTCAGCGCGTTCGCTCGTCGCGGCGCCTAGAAGCTGAGTGCCAACGCAACATCGAAGTGATGTGGTTGATCAACCGTAAGCGTCCAGCCAACACACCTTCCGAACTCCAGCATTAAGGGCGATGGTGGCCCGCCAGCCCCTTCGCCCGAGAAGATGCACCGAGTATGTATTTCAAAGCAGGATTTCCAACTACCCCGCTGCTCCCATACCAACGCTCAGCCTGAAAGTGCCCCACCACAGGGTGGAGCGCCGCTAGGGAACAGATCTTTGTCGCCGAGTTTCTTCAACAAGAAGTCATACACCAATCGTATTCGGCGTGGCGCGGGCCCGGGTCGCGTCCGATAAAGAACCAAATCGAGCGGCGGCGGAGCGTAGTCAGGCACCACCTCCACAAGGGCGCCTTGGGATAAATGAGGTTCCGCGAGATACAAAGGCATTTGGGCAAACACAGCCCCCTGAAGCACCATTTCCAACTCGGTTTCCGGGTCATCACAGGTGAAGCTAGGTTGCTGAGGAGTGAAGCTCTCTTCGTTAGGAAAAATCCACGGCCAACCGCGCCCGGATCTACGATCCTGGAGCAGGGACAATGGCATGTCTTTCAACTCGTCCAAGTTCGAGGGAACACCTGCACTGGCGATGAGCGCGGGCGCGGCGACGACAATCAGCGGAACAGTTGCGACAGTCCTAGCGATAAATCGCCGATCTCGCACGGTACCCACCCGGATGCCAATATCAATCTTCGATACCACTGAGTCTGTCAGCTCATCATCCAACGAAAGGTCGATGCTCAACTGAGGATGTTGCCGGCGCAACTCTGCCAGGAAGCGCGTTAGATAGAGCTTGCCGATCGCATGAGGGGCGGTCAGCCCAACGCGCCCAGCAACCCCTTCATCAGCACCGCGATCTGCCCTCGCAAACAGCTGGTCGAACCTGTCCACTGCTGCTCTCGCATCTAGGGCCAACTCCCTTCCGAAATCCGTGATCCTCATCTGTCGCGTGCTCCGATGAAACAGGGGCTCGCCCATTAGCCGCTCAAGCTCCTGCACCGCTCGCGTGACCTTTTGCGGAGATGTTCCTAACTGGTTAGCGGCATCACGAAAGGACGAGGCGTCCGCGACCGCAAGGAAAACTCTGATCATCTCTAGGCGATTTAGCATCAAATTATTCCATATCTTGGAATTTTCAAATCCTAAATATTCCATTCTATGTGATTGAAGGGCAACCCATAATTGATGCCATCCCCACTCACCGAGGTTAGCGAAATGAGCAATGGTATCGAAGGAAAGGTAGTCGTAATCACTGGTGCAAGCAGCGGTCTCGGCGAGTCTAGCGCTCGTCACTTAGCCAGGCTGGGTGCCTCCGTTGTGTTGGCCGCACGACGCAAAGATCGGCTTCAGGCAATCGTCGCGGACATCCAAGCAGAGGGCGGCAAAGCCACGGCGCACGTGGTAGACGTGACCCATCGCGAAGACTTGATTGCCCTCGTTCAGCACGCTGTGGACACGTTTGGCCGTGTGGACGTGATGATCAACAACGCCGGCCTGATGGCAATTGCACCTATCTCGGAACTGCGAGTCGATGAATGGGATCGTATGATCGACATCAACATCAAGGGGGTGATGTACGGCATCGCAGCTGCGTTACCTCTGTTTGAGAAGCAAGGCTCAGGTCACTTTATCAACATCTCATCCGTCGCCGGTATCAAGGTGTTCAGCCCGGGCGGTTCGGTCTACAGCGGCACAAAATACGCTGTGCGCGCGATCTCGGATGGCTTGCGTCATGAGGTTGGCAGAAGCATCCGCACCACCACAATCGAACCCGGTGCGGTGGATTCTGAGCTTAAATTCGGTAGCGGACATGAGGCCAGTGCGCAGGCAGTGGCTGACTTCTACAAAAACGCAATTCCTGCGGAGTCTGTTGCACGAGCTATCGCATTCGCGATTGAGCAACCGGCTGATGTGGACATCAACGAGATCGTGCTCCGCCCGACATCACAGGACTTCTGAGCCGGTCATCATGGATGGGATCGCGCACTATCCTACCTGCGATCTATGGCCAGGACGCGAGACGCACTGCGTCAGGGCGCAGGCAGATTAGTAATCAGCATCCAGCATCACGGTACTCACTCGGCGAGTGCCGTAGCCTGAATCACAGCGTTAGAGGGAAATGAAATGAAGGTTTTGATGGTACTTACGTCGCACGAAAAACTGGGTGACACCGGCTTGAAAACGGGCTTTTGGTTAGAAGAATTCGCTGCCCCCTACTACATCTTCAAGGACGCTGGTGCCGAGATCGTTCTCGCGTCGCCTGCAGGAGGCCAACCACCACTTGATCCGAAAAGTGAACTGGCTGACTTCCAAACTGACATGACCCAACGCTTCAATGGCGACGCGGCTGCGCAAAAGGCGCTAGCGAACACCGTCAAGCTCGATACGGTCAGCGAGAAGGACTTTGACACGGTATTTTACCCTGGTGGTCATGGGCCGCTGTGGGATCTCGCGGAATCAAAAACCTCCATCAGCCTGATTGAATCTTTTCAGCGCGCTGGCAAGCCCATTGGGTTCGTATGCCACGCTCCTGGCGCACTTCGCCATGTTAAGGCTGCTGACGGCGTGCCGTTGATTAAAGGCCGTCGAGTGACCGGCTTTACGAATAGCGAGGAAGCCGCCGTGGAGCTGACCGATGTGGTGCCTTTCCTAATCGAGGATGAATTCCAACGCTTGGGTGGGCATTACCAGAAAGGCCCTGATTGGGCTCCATTCATCATCGAAGACGGCACGCTGGTAACAGGCCAGAACCCAGCAAGTTCTGAAGGTGTAGCTGAGGCACTGGTCGCTCGATTGAAATAGTCTCTTCAGCCCGCCTGATCTCATCAAGTATTTCAGGCGGGGCCAGATAAAACACCCATTATTGAGAGCCGCAATGATCACACTTCACCATCTCAACGCCTCTCGCTCATTGCGTATTCTCTGGCTACTGGAGGAGATAGGAATTCCTTACGAGCTGATCCGCTACCAGCGTGACCCTATCACCCAGCTCGCGCCAGAGGCACTCAAGGACATTCACCCGCTAGGTAAGTCGCCAGTCATAGAGCTAGATGGGCAGGTCATGGTGGAATCTGGTGCGATCGTCGAGTACCTGATCCGTCGATTTGCTCCTGACCTAGAGCCAGTATTCGGATCGCCGGAGCACATCCAGTATTTGCAATGGATTCACTTTTCGGAGAGCTCTGCGATGGTGCCGGTACTGCTGAAAGTTTTCACGCAAATTGAGGCGCATTCAGGCACTCAACTGAACTTCCTGACAGGCTACACGCAGACCGAGTTTGATAAGGTTTTGGGGTATCTGGACAGCATGCTCGCCGACAGGGCATTCATGGTGGGCAGCAAATTGTCCGGAGCCGACTTTATGTTGGCTTTTGTGGCAATCACCGTCGTCAAGCAGCTTGGCGCAAAAACGCAATATCCAAACCTGGATGCCTACCTCCAACGTTTAAGCACACTGGAAAGTTGGAAGAGGGCTTTTTCGCTTGAGCAACAGAGCGCCTGACTAGCTACAAACGCGTGCGGGGACGTTTCTTGCATCCATGCTAGCCAGGCGACTCGACGAGTGCCTGGCCTTACCCTTTGCTACCAAGGTGAGTGTCTCTGCAACCCCATATGCCTAGGCTTTCGCCGCTCACAATCCGAACCCATATTAAGTCAGGTAACGCCTCAAGAAGCAGTCTTTGAGCGCGCGAGGGAGGCCGCCGCAACGTCCAGTGCTTAAGGCCAGCAAGTATCTGCGCGTTCGATTTCTTCGCTAGATAGTAGGCCAACTACAAGACAGCAGCCCACGCTAGCGTCACGGCGCCTTATTTTCGATCAAACAATTACCGCCATCCACCACCAGCACCTCACCGGTGATATAGCTTGCTTCCGGAGACGCCAGAAACGCCACTGCAGCGGCAACCTCTTCTGGACGACCGGCGCGGCCGATCGGAGTGTAGGTACCGGCGCGGCTTTCTTCCTCGGTCAAGGCCCCCGTATCAATCCAGCCTGGTGCAACGCTGTTGACGGTGATACCCCGTTTACCGACTTCCAGCGCCAAGCCCATATTCATCCCCAGCATCGCTGCTTTGGCCGCACTGTAAGCCGACTCACCTGGGTTGCTACCACGTGTGCCGGACGTCGAACTGATGTTCACGATGCGTCCATATCCGCGCGTCTTCATCCCTGGCAAAACCGCACGAGTCAGCAGAAAAGCGCTGGTCAGGTTGCGCGCCAGAGATAGATTCCAGGTCGCCAAATCCATGTCCGCCACTTCGACGAAGGGTTCCGGGCTGCCGACCATAGCCATACCGGCGTTATTGACCAAAATGTCGATATGACCGAACTGCTCATGAGCCCAATCGGTCAGCGCCTTGACCTGCAATTCGTCAGTCAGGTCGGCTGCCATCGCACGAGCGTCTATACCCTCAGCCTGCAACTCAGCGACACGTTGCTGGATCCGCGCACTGCTGGCAGTGATCAAGACACGCACGCCTTCGCGGCCCAAACGTCGGGCAATCGCCAGACCAATACCACTTTCACTGCCCGCACCGCTGACCAGAGCGACTTGACCTTGCCACATTGGAATCGCCATTTCTAATCTCTTTGTGATCACAAATTTAATGCACGATAGCAAAAAAGCCGATGAATGCCGGTGATTCGGGAATTTGTTATCAGGCCGGGCACCGGTCGACATTGATACCTGGAAGTTAGGTGGTGCCGGCTTTATGGGCGGCGCAGAATGCCCTTAATATGCTATGGACACTGTTGTCTTTAAGGCGCTCACCACATTTTCACCGGCATGGTAATCCTGACGCTACTCTCGATTGTGGCCATTGCGATGGTGATGGTGATGGTGATGGTGATGGTGATGGCATTGCAGCTTGACGTGATCACCGGCTTGGCGGTAAGTGTTTACAATTTCAAGCGAGCAATTAGCGTACTCAGAGTCCGTCAGTTGATCGCGTTTATGGGCTGAAAGGACTCTTTCAGTCTGTTACTCGCATAAAAACAAACGCCCCGAACATGTCGGGGCGTTTGTTGGGCTGGCCTTCAGTGCGTTTTCGCACAGTCTGTCGCGGGCCCTTTTGTACTCAAACCAAAATCACTTGGTCAGCCAGGACTGGACGGTGTCGGAACCGAGCTCGGCTTCCGATACCTCTTGCTACGCTGATCTCTTCGACGGAGTGATCACTATGTGGAACGCAGATCTGCTCCCTTCCCTACTCTTCAAAATCAATCAGAACCAACTCACCCTCGAAGCTGCGATCATGGAGCTAACGCTTTGGGTTGAGTAGCGTTGCTCAGCAGAAGTCCCCGGCAACGTGCGCGGCGCTTTGGACACAATCCGCAAGAACGAAGAGTTCATCAATATGACGCTTGCAGTGCTGATGACGCCTGAGTGAGAAGCTCACCAGCTTATAGATCAGCAGGGCCCATCGGCCCGAAGGATCGAGCTCCTCGTTGACGCCACTTCATACCGCAGCTTAGCTATGGGCACGCCCATCAGTACCCGGCCTTGCGAAACCAATGCCGGGTCTCATTATCAAACGACGACACGATCACGCCAGCTTATACCTTCGAGTGTGCCGATAGCAGGTTGATACTCACACCCAACCCACCCTGTATAAGAATGTGAATTTACCAAATCAAGAACTCTAGCTAGGTTCAAATTACCGATATTTGGCTCATGCCGTCCTGGGTATCCGGCAATCTGTAAATGGTCGGATTGAGGAAGAAGGAGATCGAGGCAAGCAAGAGGATCCAACCGTTCCATCGCTGCATGATAAAGATCCAAGATCAGGCCTAGTCCTTCAAGTCTCTGCGTCCAGCTGACGGCTCCCGCCAGTGTCCGAATGAAATAGCCTGGCACTGAATTTTGATTGATGGCTTCAATCACAACCTTTACGCCATGACGGCCAGCCTCCTCGATGGCCCAGCGCATGTTGTCGTCAAACTGCCCCCCCGATACAGCGTAATTTTTCTGCTCAACCACTCCAGATAGCACGTGAAGCAGTGGACTTCGTCCTTCGACGGCATACTCAAGTCCCAGGTTAAAATCCTCACGAAAGTCCCTTGCCATACCGGACTGAGCAGCTAGCCCTTTACTACCAGGTCGTAGAGGAACTGTTGCCAATACTTGTTGAAGGCCTGTGCGACGTAAAGTCCCAGCTATTTCTGCTGCCGCCATGTCGCGAGGAAAACTGAACTCAACAGCCTCAAAGCCAGCGTCCCGTGCGGCGCTAAATCGATCCTCGAAAGACCATTCGGTAAAGAGCAAGGTTAGGTTCGCTGCATATTTGATCATTGAGTTAATCAAGCCATCGTGTTTTAGATGCACAACGAGTGCGGATTCAGCGCTGCTGAATCCGCACTCGTATTTGGAAATTACGCAGTTGCAGGAAAAGATTTTGGCTTGAGTAGAAAGTGCGCCAGTGCCGGAACCAGTACCAGCGCGCCCACCATGTTCCAGATGAACATGAACCCGAGCAAGATGCCCATATCAGCTTGGAACTTGATAGGTGACAGCACCCAGGTGAGGACGGCAATGCCCAGCGTTATCCCGGTCATCACCACCACTTTCCCCGTGGAAAGCAGGGCCAGGTAGTAAGCATCCGACAGGGTTGAGCCATTTCGCAGATTGGTGAGTGTTACGCTGAGGATGTACAACGCGTAGTCCACACCAATACCCACCCCCAACGCGATCACGGGCAACGTCGCGACCTTCACGCCGATGTTCAGTCCCACCATCAAGGCTTCACACAGAATGGAAGTCAGCATTAGCGGCAGTACCGTGCACACGACCGCACGCCAGGATCTGAACGTAATGAAGCACAGCGCGATGACGGCCGCGTACACCATGAACAGCATCTGCACGTTCGAACGCTTCACCACGATATTGGTAGCCGCTTCGATGCCGGCATTGCCTGCCGCATTGAGGAACTGGATCTGATCCGAGTTATGGGTCGCCGCGAACTGCTCGACGGTCTGAACCACGCTGGTGAGCGTGTCTGCCTTGTGATCCTTCAGATAGACATACACCGTCAGCAGATCGCAATTCTGGTTGAATAGCTCTCGCGGCGCTCGGGTGATGATTGCATTCAACAATCCCTGGTTACGGGGTATCTCGTACCAGGTCATGCTGCCTTCATTCATGCCGGCAGCTGCCTGCTTACTCAGCGCTGCTAAAGACGTCGTGGATACCACACCCGGCAACTGCTGAAGCTGCGCTTCCAGCGCATCGACTGACACCAAGGTTTGGTAATTGGCGCAGTAGTACTGGGGCGTTTTCACCATTACTACATACTTGTCACTGCTGGCGGAAAAGTTACTAACCATGAAGCGGTTATCGCTGTTGTAACGCGATTCAGGACGCAGTTCCGGTGCCCCAGGATTCAGATCGCCAATCTTCACATGAAGGCTCACCGCAAAACCTGCCACTCCTAGAATCACGGCGACAATGATTGCTCCGCTGGCCCATTTACGTTCGGTGAATCGATCCAGAAAAGCCCAAAATGGATTGCGGGTGTGATGAGTATCTAGCTGCGAGAACTTGTCGTTCGCCGCTTCACGCTGTGCAGCGGCTTTGCTGACACCTGTGTATGACAACAGAATCGGTAGCAGAATCAAGTTTGTGAAGATCAGCGTCAGAACACCAATCGTCGCGGCAACAGCTAGATCCTGAATGACTGGAATTTTGATGATCATCAACACGGCAAAACCTACGGCGTCCGCCACCAGTGCCATCAGCCCAGTCAAAAACAGCCGGCGAAAGGTGAAACGTGCGGCCACGAGCTTGTCGGCTCCGCGCCCAATGTCCTGCATGATACCGTTCATTTTCTGGGCGCCATGACTCAATCCGATCGCAAACACCAGGAACGGGACGAGGATCGAGTATGGATCGAGATCAAACCCCAAGGTGGGCAGTAATCCCAGTAACCAAACAACCGCGATAATCGAGCACAGCAACACCAACAATGTGCTGCGTACGCAACGGGTGTACCAGAACAGCACGATGCCGCAAATTATCAATGTCGCGGCGAAGAACAGCTGCATCTGCCGCATGCCGTCAATCAGATCGCCCACCACTTTGGCAAAGCCAGTGATGTGGATTTTGATGTTATCGGTTTCGTACTTGGCTCGGATCTGTTCGAGCTGGCCGGAAAGAGCGTTGTAGTCCAGAGGTTTGCCGTCGTCCGACGTAATGTCCTGAAGAGGTAACAGTACGATGCTGGATTTGAAATTGGAGGCTACAAGCCGACCTACTTCGCCCGACCGATCAACGTTTTGCCGAACCTGATCAAGACTCTTGGCAGAGCCATCGTAATCGTCAGGTATGACTGGCCCGCCATCGAAACCCTCTTCAGTCACGCCGATCCAACGAGTTGCCGGAGTCCACAAAGACTTCATGTATGAGCGGTCGACGCCGGGGAGTAGAAATACCTCATCGTTGATTTTCTTGACCGTCTCGAGGTAGGCAGCATCAAAAATACTGCCTTGTTTGGCCTCAACCGCAATCCTCAAAGTGTTGCCACCCTCCCCCAACTGTCCCCGGTTTTTCAGGTAGTTCTGCACATATGGGTGATCTGTCGGGATCATTTTTTCGAAGGCGGCATTAAGCTTCAGGCTCAATGCCTGATAACCCAGTATCAAACTGAGCAACACGCAAATACCCAAAATGATGCTGCGATGATTGAATAGAAGCCTTTCAACCAAGGTGCCAGACGAAGGATCGAAAGCATCTGGCTGAGGGATGGTGTGATGCTCCGCAGAACGTGTATAGCTATTCATTGATCGTGCTCCGGCAAGTCCACTGCAACTGCGGACGAAAGCATGCCGCGCGCACTACTGATGATCAGGTTGCCGTTCGCGGCTTGTGCCATGCCTGTGAAATAACTGGGTTGAGCAATTTGGAGGACAGCTGCTTTGGCATTGCCATCTGCGAATCGCAACACTCTTCCCGACTCATCGGTGAGCAGCACCGATCCATCGGCAAGACGCAACCCACTGGTCAAAGTGACGGGCTGTAAGGTGTCGAGGGGCTGCCAAGTATCGCCGCGATCCTTAGACTCAAATGCTTTGCCGCGAAGCCCAAATGCCACAATGGAATTGCTGTTTGTCGCTTGGAGCCCGAAGGTCGTTCCCTCGTAAGGTGATGTCAGCGGCTCGAAGGTTTTTCCCTCGTCACTTGACCGCAACAGAGTGCCCTGTTCGCCGGCAATGAAGAGATCCCCTCCCACCCGTTCGATGCTGTAGAGATGCAATCCGTTTGGGTTATCGATACGAGAACGGATCGACTGCCAGCTGAGCCCGCCATCATGGGTGACAAACGCCAGACCATAAGCGCCCACCACCAGTCCGTTTTTGGCGTCCAGAAAGAGCGTATCGAGCAGCGGTTTGTCGGGGCCATCGTCCACGAGTTGCTGTGCTTGAGCTAAACGCTCTTGCATCTTTTCAGCGTCGTCGGAACCTTCAATTGCCTGCTTGGCTTCCTGGAGTTCGATTTCGGCCGCTTGGACGCCATCCAGTTGCTTGTTCCAGCTCAGTCCGCCATCTCGAGTGTGTAGAACGACGCCAGCATGCCCGACGGCCCATCCTTCGACATCGTCGATGAACCGAACCTTGACCAGCGTAACGCTGACAGGGGAACCAACTTGTGACCAGCTAACACCATTGTCATCGGAAACAATGATGAACCCGCGCTCGCCCACAGCTACCAAGCGATGCCCCGCCCGCGCAACGCTGAGCATGACCGATTGAGCCGCCATTGAACTGATTATCGATTGCTGCATTGGCAAGCCATCGGTTTGTGCGGATGCTGAAGCGCTCAGGAACGCCGCCACGACCGACGCGCCCAACAACAGTGCCTTGAGCGGAAGACCTGAGTTTAACCTTAGTGTTTGATTACTCATTTGTGAGCCTCGATGATGCGTTTCCTTGGACACCGCGTCAGTGACCCAGCGTCCAAGTAACCCATGTGTGAATTAGCTGTTTCGAGGCTCAGCGCACTGACCCTGACGCTACCGAGTTACCGGTAAAGAAGTTCTCGGGCTTGCGCGGAATTACGCTATAGATTTCGCCGTTGAGACTTTGTACGACGCTGTACGTCTTGGCTTGCAGGTTGTAGATCACCACCGGTTTTACTACTACTGCTGGGATCGAAGGGACAACAAAGGGAAGCACCTGGGAGACGCGCCACAGTTTGCCCTCGGCGTCGTAACCATCCGCCAGAGAGACCGTCCAACTATCTTCATCGATGAAGAATTTGCGTTTAGGTACTGCATGGCGCTTGCCTGGTGCAACAGTGGCCTCAAGCTCCCAGACACGATGGAGTTCCCAGCGCACCTTGTCTGGATTGAGGTGGTTAGCCACGAAAGCGTCGTCACGTTTTTCGGCATTGAACTTGTTGTCGTTGTACGGGATGTACATTTCTTTTTTGCCAACGAGCTTCCAGTCATAGCGATCCGGATGGCCGATGAAGCCATGCACTTCATCAAAGTAGTTAGCTCCCGACGCTACAAAATCGGGTGTGTCATAGCCGACAGTGGGAGCACGGCGCACTCGGCGCTGGCCTACCAAATACTGCCAGGCCTCACGTGGTTCTTGCACATTGATACTGTCGTGAGTCACCAGCGACTCACCAGCCTTAAAGGGTGGCTCGTTGGTCAAAAAGCGCAACAGCGCATATTGTCCCGACCATTTATCTGCACTGCCGTCTTTGTAGTAATACGGATATTGCCAATTTTCGACGCCACGGCTTGCGAGCGTGCGGGTTCCGTCAGCATTACCAATGACGTTGGCATACCCCATCTGAATGGATTCTGCCTCTACGCGCAGCAGAAAATTCCAGATAACCTCATTACCTGTTTTCGGAATAGGAAACGGAATTCCGCCGTAACAGCCCTCTACTGACAAACCGTTGCTGGTCGTTTTGCAACGAGTCGCGTTGGCGAACGTGTTCTGATAAACGCTATCAGGTGCTGCGGCAGTACGGTGGGTCGGGTATACATCCAAATGGAAAGTATCGGGATATTTGGCTAGTAAGGCTTTCGTGCCTTCGCTCAACTTGTCCGCGTATTGCCCAGCGTTTTTGGCAGTTATCTGCAGCACCGGCTTCTCGCCTGGGAACGGATCCGCCGGCATATCGCCCAACTTTGCCCCTGCCACTTCCTTGGTCAACCCGCCTGTCCAAGCGGGGATGGAGCCGTCAGCATTTCCTGCTTTTTCGGCGCCCATGGGGGTCAATGTGGTCTTGAGCTTCGCCGCCTCTTCAGGGCTCACTGCCGCGAATGCGGTGCTGGCACACATTGAGATAGACAGGGTGGAAAGCAGTAGCAGTTTAATTTTTGTCATTATCAGGGCCGCCTGTTCTTTGCTTAAAAGGTTCGCTGGATCGAGAACGCCACGAAATCTCTATCTTTCATGTTTTGCTGGTAGGTGAACGAGTTGGAGGAGTTGATGACAGGCCCCGCCTCACCAAAGAAATTGGTGTAGCTCAGCGAGGCGTACCATTGCTTCTTGTAATCCGCCTTGAGACCTAGCGTCAGATCCCCGCCATGCTCAGGGCCAAATGCCTGAGGTGTGACTGAAGAGCGCCCGGACGGGTTGTAGCCAAGGGTGACCGGGGCCTGAACGTCGACCCCGGGAAAGACCTGGAAGTACTGAGGTTCAAAGGTGAACCGCAGCGCGAAGGCGTCGCGCGTTGTGTTGGGATCCAACTGATCAGCGTTTTTGGTCACGCTCAGCCGGCGGTTGAAAGCCAGCTCACCGATGAACGAAGCGCCGTCCCACAGTGCCGATCCGCCGTAGACATTGACCATCGACACCTGGGCATGCCAAGAGCGACCAATGGGGTAAGCCGGGTTGGAATCATTGTCGGAATCCAGGCCGGTGATGATCGTGCCGCCAACACCTGCCAACGGCGTGTCGAGTCGGATTGATGTTTCACCGGCAATGTTCGCTTCGCCGACCAAGGTGCTGAAACTGGCGCCAAAAACTTTGATGTCCTCGGGGTAAACATTGATGAAGGTGTCATCGGCACCGGGAACCAATGCGGCCGGGCGGAAGTAAAACACCGGGGTCTTTTCGTGATATTTGGCGGCGTATAGACCGAACTCCCAGTCCTCGATACCGAACTTGAGTTGAGCACCGAACTGCCCGGAATTCCTCGCGTCCTTGTCCTTGCCGTGGAGCAAATCCCCAGTTGGGAAGAACACCCGCTCCCCGCCTTCACCAACAAAATCCGCACCACTGAAGTAGCTGCCGGCAGCGGGAAGCCGGGTCTTGTTCCACTCGAATTGATAGTAGGCACCGACACTGACTTTATCGCTCAGCTGCCAGTTACCGGATACCTGCTTAGTCGGCATCAAAATTTCTTTGAACTGAGACCCCGGCACCGATTGCAGCTTCACCAGATCAACAGTGGACTGAGCATTGGCAATACCGTTGGCACCAAAGAACAGGCTTTCGCCGTAGATTTGCGTGAACTGCCCCAACCGTCCGGATAACGAGGTACTGCCGATTTCCTTTGAGCCATAGACGAAGGCGTCGAGGACTTCAGTGCTCGTTTCATGGACGCGACGAGTGTCACTGGTGAACTGATCGTGATCGACGCTCACGGAGTTGGCGGTGGCCGGTGAGTTGTTATCATTGTCATGGCTGTAGACGTTGTCGTACCAGGACGCTGCGCTGAGGCGGGCCCCGACGTCCTTGTATTTGATGTCTAATTCGGACAAGACATCCAGACGATTGGAGATGAGGCCTCGACTGAAATTTCGGTCGCCATCGTCCAGGTTGGGATTGCTGTTGGAGGTGCCAGGGCCGACCGCAACCTTGCTATCGAGCTTGTTCACCCGCCACGCATTGCTGTACTTGATTGTATTGTCCCAGTTCGCCGAAAGATCGGGATTGCCGGTGTCGATCTGGAAGGCTTGCGATGGTGTTGAGAGGCCCAACAGTACCGTTGCGCTAATCGCGCAGGCGATGCTGGAAACCGGGAACGGGCAGAGCCGCTGGTTAGCTGTTTTCATGGAGATGTTCCTGTTTTTTTGTTTTTGTAAAAGGTCATCCACTCGCAGCATTGGCTGCGAATATATCGGGGTGCTGCATAACGCTCCGAGCGCCTTTGTTTCCCGCCTTATCGTTCCAGATGCGCGGCCAATGCTTGCAAGCCGGCCTCCACGAGGACGATGTCCAGTTGCGACTTCAACCCGCTGACGGCAAAACCGCCTACGACTTCACCCTCAACAACGATTGGAAGCCCGCCTTCGATGGCAAAGACGCCGTGAATCCTCGAAGCGCCGGATCGGCCTTCGGCGACCATCTCCTCAAAAAACTTGGTTGGCCGGCGCGTGACTGCAGCGCTGTGGGCTTTATCAATGGCCGTTTGGACAGACGAGACGGATGCGCCATCAAGCCTTCTGAACGTCATTAAGCAACCCGCCTCATCGACCACGGCCATGGATACCTTCCAGCTCTCCTTGGTGGCTTTTTCCATGGCCGCCATGAGCATCAATTCAGCGTCTGCCAACTCGAGAACCCGCTTCGTTTTCATCACACGCCTCTGAACCTTGGGTTCGGGATCGATGTAAGCCAATAACATGATGCGTAAAAATGCTTTTAATGCACTTGTTATGTGTTTGTGCACAAAACGTAATCCTGGGCAAATTTAAAGTCAAGAAGATTCTCGAGGGCAAATATTCGTTGCGTGGATACGGGCGAGATGTGAAGAGGGCATACGGTGCCACCCGGTTGGGGGCTCAAACGACGGAACGTTCAGGAGGTAAGGAAAGAATCGGGAGGTGATATAGGTGGGCGCTGTAGAGGTAGAAATCGAATTAGAGCGTCCGGCAGAGTCGCTAACTATTTTATGCTTGCGGAGCGGGAAAATTTATGTGCAATTCAGACATTGGCCATTTGCACCAAATGGTGTTTTGCGCATAAAATCGTTTTAGTGCAAATTCCAGGAAGCTCCGACCATGATCACCTCCCCCGGCAGTCCGCTAATCGATGTCGCGCTGACGAAGATGAAAAAAGCGATTGTTTGCTGCGAACTGGCCCCGGGCGAAAAACTCAAGGTCGCCGAACTGTCCAAAACCTATGGGCTCAGTAGTTCCCCCATTCGTGAGGCACTTAATCGACTGACGCAGGACGGTGTCGTCGAAGCCAGCGATAACAAGGGGTTTAGGGTCGCACCGATCTCTACTGCCGACTTCCGCGACATTACGCGGATGCGCTGCCTGCTCGAGTGCGAAGCACTAAGCGATGCCATCCAGTATGGCGACGATGCCTGGGAAGCCGATGTATTGGGTGCGTTTCACCGTTTGAATCTGATTGAGAAAAAACTGGGAAGTGGCGTACTCGCACTCGACGATGAGTGGTCTACCCGGCATAAGGCCTTCCACTTCGCGCTGTTTGCGGCATGTCCATCACCGCTGATGCTAAAGATGATCGACTCTCTATTCGACAGAGCAGAGCGCTACAGGCGTTTTTCCGCCAAGCAGCGGATCACTCCAAGACATAAGGGAAATGAGCATCAAGAGTTGATGGATGCTGCTCTGGCACGAGACTCAAAAGCTGTGACGCTCTTACGCGATCACATCCAAAACACCTTGGGTCGAACCGTAGAAGCCATCGAGCGTCAACAAGCTACGCTTCAGTAAATCATCGACCTGCCACTGGTTTCGGGTTTCGGGTTTCCGGCTCGATGACGTTGTCACGCGTAATCGACAGCTGCATTTAACGTATCCCACAAAAAAACCCTTCACCTCGCAACTGCTTTCGTGGGCAGTACGAAGCAAAGGGTGTACTGCTCCTTACAAAGGTATCGCTTGCGCAAACCTGATAGTCTTATCGCAAGCGCCGCCACTACTCTGCAGAGCCTGTTCAGGTTCTTTGCACCACAACGCAAGCTCCATGCCCTCAAGCATCTCCATCGCCCAGGCGACAGTGACTGCCCCGCCGTAAACGTAGTGATCCGGCCGCACGATGACCACATTGCAGCCACGACGCTCCAGCCATTCGGCCAGCACGCCGTCAACCTCTTCGTAATCATCAACAGCGCGTGTGCCAGACTGTTGGGAACTGACTAACCGAACGACCTGGATAGGCAGACCTTTCAGCGATTGGCTACTTCGCAGACATCTTAATAACGCGCTGGCGTCGAACCCTGGCGCAATGACCACTCGAAAGGACTGTCCGGTAAACTCATCCAGCAGTGCCTTCTTGCCGGCATGGTTGATGACCATCGGTTGCGGAAACAGCTCGCCGGCAGGTGGAACATTGGCGACAAAGCCTTGGTTCAAGCCAGGAATCAGCGATTGCCTGATGGTGCCTGCCGGGTTTTCCTTCATCTGCTGAATCAAGCGCGCATCGCGGATAGCGGCTTTCTCGCTGTCACGCTCGCAAATGACACCACCGAATTCTTTTGCCGCCATCGTGGTTTGGCGGACATGGGGAATACGCTCGGTCTGGTAGGTATTCAGGAACGCCGGGGAAGCCAGGCCTCCTTTAACAAGCGCCAGTTTCCAGACCAGATTCAATGCGTCGCGAATCCCTTGGCACATGCCTTGTGCCAGAAAGGGGGGTGTCATGTGCGCTGCATCCCCGAGGAAAAACACCCGGTCGGACTTCCACTGCTCCAGAATCAGTGCATGGAATCGGTAGGCAGACGCACGCCACAGCTGATAGTCGCCCTCAGGCAACCAACGGGCGATCAGCTTTTTGATCGCTTCGGGTTGTGAGATTTCCGTCGGCTGTTCGTCAGGGTTAATCATGAATTCCCAACGTCGATGCTGACCCGGCCCAACGACAAAGGTACATGGCCTGGCCAACTCGCAAAATTGCACGTTGGTCTTTGGTAGATGCTCGCCCGCCCCTTCGTTGAGGATTACGTCAACCACGAGCCATGGCTCGTCGAAGGCTAGATCCTCCATTTTCAACCCTAGACGGGTACGGATTGGACTGGTGCCTCCGTCACACGCCAACACATAGTCCGCAGTGACTGTGCGCTCGGTTCCATCCTTGGCCTGGATGCGAACAACCGCCAGTGAACCTTTGGAATCTACCGACAGAACCTCTGAACCGAGTTCCACGGTGACGGACTTCATATCCGCAATTTTACTGCGTAGGGCGCGCTCGACGGGGGGCTGTGAGAAGACATAGTTAGGCGCCCAACCCAGCGGATAGGGAGGTCTGGCGGCATCAATGCGTTTGATCAACTGAGAACCGGTGGTACGGTACTCCGAAGGACGATACGGCATGACATGCTCAGCAATGTCATCGGCCAACCCAATGTTGCCGAACACACGCATCACTTCGTGATCAAAACCCATAGCCCTAGGGTTGGTGTACACCGTCTCGGACTTATCCACGACGAGAGCGCTTAGCCCCCACATGCCGGCGAGATTTGCGCACAAAGCACCCACTGGCCCCATTCCAACAATGATGACATCGTAGTCCATCGTCAACTCCGCTTTTTGTTTTTCTCTACTGCGACTTCTGGTTGATGAGCAGACTTTTGCGCCCCCATCAACCAGGCTTCAACGACCACTGATTGGAGCAGGCTATATAGCCCTGCCAAATGTCATTAGCCGATACGAACGCGCTGCTCTTCGATCTTCGCCCGTATGGATTCCTTCCATTGCTCGCGAGTCTGGAAACCGGGACGGCGCTTACACATAGCCTCGGTCTGGGCGAGGATAGCCTCAGTCGGCATCTCGAGATCCAGCGGTTCCTTGCAAGGTTGTGCGGTGTAGAACGGTGCATCGACATACATTTCGATGGGATTGCCTTCAGGATCTTTGAAGTACATCGACCAAGCGTTGCCGTGATCCACCTGTGCAATCCCTTCAATTCCGCTTTTCTTGGCGAATTGATAGTACGTTTTCAGGTCGTCGAGGGAGTCCAAGAGAAACGAAAGCTGATTGATCGGGTTGAACGGTAGGTCGATTGGTTTGCCGTCAAAGAGAACGACCTGATGATGTAACTCAGGGTTCTGAGTCATGAAGAACAAACGGTGACCTGTAGAAGCGACCCCCTTGTCACTTACGATGAAGCCCAAGGTGCGGCAGTAAAAATCAACCATCCGGTCGAGGTCTTCGCAAAACACACCAGAGTGGGTGAAATTGATTTTAGGTAATGCGGACATTTGGAACCTCCAGTTTTTATGATTGTGTAGAGGGCAACGCTTAGACTTCGTCAATAACACCATTCGACAGCGTGCCAATCTCAGTAATCACCACTTCAAAAACATCACCAGGCTTCAGAAAAATCGGTGGATTGCGTTTGAAGCCAATGCCGCTCGGAGTACCAGTTGCCAGAATATCTCCCGGGTTCCATGGAAGCGCTTTCGATACATACGAAATCAAATGAGGAATGTCGAATGCCAGCTCCGAAAGGCTGCCTTCCTGCAGTTGCTCGCCGTTAAGTACCCCCCGCACAACCAGCTTTCGATAGTCTGAAATTTCCGATGCCGGAACGAGCCAAGGCCCCAGAGCACCCGTTTTTCTGAAGGTCTTACCCATACCGTACTGGTGCGTATGGAACTGCCAATCGCGGACGCTGGCATCGTTGAAGCAGGTGTAACCCGCAACGTGATCCATCGCGTCCGCCGGATCGATATGTGCACCACCTTTCCCGATCACAACCGCCAATTCGGCCTCGAAATCAAATTGCTCTGAGACTTGAGGTCTAACCAGTGGTTCGCCGTGGGGCAAAAGAGTTTCGGCGAAACGCTGAAAAATCACTGGAAACTCGCCGACCTTTCGGCCCGCCTCTTCAGCGTGAGCAACATAGTTAATGCCTACGCAAATCACCTTTCCAGGATTGGGTATCACTGATTCCAACTGGATACTCGAGAATGGGTAGTCAGGCTGCACAGCATCAATAATCTTGCGCGCCTCCTGAAGCAAGGACGGGTTGCTCAGAAAAGTCGCGAGATCTGGCACCTCCGAGAAACGGTTGGTCAGTTCAACCACTCCGTCACCGGACACAACACCGAAATGGGCTTCTCCTTCTTTACGGTACGAAATCAGCTTCATCTTGCCTCTCCTATTTTTGTGCATAAAAACTATCTTCTTGCACCATACATCATTAAATGCATAATGCGAAAGGCCGGTTTAAAAAAATAGCGAGCCTATGAGGCTCTCGGTTCTGGAGGTTACGCATGTCGCTTGTGATGGTTCGTAAGGTCAAGCTGGACGTTGAAGAGGTATTCCACGAGGGCGGGCCTCGTTTGTCAGCCCCGCTGCGGATTGCAGTAGCCACCGCGGTGGTCGCCAATCCTTACGCAGGTAAGTATGTAGAAGACTTGCTGCCGTTTATGCAGGAACTGCGAGCTTTAGGCGCAGAGCTGTCGGAGCAACTGATCCATACCCTGGGCGGAGCTAAACACGTACAGGCCTATGGCAAGGGCGCAATCGTTGGTGAAGACGGTGAGTTAGAGCACGGCGCCGTATGGCACGAAGCAGGTGGCTGGGCAATGCGCGAAGCGCTACGCAACCCGAAGGCTATCGTCCCTGCGGCCAAAACTATTGGCGGCCCAGGCTGCCGAGTGATGATCCCACTAGGGCATATCCAAGCTGCATACGTTCGTAGCCATTTCGGCGTTGCTGAAATGACTGTATGGGATGGCCCTCGCCGTGGCGAAATTGCCTTTGGCCTAGCCATGGCTACAGGCGGACGGATACATGCACGATTGGGCGGTCTCGCTGCCTCCGACGTAAAGGGCGAAGACGGACTGCGTTAGTGCCTTAGATTTGAAGCGTGCTCCAAAGGTTAGGTACCACTACAAAAACAATATGTGTTGGAGAACATCATGACTGCAAAAACAATGCGCGCTGCACGCCTGTACGAAGGCGGCAAACCCATGGTCATCGAGCAAGTTTCTGTACCCGAAATCCGCCCTACTGAGGTGCTGGTCAAGGTGAAGGCATGTGGGATCGTCCCAAACCTGCACAACATTCTGACAAATTGGGTTAAGTGGTTCCCTCAAAATCCACTGCCGAAACTTCCTGCCATTTTCGGCCTCGATCCATCAGGTGTCGTCGAAGCAGTAGGTGCTCAAGTCTACGACTTCAAGGTCGGCGACCGGGTGTATGTCAACCCGGGCCGACACTGCGGCTCCTGCCGAGCTTGCCGTGCGGGTAACACAATTGCTTGCACCGCCTATACCTTCAACGGTTATTTTGGCTTCACGCCGAAAAGCCCGCGCATGTTCGAAGACTACCCCTACGGCGGCCTTTGCGAGTACATCCCGGCCCCGCAATACAGCCTGGTCAAACTGCCAAACAACATCAGTTTCGAAACCGCCGCGCGCTTAGGCTATCTGGGCACCGCCTACAAGGCTTTGCTCAAGGCCAACGCGGGCCCCGGTAGCACTGTCCTAATCAACGGGATTAGCGGCACACTCGGTTTAGGTGCAGTCGCTCTGGCATTGGCCATGGGGGTACGCAAAATCCTCGGCACTGCGCGCAACCAAGAGCTGTTCCAAAAGGTGAAAGACCTAGCAGCCCCGGGTCGGATCGAAATTCATACCCTTGGTACGATTCCCACCAATGAATGGGCCCATGAGATTACTCATGGCGAGGGCGTGGATGTGGTTATTGATGCCTTGGGCCCAGGCGCACCGCACGAAAGCCTGACCCAAGCTCTCAAATCTCTGCATCGAGGCGGACACTTAGTGAACATTGGCGCTATCGCCGGTGAAGTCCCTATAGACCTGCATTGGATCATGGACAACGACATCCAGATCAGTGGATCTGCCTGGTTCACCACTGGTCAAGGACAAGCCATGGCTGACATGGTTGAGTCCGGTGTGCTGGATCTTTCATTTTTTGAAAATACGTCTTTCAAGCTAGAAGACGTCAACAACGCGATTACCGGTATCGAAAACCGCCATGGCGGCTTCAGCAACTACGTCATTTGTCCTTGATGCACGCAGCGAGTGGAGCGGTTCGCCCTTCCCTCGCTGCCTCTTTGACTGCTCGTTGAGTAATCCAAATGAAGATAAGAAGAATCGTGACCGGTCATGACGAACAAGGGAACTCCGTGTTCGTTTCAGATGACTACGCCCCAAGAGCTCAATCTTTTGCCTCAATCCCTGGACATGCCATGGCGCATTTGTGGGCGACCCCAGCAAATCCGGTACGCCTCGAACAGGAACGTGATCCCACGCTAGGCAACTCTTCACTGATTCCTCCTCAGGGCGGCACCAGCATCGCCATGTTCGATTTCCCACCGGACTCGGTGATGCAGAACCCCGTCGATGGTGTGCGGGCCTATGAAGAGTTGGGGGCGGCTTTGCCTGGCTTGATCGAAAGCTTTGAACCGGAAAATCCGGGTATGCACACCACTGCCACCATCGATTACGGAATCATTCTGGAAGGCGAGATGTGGCTGGAACTGGATAACGGTCAAAGCCGTCTCGTAAAGGCGGGAGACATCGTTATTCAAAATGGCACACGACACGCGTGGCGCAACAAAAGTGAGGGGATTGCCCGAGCACTGTTTGTGATGATCGGCGTGTCATCTCCAGAGAAACATGTCGTGTAGTTTTTTGATTATCCATCTCTCTGAAGGATTTTTATGGCCACTGTCGCTCATCGTCTACTCGGTATTTCAGGTAGCCTGCGTTCACAATCAACCAATACAGCAGTACTCAAGACCCTCTCCAATCGGTTGGGCGATCAGGTAGAAATGAGTCTCTTCGCACTGAATGAGATCCCCCTTTACAACTCAGATCTCGAAGCGCAGATGCTGCCTGCATCGGTGGCGGTGCTGAAAGATGCTATCGAACAAGCCGATGGCTTGATCATCTGCTCGCCTGAATACAACTACGGCACTTCCGGCGTGCTGAAAAATGCACTGGATTGGGCATCTCGCCCGGGCTTCAACTCACCGTTGAAAAATAAACCCGTGCTAATCATGACGTCTTCACCAGGCGTGCTTGGCGGGGTGCGCGCCCAGGCACAATTGAGAGAGACGCTATCAGCGACCCTTTCCAGAGTCATTCGCGGCCCTCAGATAGTCATTCCGGGCGTCAATGAAAAGATCCAGGACGGCAGATTCAATGATGAAAAAACGATTGAGTTCATGCTTGCCGCCGTTGATGACTTGATTAGTGAAATCAAAGCAGCCTCGTAGAAGGCTATCCGAGACGATACCAATACCTAAGTCTATTCACTCGTCGTGCTTAAAAAAAAAGGCCCTCTCCAGACTGTGTGAAAACCTAGCAATCTGCGCAGCGCTCAAAGAAAATGCTCCGTATCGAAAGATACGGAGCATTTTTCGTTATGGCCTACATCCA
>NZ_JBSSEP010000033.1:0-28962 GCF_054061835.1 Pseudomonas sp. TE12234
TACCTGGCTGATGATCGACGTCGTGTGTTTGGCGCCCCAGGTGTTGGTGCCCACGAGGATGCCGTCGCCGGCGATTTGCAGGGTTGTTGCAGCCAGGGCCTGGTGATTGCCTTGGGCCAGCGCTTTAGCCCATTGCCGGGAGTGTTTGCCGAGATCGATTGCCGCAGCCGCAGCACCAAATCCAAAGGCACCCAGCCCAGCGATACCACTCCAGCGCCCTAAACGGCTCATGGTGTTGAGCTTGCCGGCGGCGCTGTCCATTTGCACGATATATGCCTGAAGGAGTGTTACCGACAGGCCCTGTACAGCGGCAAAACCTGCCGCCGACATTCCAATCAAGGACTCTGCGAAAGCTGCTTTATCAGAAAAAGAACGGTCATTGTTTTTTATGATTGCACTCAAAACCTCCACAAACTTCTGCCCCTGATAAACCAACAGCAACAACGCAATCCCGTCCCCCCCGGACTTCAACGCACTCATCAGTGGCTGGCCAAACGTCCCCGTGGCGCGGAAATCACGCACGGTGCGCACCATTTCGTCACGCAACGCCGGGGCCATGCCATCGATCACGGTGCCGATTTGCCAGGGGCCACCCGCGCCAACGGTCAGGGCCCGGCTGAGGTGGTCTTCCAGCGGCACCAGCGCGGTCTTGAGACTAATGATCCGCTGGTTGAGCCTCTGCTCGCCGCCGGGCTCGGTCAGGCCATAGATTTGCCGCGACAACTCGCGATGGCGCTGTTTGTAGGTGTCCTTGAGCTGGCGGCGCAGGTCGAGCGCGGCATCGCGGGTCTGGTTGAACGCCTGGATTTCCGCCGCCGACGCCGCCCGCAGGGTCAAGCCGCTGCGGGAAAACTCGCGTAACAGTTGCAGGCGTGCCGGCACGCCCAGGTCACGGATGAAGTTGTTGGGGTCGATTGGCTGATATCGTTTGAATTCTGCGTGCGCCCGCTCCAACTGATCCGCTGCGATCAATTGATGCGCTGGCATGTAGGCCCCGTCCAACAAACTCTGCAGCCCCCTGAACCGCGTATTCAGGTCCTCAAAGTTCGGCAACCGCTCATTCATCAGGCTTCTGAACTGGTTGCTCAGCACATTCACGCTGGCAAGGCTTTCCGGTGCCGTGGCGAGGGTGATCGAGAAATTGCTCAGGTCCATGAGTTTCTTGCTCAGGTCGAGCTGATCGGCCCGGGTCAGGGTGTCCAGCCCCGGCACCACGGTGAGCAGGTTGCTTTGCAGGTAGGCGGCCAGTTTTTCGGTGGCTTCGCGGTCACCGCACAGGGCGGCCACGCAGACGAATTCGGTCTCCAGGCGATGGCGGATCTGGGCATCGCTTCGGAAGTCGTAATACCAGGCGGCACGGTGGAAATGGCCGGCGACGATCATGTTCAAGCGGTCTTCGCGAATCACCTGCAGGCGCTTGTGCCAATGGGCCAGCAGCGTTTGCTGCTGGCGGACAAATGCTTCCATCCCGGCCCGATTGACCAGATGATCAATGCCGCGCTGGCCGATAGCCTCGCCGTGCAACGTTTCCCAGGTTTGCCCGTGGAGCCTGGCAATGGTGTCTCGATGCTTTTGCCACAGCGCCACGCCCAGGGCGTCCTGCAGGTTGACGGCGGCGCGTGCATAAGGATCGCTGGCCGCCGCCTTGCGCCAATGGGCCTCGTCGCCATGGATCGGCGGCCCGTCATGGTCACGCCGGATGCGCAGATACTCTTCAAGGGCGGCCTGCTGCGCAGGGTCGGTGTCTTCTATCAGGGCGTTGACATCGGCATCGCGGGTGGCCAGCGCCTCGAGGCGCGCCGGTGTCACCTCGTACAAGGACTGGATGTAGGCACCGGTGAGGTACTTGCGCTGGGCGTCGTCGTCGGCGCTCCATTGCTCGATCCAGTCCGCGACTTGCAGCTGGGCGCTGGCCAGGTCGCGCATCACCCCAAAGTCATCGCGCAAGACCAGGAACAGGTAGTCGTTCTGATGATCCCCCAGCACCTGGCTGGTGAGTGCTTCGATCGCCGTGGCCTTGAACAGCGGCCTGTCTTCCCAGCCATAGGGCTGGCGCGCTTGCGGGTGGGCGCCTTCGGGCAACGGCTCGCGGCCCTGGGCTGGCGCGCCCGCTTCAGCGACCTCGGCCAGCCAGGTTATCGCCTGGCGCAGGCTCAGCAAATCGGCGCCGCCCCGGTCTGGACAGGCTTTGGCCAGCTCGATGCGTTGCATCAAGCGCTCGCGCTCGGTGGCGTCCTTGAGCACTTGCGAACACTTGTAGGCCGTCCACTGGATTTCCGAATAGCTGGCAAACAAGGTGTGCCGGCGGGCGAAGACCAAGTGCGGTTCACCCACCGCCGTGGTGCGCGTATCGCCCGCCACCTCCGGGCCCTGCCACAGCAGCTTGCTGATCTGCCCCTGTTCGACGCGGTATTCGTGCAGGTAGCCGGTGCCGCTGTCGATGATGTACAGGTAACCGTCGCGCAGCAGGCGTATGCCCAGCGGCTGGCTGTTCAGCTTGAGCGGCAGGGTCAGTTCGGATGAGGGATCAAGGTGTTCGACCAGTCCATAACGCAGCGGCAGCAACTGCACTTTCTGGCTCATCAGGGGACACAGGCCCATGGGCGAACGGATGTCCTGGGCGCTCTTGGCCATGGCGGCGATGTTGGCAGCGGATTGCGGCGGTTTCTGAGTGGTCATGGCTCGTCTCCCGGAAGCTGGGTCGAGCGCTGATGTGCCAGCTCCGCTGCACGTTGCACGCGGCTCAACGGTGATTGTTGGGTCGACACTGTCAGCAGCTCGACGATGTCCGGGTGATGGGTCAATGGCTGGCCGGCCAGATAGCCGAAGTCGTGACAAATAGCAGGGGTCTGCAGCACTAACTGCGCCGCATGGGTCGACCGGAACATACGCTTATCCTTAAGCAAGGAGGAAAAGAAGTGCGATGTTCAAACCGTCCCTGGTTCGTGCTCGCGAAAATTGGCACGCACGCTACCAAGGCAAAAAGCGGATAGATGTAGGAAGAATCTTTAAAGTCGGAAGGACTTGTCCTTTACGAGACAAATACCCTGCTGAAAATCAGGGTCTGATCCACTGGGCTTTTCGTGTCTGCTGCATTTCAGCCCAAGTTGCCTATACTGCGTTCGAATTCGGCCAGCCGCAGTGTTTGCCATCACCCAAGCCAAAAAGGAGTTTGCCTCATGACCGAAGACTCAAAAATCAAAGGACCGGCGTCTTACTTCCCCTCCATTGAAAAAAAGTACGGGCAGCCTGTCACTCACTGGCTGAATCTGCTCGAATCAGTCAGCGGCAAGAAGCATATGGAGTTGGTGGCCTTACTCAAATCCGAACACGGTATCGGCCATGGTCATGCCAACGCGTTAGTTGCCCACTATTTGGCTTCAGCTAGAAGCGACTGACTACACGGCATCATTGGGGCCTTCTCGGCGCTGCGATGGGGCCAATCAAGCCGAATCCGCCGCTCTTCCGGATCTAGCAGTCTGACATGAACCATTGTTTATGCTGTTATTCACACTCCTGCATTAATGGGTGTGTTAACTGGATATGAACCGCAACTAATGATTTATTCGCGATCTACTGACAATTCCATCACATTTCAACCGATAGCCTTGACGGTCCAGACGCTTCACCGACGTCACGGCGAGCGCAACGTGCGAAACTCTCATGAAAAAAACGTTAGTCAGTTTTCTAAAAAGTGAACAGGGTGCGCTGATACTTCTGCTGAGTGTCTCCGCGCTCTTGATGCTTTTCGGGTTAGGTGCCAGAGAGCTTTGGGGCCCGGAAACCCGCTGGGCAAACATCGCCCTGCAGATGATGCAAACTGGCGATTATTTCGACCCTTATCTCAAGGGCACGCCCTATTACGACAAGCCACTGCCTTCCTATTGGTTGATTACCGCCACTGCCCATTTGATGGGTGGCCTTGGGAATTGGTCGCTGCGACTGCCCACGGTCTTGTCGGCGTGGGTGAGTGTCTGGCTGGTCTACCTGATCGGTGAACAGTTGTATCGCAAAGGCACCGGCCTGATCGCTGGCTGGTTTCTGGCGACGACGTTCTTTTTCGTATTCTGGGCCCGGGTCGCCACGGCGGACATCCTCACGGTTTGCGGTGTCCTGGGTGCGGTCTGGTGGTATTGGCGCGGTCCGAACGATACGCGCCTGAGTCGCTACATCGTGTTTTTCCTGATACTGGCGCTGACCTCGCTGTTCAAGGGCTTGATCGGGTTCATTCTTCCCGGGCTGATCCTGCTGCCGCACTTGCTGGGCGAAGGGCGCTGGAAAAACCATCTCAATCCCCGCCTGTGCCTGGCGCTCCTGGTGGCAGGCGCGTTCTACATGCTGCCGTTCCTGCTGTCGCAACGCTACGGCACGCCAAGCTACGAACAGAGCGGGCTTGATCTGGTCTTTCGGGAAAACGTGGTCCGATTCTTTCAGCCTTTCGACCACATTGGCCCGATCTACACCTATCTGCTTTATCTGCCGGTCTACACCCTGCCTTGGGCTCCCTGCTGGATACTCGGCCTGTGGGTGGCCGTGCGCAGCTGGAAGCACACCGAGCCCAACGTTCGCTGGCTGATTGGCGGCCTGGGGCTGCTGTTCCTGTTCTTTACCGCCAGCGGCAGTCGACGCAGCTATTACGTATTGCCACTGGTGCCGTTTGCCCAGTTGCTGGCGGCCTGGTGGGTTACCCGACGCATGGCCGAGCGAGAAGCCGCCGGTAAAGTCAGCGGCCCAGGCTGGACCAAGGGCATTGCCGGCGCGGCTGTTTTTTTACTGTTGATTCTGGGGATCGTCTATCCCTGGACCAACGGCGGAGACGGCGGGGTCATGCAGTTCAGCAAGGATGTGCGTGCCGAAGCCAGCAAAACGGCGCCGTGGAACGAATGGCGCCTGGTGCTGGTGGACGTCGACAACAAGCTGCCCATGTACCTGCAAAACCATGGCTCACCGTTTTATTACGTTCAGCCGGACTCGGACATTCCGAAAAGCGGTGACAGCGCGGCACTCATGGCGTGGCTGGAAAAGAAAAGTGGCGAGCGCTGGAATCCCGAACGCACGATCATTGTCGAGCCGTACGAGGACATCAATCGATTGCCCCTGGGCTATCTGACTGCCGATCATCAGTTGATCACCACCAGGCCCAACAACGGAGCCCGCTTGACTCACTCCCATGAAGCCGGCAGTGCTGCGTACATTCCCAAGGTGAAAACGGGCGACTGAGGTCCCTCTTTTCCGCGTGCATAACCCTCGTGGATATTCGGGGGTGGTCGACCGACCACCCCCCATCAGGCATACACATCCTTACCGCGTAGTCATTCGCTCCCCTCACTGAACCGCCGATTCAGTGGCAGACATTTTTTGTTTGCTACTATTACTGCACGGCATCGAGGTCTGTGGCTTGCAAAGTCAGTTGTCACCTCCCTGGCATGGATTCACTCCTTTCAAATCTGCCAGACCAAAGGGAGCTGCGATGCGCCTTCCATTTCTTTATGCGTTGTCCACGCTCGTTTTTTTGAGCGGCACCCCTTGCTTTGCGCAGGCAGCGGATACCGCCACCACCCTCCCAGCCGCCAGTGCACCGGCCCCGGCGCCCGCTAAAGATGCCGTGTTTACCCAAGAGCAGCTGGATCAAATGCTGGCGCCGATTGCGCTTTACCCGGACTCGTTGCTGGCACAGGTACTGATGGCGACGACCTACCCTGGTGAAGTGACCGAAGCGGTCACCTGGTCCAAAGCCAATCCGGACGCCAAGGGCGATGACGCGGTCAAGCAAGTGGCGAACCAGCCATGGGACCCCAGCGTGCAGGCGCTGGTCGCCTTCCCCCAGGTGCTGGCGACGCTGGGACAGGACCCTGTGTGGGTACAGCGCTTGGGTGATGCCTTCCTGGCGCAACCGGATGATGTCATGGAGGGCGTGCAACGCTTGCGTCGCCAGGCGCAAGCCGCCGGCAACCTGCAGAGCAACCAGTATCAGAACGTGACCATCCAGAATGTGGCGGCTCCCGCCCCGGCACCGGCACCCGCCGCGACGAGTTCGGCCCCCGCTCCGGCCCCTGCCAGCAGCAGCTCCACCATCATCATTCAACCCGCCGATCCGCAGGTGGTGTACGTCCCCACCTATAACCCGACCACCACCTACGGCACCTGGCCCTATCCGGCGTCGCCGCCGGCCTACTACCCACCGCCGCCGGCCTATTACCCCGGCCAGGCGTTGATGGCCGGGCTGGCGTTCGGGACCGGGGTGGCAATCGTCGGCGCGTTGTGGGGTGAATGCGACTGGGGCAATAACGACGTCGATATCAACGTCAATCGCTACAACAACATCAATGGCAACAACCGAATCACCAATAACAGCTGGCAGCACAACCCCGTGCATCGCAATGGCGTGCCCTACCGGGACACCAGAAGCCGCGAACAGTACGGCCGTCAACTGGACGGCGCCAATCAGCGTCAGGCCTACCGGGGGGAAGATGCCCAACGCGCCCAGGCGCGTGACAAGGCCCGTAGCTCAATGGACAAGCACGGTATCGAACGGCCCGCCACCAGCAACCTCGAAGCCCGGGATCGTGCGCGCGAAGCCCAGGCGCGAGACTCGGGCAATCGGTTACAAGCCGGTGCAGACAAATCCAGGGCATCAGACAGAGCCAACGCCACAGACAGACCGAAAGCGACTGACAGAAGCCAGGGCACGGCCAGGAATACTCGGGACAATCAGCAGCCCAGGAAAGAGACGGCGCAAGGCAATCAACGCGCACAAGGCAATGCACAGGCACGCCAGACCACGCAAAACCGGCCGGCCGCGAAGCCCGCCAGCCGTGGCAGCGCCCCCGACAATGCCTTCGCTGGCGCGCGCTCACCGTCCCAGGCCAACCTGCAAGCCAGTCGTGGCCGGGCCAGTCAGGCATCCGTTCAGCGCCCCAGCGCCTCGCGTTCAGCCGGCCAGCAGATCAGTCGGCCTTCCACTCCACCAGCGCGTCAAAGGGGGGGCCGCCGTTGAATAACCATCCTCGAGTACCGGCTCTCAAAGGCCTGCTTGGCAGTGCCCTGGCGATCACGGCCGGTTTGGCCTGGTCCTGCATGGTCATGGCACAGCAGGCGTTTCCCACCCCTGAAAAGGCCGCCCAGGCGTTCGTCGAAGCACTGGGCACAAAACACGCGGATCAGAAACGCCTGACCGAGTTACTGGGCAACGAATGGCGCACCTACATCCCCCGCGAAGGCGCGGAGCGCAAAGACGTGGATGCGTTTTTGAAGCAATACCGCGAGCAACACGGCATTGAAAAAACCAGTGATGGCAAGGCCATTCTGTCGGTGGGCAGTGACCACTGGACATTGCCCATTCCCATGGTCAAAAGCGCACAAGGTTGGCACTTCGACATCAAGGCCGGCAGTGCCGAGATCCGTGCCCGTCAAATTGGCCGCAATGAACTCGCCGCCGTGCAGTCGGCACTGGCCTATCACGACGCCCAGATGGACTACGCGTCAGTGGATCGTGACGGTGACGGCGCACTTGAATACGCGCAGAAAATCTTCAGCACCCCGGGCAAGCACGACGGGCTCTACTGGGCGGACGACAACAGTGGTCAGATCAGCCCGCTGGGCCCCGAGTTCGGCAAGACCATTGACGGCCAGGACTGGCATGGTTACCACTTCCGCATCCTCGATGGCCAGGGCCCTTCGGCACCGGGCGGCGCCTATAGCTACCTGATCGGCGACAAGATGAGCCGGGGCTTTGCACTGATCGCCTGGCCGGCACAATACGGCGAGAGTGGCGTGATGAGTTTCATGATCAGCCATGACGGTCAGGTATTCGAGAAAGACCTGGGGCCCGACGGCGAGAAGCTGGCGCAGTCGATGAAGCTGTTTGATCCGGATGACAGTTGGAAAGTGGTGCCTGCGGATGACGAGCGGCCGGATTGACTATGGACGGCGGCTAGCCGGTTTGCCCGGCCAGCCGCGATGGCGATTGAAGACTCAACAGCCACTGACTCAATAGGACTTTTTCGTTCCCGACGTGCCGGCGCGGCTCAAGCCTTTTGTGTTGTGGTCCCCTGGAGTCGAGGTCGAAATAGCCGAGGCTTTGGTCAGGCCGCGAGTAGTTTTGGAATGGGCGATGCCCGAGGTGGTCGCGCCATGACCACGATCGTGATTGCGATCACTGCCATAGTGGTTGCCGCTTATCCCGTGGTCACGAACCGCCTTGCCGGCATGATCGCTGCTCAGCCCATTGCCACGGCCATTACTGGCAGAACCACCGTCGTGATCCGAATCGCTGTGACCGCTACCCTCACCACCGCCCTTACCGGTGCCACCATGGCCACCACCTTCACCGCCATGACCACCACCACCACCACCACCACCACCACCACCACCACCACCACCACCACCACCATCCTTCGCGTAGGCGGCGTTCATGATCGACAGATCAGCAGGGAGTAACGGAGCGGCTGCCAGCATCAGGGCGCAGGACATTACAGCAATGAGACTCTTGTTCTTCAAAAGCATGGTCGCTTCCATAGGGTTGATATCGCGAACTGTATGACGCGATAAATCAACGCCGGTTCAAATCCTGCGACAGACGGAATAGCGGTCGCTGCCTGAGTCACTTCGTATCATCACGCCCACAAGTGGTTAGCCGATCCCCCTATCAATCCCGTCGATGTCCACCATCACATTAATGAAGTTCTCTTAAAAAACCGGCGGCGTAACATGAGCTCCATACCCAACAAACAACACCCCCGGAGCACACGATCATGAAACGCCAAACCCTCCTCAGCATCGCTTTTTCGATCTTTGCAGTGAACGCTTTTGCCGCTACCTCTGTTCAGCCTGTTGTCGCTGAAGGCGGCTCGGATCGTCTGATTGAAAGCCGTGTGGCTGAAGGGGGTTCTGACCGCCTGATCGAAAACCGCGTCGCTGCCGATGGCTCCGACCATCTGCAAGGCAACACTGTCGCCGCCGATGGCTCCGACCACCTGCAAGGCAACACTGTCGCCGCCGATGGCTCCGACCACCTGCAAGGCAACACTGTCGCCGCCGATGGCTCCGACCATCTGCAAGGCAACACCGTCGCCGCCGACGGTTCCGATCATCTGCAAGGCAACACCGTCGCCGAAGGTGGTTCCGATCGCCTGATCGAGAACCGCGCTGCCTGAGTCATTCGCCCTGGCGCAGTACCCCGCAAAAAGCCCGGCCTGATCAGCCGGGCTTTTTCTTGGGCGCCCGTTTTGTGCTTGATCGATTATCCTGTGGCACCCCGCTCCACCCTGCCATGCATCTATCGGAGACACCTGTGCCCCCCTTGACCGCTCGCGAGGTTTATCAGCAATTGCGTGACGTCGCCCAAGGCATACGCACGCTAAAGCGCCTGAACGAACAAGCCGTGGCCGGCCAAGTGCTGGTCGACATCGAGGGTTGGCGCTTGATGCTTGAGGTCGAGGCGCATCAGCTGCGCCACTGCCTGCATTGCCTGAGCACGGACGGTCGTACGCTCGCCGGTTGGCAGCGTTACGGCACCGACCCGGTGAGTCTGCTCAGCACTTGGGAGCTGGCGCAGATTGAGCGGCGGCTGGCCGCGCCTGAGTCCGCTTGATTGCGCCGCGACCACTCGTCCGTTCGTCGCGCCTGTGCTACATAACACCGCTGTGTGAACTCCGTTCCCGATGAGGTCTGCTTATGCTCCACTTCCCACGCCTTTCGCCGTTGCTGACGGGCGCCCTGCTCGGCGTTCTCGCCAGCGGCACCCAAGCCGCTGCTGCCACCCCGGCACCCGATACGCTGCAACCGTTGCTGGCCACGATCAATGAGCGCTTGAATCTTGCTGATCAGGTGGCGTTGACCAAATGGGACAGTGGCAAGCCGATCCAGGATACCGCTCGGGAGACGCTGGTCATCGCCAATGCCCGCAGGCAGGCAATCGAACACAAACTGGACCCGGACGACGCCGCCGAGTTGGTCGCCGCCCAGATCGAAGCCAACAAGCTGGTGCAGTACGGGTTGCTGGCGCAGTGGCAAGCGGCGAGCAAGGCGCCTGACGTGCCACGACCGGACCTCAATAAAATCAGGCCCCAACTGGACGAGTTGCAGAACCGTCTGTTACAGCAATACGCCGATTTCACGCCTTATCGCGTGGACCCGGACTGCCCGGCCTGGTTGGCCGCCCAGTGTTCCAGCCTGATCAAGGATGCGTTGCATGGCCAGGCGCTGATACGCGCCACCGGGGAGCTGTGCATCACTGAACAATGAGGCCAGCGGTATTCGGCGGGCGGGCGATGGCGTTCTTGAGATGGCCTTCGCCGGCAAGCCGGCTCCTACATAAAGCCAGCGGTACCGCCATTGACTGCGTCGATAGTCACCATTGACTCAATGAAGTTCTCTTAAAAAATCCGCGGCGTAACATGAGCTCCATACCCAACAAACAACACCCCCGGAGCACACGATCATGAAACGCCAAACCCTCCTCAGCATCGCTTTTTCGATCTTTGCAGTGAACGCTTTTGCCGCTACCTCTGCTCAACCTGTCGTCGCTGAAGGCGGCTCGGATCGTCTGATTGAAAGCCGTGTGGCTGAAGGGGGTTCCGACCGCCTGATCGAAAACCGCGTCGCTGCCGATGGTTCTGACCATCTGCAAGGCAACACTGTCGCTGCCGATGGCTCCGACCACCTGCAAGGCAACACTGTCGCTGCCGATGGCTCCGACCACCTGCAAGGCAACACTGTCGCCGCCGATGGCTCCGACCACCTGCAAGGCAACACCGTAGCCGCCGATGGCTCCGATCATCTGCAAGGCAACACCGTAGCTGCCGATGGCTCCGATCATCTGCAAGGCAATACTGTCGCCGAAGGTGGTTCCGATCGCCTGATCGAGAATCGCGCTGCCTAAGCCGCTCGCTCTACCGCAGCACCCCGCAAAAGCCCGGCCTGATCAGCCGGGCTTTTTCGTGGGCGATATTTAAGCGAATCTATGGCTCCCCTCACAGGATCCTCTCCATGAGCAAGACTGAAACGCTGGCCAAAATCGTGCTCGGTCCCGTGTTGCTCATGCAGGGTATGTACACCCGGCGGGTCACGCCGAAATTGCCGGAAGCCGAGGGTGAACGCGAAGGTGTGGCTGGCATTGGTGAGGACCTGCGTGTGCTGATTCTCGGTGACAGCGCCGCAGCCGGGGTCGGTGCACCCACGCAAGCCGAAGCGCTGAGCGGCCAGTTGGTCAGCCGCCTGGCCACGGATCATCAGGTGTTCTGGAAGCTCTGGGCGCGCTCCGGGCTGGACTCCCAGGCGCTGCTGGATCTGCTCGCACAGCGTGCGCCGGAACGCTTCGACGTGGCGCTGCTGTCCATTGGTGTCAACGATGTCACGAGTCAATTGTCGGCCGAGCAGTGGATCGCCCTGCAACAGCGATTGATGGACGTGCTGCGCGACCAATTCGCGGTGAAGCAGATCATCCTGTCCCCGCTCCCGCCCATGCACCTGTTTCCCGCCTTGCCGCAACCGCTACGCTGGTACCGGGGCAACCGGGCGGCGCGCTTCAACACTCGGCTCGCCGGGCTGGCCGCGGGCAACGATCACTGTACGATGCTGACGACCCGGCTGGCGCCCGTGGCCGGTTCGATGGCGCGGGACGGTTTTCATCCAGGCCCGGCGATCTACAGTGTGTGGGCCGACGATGCCGCCCGGGCCATTGCCCGGCGCTGTCGAGCCAGCGCATCAGACAAGGTTTGAACCACAACAATAAACAGGAGTTGAAAATGTCCGGACTGAAACTGCATCCCAATGCCGCAGCGTCCTTGAACCAGTGGCACGAGATGATCCGCAGCGGCGACCTCAGTGCCCTGCCCGGTTTGCTCGACCCCAACGCGGTGTTCCGCTCGCCCATGGCGCACACGCCGTATTCCGGCGCGCCGGTGGTCTCGATGATTCTCAACACAGTGTTCAACGTCTTCCGGGACTTTGCCTACCACCGCGAATTGGCCACGGACGACGGCTTGAATGTGGTGCTGGAGTTCAGCGCCATGGTTGGCGAAAAACAACTCAAAGGCATCGACATGATCCGTTTCAACGAAGAAGGAAAAATCGTCGATTTCGAGGTGATGGTCCGTCCGTTGAGTGGCTTGCAGGCACTGGGCGAGGAAATGGGACGACGCCTGGGCGCTTATCTGGCCGCCAGCAAAGCCTGATCTTCTCTGCAATCAGCAAACTGTGGCGCCGCTGAGCTTGCAGCCGGGACCAGGACGCGGAGCCTTGGCGTGTGCGCAAACCGGGCGTCGGTGGCATCATCTCCGGCTACCAAGGCTTCGATGCCTTAGCACCCACCGTCAATGTCTCTGATCGACCAAGGAAGTCCCTGATGCCTATCAAACCCCTTCTGCTCTGCGCCAATGCGTGCCTGGCCCAGACTGCCGGGGGCCAGCGATGACGGCGATTATCCGGCCGCGCCCGTTGCTGACAGGCCTCGGTCTGTTGTTGCTGTTGATGTTCTGGATGTCCCTGGCCCTCGGGCCGGTCAGCTTGCCGCTGGGTGATACCTTGCTGGCCGGGTTTCGGCTACTCGGATTGCCACTGAACGGCGGCGACACCCAACAAGCGGAGCTGATCCTCGGCCAGATCCGCCTGCCACGCAGCTTGCTCGGCATCACGGTCGGTTCGGTGCTGGCGCTGTCGGGTGTGGCCATGCAGGGGTTGTTCCGCAACCCGCTGGCCGACCCGGGGCTGGTCGGCGTGTCCGGTGGTGCGGCGCTAGGCGCGGCTCTCGCCATCGTCGGCGGCAGCCTGCTCGGTGGCTTGCCGCCGGTCATCGAGCCGTACCTGCTGTCGGTCTGCGCCTTCGCCGGCGGCCTGATCGTCACGGCGATCGTTTATCGCTTCGGGCGTCGCAATGGCCAGACCGATGTCGCGACCATGTTGCTGGCGGGTGTGGCCATGACGGCCATGGCCGGTGCCGGGGTCGGGCTGTTTACCTACCTGGCGGATGACGCCACGCTGCGTACCCTGACGTTCTGGAACCTGGGCAGCCTCAATGGCGCCAGCTACCCGCGCTTGTGGCCGTTACTGATCGTCGCGATCGGCGTGGCGATGTGGTTGCCTCGTCGCGCGGCGGCACTCAATGCGCTGCTGTTGGGCGAGTCGGAAGCCCGTCACCTGGGTTTCAACGTCGAGCGGATCAAACTGGAGCTGGTGCTGTGCACCGCGCTGGGCGTCGGTGCGGCGGTGGCGGCCGCGGGCCTGATCGGTTTTATCGGCCTGGTGGTGCCCCACCTGATGCGCCTGCTGGTCGGCCCCGATCACCGCGTCTTGTTGCCGGCGTCCTTGCTCGCCGGGGCCAGCCTGTTGTTGCTGGCCGATCTGGTCGCGCGCCTGCTGCTGGCGCCGGCCGAGTTGCCGATTGGCATCGTCACCGCCCTCATCGGTGCTCCCTTCTTCCTTTACTTGCTGGTACGGGGGCGCTCCTGATGCTGCGGGCAAACAACCTGGCGGTACAGCGCGGCCGTCGCACCGTGCTGGCGGGCATCGATATCCAATTGCAGGCGGGGCACGTCCTCGGCGTCCTGGGGCCCAACGGCGCCGGTAAGAGTACCTTGCTCGCAGCCTTGTGCGATGAGCTGCCCGCCAGCGAAGGCACAGTCAGCCTCGACGGACAACCGCTGGCCGGCTGGCCGGGTCAGGAGCGGGCCAGACGCCTGGCAGTGCTGCCGCAGAGTTCGAGCCTGAACTTTGCTTTTACGGTCAATGAAGTGGTGGGCATGGGCCGCTTGCCCCACGCCAGTGGTCGCGTGCGCGATGGCGAAATCGTCGCCGAGGCGCTCCGTGCTGCGGACGCCTTGCACCTGGCCGAACGCAGTTATCTGGCCCTGTCCGGGGGTGAGCGCCAGCGTGTGCACCTGGCCCGCGTGCTGGCGCAATTGTGGCCCGGTGCCGAGGGACAGATTCTGTTGCTCGACGAACCGACCTCGATGCTCGACCCGCTGCACCAGCACACCATCCTGCAAACCGTGCGCGATTTCGCCGGGCGCGGTGTGGCCGTCCTGGTGATCCTGCACGACCTCAATCTGGCGGCACGTTATTGCGATCACCTGTTGCTGTTGCAAGACGGTCGCCCCCGCGCCTACGGTACTACAGACGCAGTCCTGACGGCCGAAACCCTGGAAGCGGTGTATGGCCTGCAAGTGCTGATTCAGCGGCACCCGGAACGTGGCCATCCATTGATTATCGCGCGCTGACCCGCCTGTGCCCGTTGTGTACGAGGCAACCATCGACTCACAAGGACATCCCATGCGCATTCTGTTGCTCTGCCTGTTCAGCCTGCTGGTGGCCTGCCAATCCCGTCTCGTGGCACCGACGCCGCCACCGATGGCCCCGCAAGGGCGGGATCACGCCGACTTCGGGGTCATCCGCGAACTCGCCAGCGGTCGCAGCCTCACGCCGCAGCAACTGGTCGAGCGCCTGGCCAGCGCGCCGCGGGTGCTGGTTGGCGAACAACACGACAACCCTGACCACCACGCCCTGCAACTCTGGCTGCTGCGCGAAATGGCGGCACAACGTCCCCAGGGTAGCCTGCTGATGGAAATGCTCAACCCCGACCAACAGGCCAGGGTCGATGCCGCGCAGGCCGCCAGCCGTGCCGGTCAACCACCGGCCGATCCCTATCAGGCGCTGGCCTGGCAAGCCAATTGGGATTGGGGCGTTTACGGGGCCGTGGTCAACTATGCGTTGCGTCAACCGTACCCGCTGTTGTCAGCCAACCTCGACCGCTCGCAGATCCTGCAGATCTACCAACAGCCCCCGACCCTGAGTGGTGCAGCGTCCAACACGCCGCAGGTTCAAGCCACCTTGCTGGACGACCTGCGCGCGTCCCACTGCGGGTTGCTGCCTGAAACGCTGCTGCCGTCCATGCTCGCGGTCCAGCAGCAGCGCGACCGGCGCATGGCCGAGCGCCTGCTGGCCGCGCCAACCCCTGCCCTGTTACTGGCCGGGGCGTTCCATGTGCGCAAGGACCTGGGCGTGCCTTTGCATTTGAAGGATCTCGGCGCCAGCCAGGACAGCCTGGTGTTGATCCTGGCCGAAGCCGGCAAGACCGTGAGCGCCGAAAGCGCTGATTACGTGTGGTATACGGCGGGGCAAGCGGAACAGGATCACTGTGCGCAATTGCGTCAGTGAGCCGACATGCAAAAGGGTCGGCGGTGTGTCATTGCATGGACATTTGCATTGGATCTGCAACCGTCAAGCCACCGCTACACCAGAACAATACGTTTCAGCTTGGCGTTCAGTGCGGCGAACGCCGGTTCGGTACTGGCCTTGTGGTTAGTGATGAGCACATCGATGCGTTCTGGCGGGCAGAAGGCGACGCGGCTCTCCACGCCAATCTTGCTGTAATCGGCGAGGATGACTACGCCTTCGGCATTGTCGGCCATGGCGCGCGCCACTTCGGCTTCGCGGTGGTCGTAGTTGCTGGCACCACGCTGGGCGTCGATGCCGACCGGCGACAACAGCGCCAGATCGGCCCGATAGCGGCCAATTTCCGCCACCGTGGTGCTGCCGACCGTCGCCGGCGCACGATCATCGAGTGAGCCGCCCAGTACGAGCACCTCGTTGTGCCGACCGCCTGACGCGGCGGGGTTGCGAAGTTGCAGCGCGACGTTGAACGAGTTGGTGATCACAGTCAGCCCTCCCAGCTTGGCCAACTCTTCGGCAAGGATGACGGTGGTGGTGCCCGCGTCGATGAACACCGTCTGCCCATGCGACAGCAGACTGACCGCGGCGCGCGCAAGGTCACGCTTGAATTTGACGTTGATGTTCGCCCGCTCGGCGATGGGCGCTTCGTCCTCAACGCGGATGGCGCCACCGTGAATCCGTTTCAATTCCCCCTGTTCTTCCAGAGCGACCAGGTCGCGCCGTACCGTCTCGCGAGAAACATTCAGCTCCGTGACGATGCGGTCGGTGGTGACGCGCTGCAAGGTCGATAGCAGTGCGCGGATTCGCTGGTAACGCTCTTCTTGCCACATACCGGGTGTCCCTGCTGTTCGAGTCGCTGTCCGAGCACGCATTGTGGAGGGGCATCAGTCGCTGTCAAGTTTGGCGGGACCCGGCTGATACGGTCTGTGCGTCATGTTTGTGTAATATTGAGGCTTTATTGTTTTTTTGTGTATTTGGAGCTAGCCTCGTGGCCGGACGGATTCTTCCCCTCGTCCGTATTTCGAAACACGCTTTCGCCATCGCCTCGGTTGTAACCTCTCGTCTAGAAGTAGGAGCTATGCCATGCAGCGTCGCCAGTTTCTGAACACCCTCGCCACCGTTTCCGTCGTCTCTCCGCTGTTGTTGTCATCGCGTATAACGCAAGCCGCCACGCCCCCGGCCACACCGAGTGCGCTGGACCCGGCGCGCTGGTCGCCGCTTAACCAAAAGCGTCTGCAGGCGGTGATCGATGAGCACGGCGTCAAAAGTGCGTCCTACCGTCCTGACCAGCGCCCATACGCGGTGTTCGACTGGGACAACACCTGCATCATGAACGACTGTGAAGAAGCGCTGCTGGTCTACCAGATCAATCATTTGCAGTACAAGCTGACGCCCGATGAGTTCGCTGCTGTGGTGCGTCAGGACGTGCCAAACGGCGCGTTCATGAAGGACTACACCACGGTGGACGGCAAGCCGGTCAAGATGGAAGACATCGCCAGCGATGTGGAAGCGGATTACCGCTGGTTGCACGCCAACTACAAGGGGCTCGCCGGCGACAAGAGCCTGGAAGAGATCCAGGCCAGCGAGCAGTACAAGGATTTTCTCGCCAAGCTCTACTTCATGTACGACGCGATCTGCGACAGTTATCCGGTGGAGATCGGCTACAAGTGGATTCTGTATTTCTACAAGAACATGACCACGGCTGAGTTGCAGGCGATGGCCGAGGCCTCCAACAACTATGCTATCGGCGACGCGCTGCGCAAGGTCAAGTACGAGAGTTCGCGCACATTGCCGGGCAAGGCCGGGGTGGTGGCCGACACCCACTTTCATGGCATCCGCATCCATGAGGAGATTCGTGGCCTGATGCACACGCTGCGCGCCAACGGCATCGACGTCTATGTCAGCACCGCCTCGATCGACGATGTGGTACGCGTGTTTGCAGGCAATCCTCATTACGGATACGGCGTGCCGCCTGAGAACGTGATCGGCCTGCGCATGGCGATGGAAGACGGCAAGTACACCACTCGCTATCAGCCAGACTGGCACTTCAATTACGGTCCGGGCAAGACCGTCGGCATCAAGAACGTGCTGGTTAAACAGAAGGGCTATGGCCCGGTGTTGGTGGCTGGCGACAGCGATGGCGATGCCTGGATGCTGCGCGACTTCAACGATACGGCGGTGGGGCTGATCGTCAACCGCATGAAGAAGGGCGAGATCGGCGCCGACAGCCAGCAGGCCGCTACCCAGTTGGGCAAGCCGGACGCGCGTTTCGTCCTCCAGGGGCGCGATGAACACACCGGTCTGATGATTCCAGACGAGAAATCGCTCAAGTACGGCAAAGACGAGCTTAAGTTGCTGGCTTGATGGCACTGTCTGGCGGGTGGCCGACGGCCATCCGCCAGCGTAAGTGCAAGTGCAACTCACCTTGTACCTGCTGACTGCTTTTGACCGTGCTCTGCCGATCAGGGTTACAAAGCGGGCGGGTTAAATCGGATGCAATCGGTGGTCAGGTCGAATGGGTGTTTGAGTTGGGGTAATTTCCCAGGCCTGTCACTGCGCCGGAAAAGTCTGAAGATAGGCCAGCAGATTGTCGATTTTTTCCTGATCGCTGATGCCCCAGAAGATCATCCGTGTACCGGAGACCACAGCTTTGGGATCTTCGATGTACGCAGCGAGCTTTTCCCGGGTCCAGACCACGCCCGAGGATTTCATGGCGTCGGAGTACTGGTAATCGGTGGTGCTTCCGGCCGTGCGCCCGATGATGCCGTTGAGTTGCGGGCCAAAGAAGGCTCGCGCTGACTCGCCGATCTGATGGCAGCCCCCACACACACGCTTGAACAGTTTGCCGCCCGCCTCGGCATCACCGGCCGCAAAGGCTTGCGTACCCGACAAACCTGCCTGAAGCAGCAAGAAGAAGGTCAGCACCGCAGCTTTGTTCATGTACAGCTCCAGATCAGTAATGAGGCACGGCAAAAAGGGGCGGCCATTTCACCATGTCCAGCGCCTTTATCGAAGGGATTGTTGCGGGTTCATGGGCGAAACGCCTTGCACGCCACCCTGCCTATGAGGGCGAGCTTTTGCTCCCGGCCTCTTGAGCGCAAATCGCTGATGGCAGTCTGATACAGGCCTTGGCAGACTAGTGCCCCTTGTACCCCGGCCTGCACTTTTATAAGGAGAGAAAACTGATGGTCACTTGCTACCTGAAATACGTGCTCGACCCCTACAAGCTCGACGCATTCGAGCACTACGGCAAGCTGTGGATACCCCTGGTGGAGAAATTCGGTGGCCAGCATCACGGCTACTTCCTGCCGTCCGAGGCTGCCAACAACATTGCCCTGGCGATGTTCACCTTCCCCAGTCTGGCGGCTTACGAAACCTATCGCCAAGAGTCGATGAACGACCCGGCGTGCATTGCTGCGTTCAAGTACGCCGAAGAAACCCGCTGCATCCTCAGCTATGAGCGCAGTTTCTTCCGGCCGGTGTTCGGTTAAGGGCCATCCGCGATTTGAAGCGCCGGGCTCAGCCCTGCTTCAAATCCAGGCAGTAGGTGTAGTAGCCCGGATCGCGCACATACCCCAAAGACTCATACAAGCGCTGCGCCGTGTGGTTGTCGATGGCGGTTTCCAGGGTCATGCCCTTGGCGCCACTCAACCGTGCGAAATCGCGGGCGGTGTTCATCAACAGGGTGCCAACGCCTTTGCCGCGAGCGGCGGGCGCGCTGAACAGGTCGCCGAGCAACCAGGTGCGGTGCGCGTCGATGGAGGAAAAGGTCGGGAACATCTGCACGAAACCCAGGGCTTCGCCGCTGGCGTCCTCGGCATAAAAGATCACCGATTCGTCACGGGCGATGCGCTCGGCGATGAAGTCACGGGATTGCGGCAGGTTCGATGGCTGACCGTAGAAGCCGCGATAGGCGTCGAATAACGGGGCGATCTTGTCGATGTGCGAGGCGTCGGCGCGCAGGGCCTGGATAGCCATGAGGGTGCTCCATTGCGGTCTCAAGGATCTACAGACTAGCAATGGAGGCTCAATCGAGAGGTAATATTTTCCTGAAAAGAACACGACCCTATGTGGGAGCGGACTTGCTCGCGAAAGCGGTGTCAGTCGACATGAATGTTGAATGACACACCGCCTTCTTGAGCAAGCCCGCTACCACCTTGGGTTGCAGTGCCTTCAGACCCGCACGTTACGCCCCGGCAGGGTCGAACGCTGGCTGTTTTCCCAGTTCTCGACCAGCCCCACCGGCACATCCGACGCCGGCAGCATCTTGCGTCCGCGCACCAGGTCCGACGCCCGTTCGGCGAGCATGATGGTCGGCGCGTTGAGGTTGCCGTTCGGTTCGGTCGGGAACACCGAGGAGTCGATCACCCGCAGCCCGGCGATGCCATGCACGCGCAACTCGGAGTCCACCACGGCCATGTCGTCTTCACCCATGCGGCACGAACCGCAAGGGTGATAGGTGCTCTCCAGGTTGTCCCGCACGAACGCATCAAGGTCTTCATCGCTGGTCAGGTGCGCGCCGGGGGCGATTTCGCCATCGCGGAAGCGGTCCATGGCTTTCTGGCCGATGATCTCGCGGGTCAGGCGGATGCAGCGGCGGAAACCTTCGCGGTCCTCTTCGCGCTCCAGGTAGTTGAAACGGATTTCCGGATGCTCGTAAGGGTCGGCGGAGCGCACGCGCACGTAGCCGCGGCTCTTCGGTTTGTTCGGCCCGGTCAACACCATGAAACCGTGGCCCTTGATCGGCTTGTTGCCGTCGTAACGCATGGCCGCCGGCAGAAAGTGGAACTGAATGTCCGGCCAGCGCAAACCCTTGTCGGAGCGGATGAAACCACCAGCCTCGAAGTGGTTGGTGGCCCCCAGGCCATCCTTGAACAGCAGCCAGCGCAAACCGATCATCAATTTGCTCAACGGGTCCATCTTGCTGTTGAGCGTCACCGGTTCCTTGCAGCCGAACTGGATGTACACCTCGGCGTGATCCTGCAGGTTCTCCCCTACCCCCGGCAGGTCATGACGCACATTGATCCCGGCCTTGCGCAGGACCTCGGCCGGGCCGATGCCGGAGCGTTGCAGCAGGTGCGGCGAGCCGATGGGCCCGGACGAAATCAGCACTTCCTTGTTGCAATAGACCTGGTGGGTCTGGCCACCATGGTCATAGATGATGCCCACGGCGCGCTTGCCTTCGAGAATGACCTGGCGGGTCATCGCGTGGGTGATCACCGTCAGGTTCGAACGGTCCATGGCCGGGCGCAGATAGGCGTTGGCGGTGGAACAGCGCACACCGTTTTTCACAGTCATGTGCATGGCGCCGAAACCTTCCTGCATGTAGCCGTTGCAGTCATCGGTCTTGATGTAGCCCGCTTCTGCGCCGGCTTCGACCCAGGCCCCGTACAGCGGGTTTTTCATGTGGTTGCCGTTGGTGGTGTGCAACGGTCCGGTTTGCCCGCGATAGCTGTCACCGCCGGACTCGTAGCTCTCGGCGCGCTTGAAGTACGGCAGGCAGTTTTTATAGCCCCACCCCTGGGCGCCGAGGGATTCCCACTCGTCGAAGTCATAGGCATGACCGCGGATGTACACCAGGCCGTTGATCGACGACGAGCCCCCCAGCACCTTGCCCCGTGGGCAGTGAATGCGACGGCCGTTGAGGTAGGTTTCCGGCTCGGTTTCGTAGCGCCAGTTGTACTTCCTGGTGTTCATCGGGATCGAGAACGCACTGGGCATCTGGATCACTACACTCTTGTCGCTGCCACCGAATTCCAGGACCAGCACCGAGGTGGCCGGGTCTTCGCTCAGGCGGTTGGCCAACACACAACCTGCCGAGCCTGCGCCGATGATGATGTAGTCGTATTTTTGCGTAGCCATGATTTATCTCCGGACCGTCGATTCGTTGAAAACGGGCTTCGACGGCTTGGTCAATTTGTCGCCAGTGGTGAATTGCGGGGACGTTTTCTCGATGTGCTGGATGACCGCTTCTTCGCGCTTGAGATCGATCGAGCGGCTCAGCCAGTAGTAGGCCACCCCCGATACGATCAGCCCGACCAGCCAGGCGATGTCGATGCTGCCCAGGGCCTTGGCGAGTGGGCCGACATACACTTCGCGCTGTTCGACGCCGTCGAATATGTAGAAGAACGGAATCATCGAGACGAAGCCGATGGCGTACGCGGCGATGCCACGCAGGCCCCAGCTGCCGTAGATGTTGCCGTGGGGCATGAAGAAGTGCGGGATGGCGTAGCGGCCCTTGCGCACGAAGAAGTAGTCGGTGAGGTTGACCGAGGTCCAGGGCACCAGGAAGTACAGCATCACCACCAGGTAGATGCCGAGCACCGACAGGCCTTTACCGGAACTCTGGATGCTCAGGGCCACGCCCAGTTGCAACAGGATCACGAAGGCGATGGCCAGGATCCGCGCCTTGCGGGTCGGTTCGATATGCTTGATCGAGTCGACGCAGGTCAGGGTGGTCAGCTTGGCGCTGTAGATGTTCATCGCGATCACCGGCAGGAAGGCCAGAATGGTGATCACCACGACCGCCGTGCCCATCAGCGGCGACACGGTATTGCCGACTTGCCCGAGGGCCACCAGCACGTCAGTGGAGTGCAGGTGATCGGCCAGCCAGCCACCCACGGAAATCATCCAGGCACCGGACAACGAAGCGCCCAGGAACACCACCGCGATCAGCTTGCCGCTGGAGGTGTTCTTCGGCAGGTAACGCGAGTAGTCCGATACGTACGGGGCGTAAGCGATGTTGTAGCTCGCCGCGGCCGCAAATTGCGCGATGAAACCGGTCCAGTTGAAACCCAACGGTGCCGGGGCCACTTCTCCGGCGCCGAGCGCCGGCAACGCCGCATCCGGCACCCAGCCCATCAGCACCGCCAGGGTCACCAGACCGTACAGCGGCAACGACAGGTACAGCGCCCATTTGAAGCTGCGGTGCATCCAGTCATGACCGAGGATCGCCAGCACCGCCGCCGGTATTGTCACCGCCACTGCAATCGCGGCGGGGTTGAAGCCGAATAGCGTGTGCAGTCCCTGCATCATCAGCACGAGGTTGACGATGTTGAAGCCGGCGAACACGAACAGTGTCGCCAACAGCACCAGAATCACCCCGCGATAACCGAACTGCGCGCGGGACTGGATCATCTGTGGCAGACCCAGGTGTGGGCCCTGGGATCCATGAAAGGCCATGAACAGCGTGCCGAACATGATGCCCAGCGTACCGGCCAGTGTGGTCCAGAGCGCGGTAAGGCCGACGCTTGGGCCGACGAAGCCGATGGTCATGGTGAAAAAGGTGAAGTTACCGAGAAACCAGAACGGGCCCTGGCTCGACAGTTTGTCGGTGCGCTCGTTTTCGGGGATGAAGTCAATCGAATGGCTTTCGACGACGATTTTGTCATCGAGGACCGACACGCTCGGGGCGGACTTGGCGTTTGTGTTCATGATGGACTCTTATTGTTGGAAGATCATGACGAAAAAACCGCATTTTTTTCGGGTCCTGTGGCGAGGGAGCTTGCTCCCTCGCCACAGGTGTCCCCTTTGCCTGCCTGGCATTGTCCTTGGTGCCCGGCAGGCAGGAATGACTCAGGGCAGCGTGATCCACACCGCCTTGGTCTCGAGCAGGTAGTCCAGCTGCTCGGCGCCCAGGTCCTTGCCGAACCCGGACTGCTTGTAGCCGCCGAACGGCATCGACGGGTCGAGGGTGCCGTGGGCGTTGACGTAGACCGAGCCTGCCTTCAGACGCGGAATCAGGCTGTGCACCTTGCCCAGGTCATTGGAATACAGGGCCGCCGCCAGGCCATAGGGCGAGTCATTGGCCAGTGCCAGTGCCTGTTCCTCATCGTCGAAGGGTGCGGTGACCAGCACCGGACCGAAAATCTCCTCCTGGACGATGCGCATGTCGTTGCGGCAATGGGCGAATATGGTTGGCTCGACGAAGAAGCCAGGGCCCTCGACCGGCTGGCCGCCATAGACCAGTTGGGCACCCTCTTGCTTGCCGGTTTCGATGTACTCGGTCACGCGCTGCTTTTGCAGGGCCGAGACCAGCGGGCCGATGAAGCAGTCCGGGTCCATCCCCGGCGCGATCTTCAGGGTGCGGGTATAGGCGATCAACTCGCGCAGGAATTGGTCATAGACACTGCTGTGAATATAGGCCCGTGTGCCCGCGTCGCATACCTGTCCCGAGTTGAAAAACACGCCGTTGGCGACCGCCTGCGCCGCCGCCGGAATGTCGGCGTCGGCGAACACGATGACCGGTGATTTGCCACCCAGTTCCAGGGTCAGGCGCTTCATGTCGTCCAGCGCGGCGCGACCCACGGTACGGCCGACCGGGGTCGAGCCGGTGAAAGTCAGTTTGTCGATGCCAGGGTGGGTGGCCATGGCCGCGCCGACCACGCTGCCGCGCCCGGTGACGATGTTGATCACCCCGTCCGGGATGCCCGCTTCCTGGACCAGTTCGGCAAAGCGCAGGGCCGACAGCGAAGTCAGCTCAGCCGGTTTGACTACCACGGTGCAACCGGTGGCCAGGGCCGCGCCAAGCTTCCAGGCCATGGTTTGCAGCGGGAAGTTCCACGGCACGATGGCACCGACCACGCCCACCGCTTCCTTGCGGGTGTAGGCCAGGTAATTGCCCGGCAGCGACGGCTCGACGGTACGCCCGTGCAGCTTGGTGGCCCAGCCGGCGAAGTAGCGCAGGGTATCGACGGTGCCCTGGATATCGACGTCCCTGGCGAAGGCGACCGACTTGCCCATGTCGATCGATTCGATTTCCGCCAGCTCGGCGGCGTTCTGTTCGATCAGGTCGGCCAGGCGTTGCATCATCCGCTCGCGTTCGGCCGGTTTGGCCTGGCGCCAGGCACCGCCGTCGAACTGGGCGCGGGCGGCTTGCACGGCACGGTCCAGATCAGCGGTGGTGCCCATGGGAATGCGCGTGATCAGGCCTTCGGTGGACGGCTCGATGACTTCGGACGTCTGGCCATCGCTGGCCTCGACCCAGGCGCCGCCGATGAACATTTTCTGGACCTTGCCAAGGAAGGTCTGGGTGGCCTCGGAGACGCCGAATTTTTGCAGGTAACTTTTGACGATCGTGTCCATTTTTATTCTCTCGGCCCGGCAGTCGGGTCCTGCCGGGTTTGCTGGTTTCGATATCAGGCTGGGGTGGCTTCGCTCTGGGCCGCACGCACCTTGCCCCGCTCGTGGAAGATGAAACCGATGCTGTTGAGCAGCAGTTGCGCGGCGAGGATCGAGGTCATGCCGGTCGGGTCGTACACTGGTGCAACCTCCACCAGGTCCATGCCGACGATGTTGCCTTTGCTGCGCTTGGCCAGGGCCTGGATGATTTCCAGCACTTCGTAGTAGAGGAAGCCGCCGTGGCTCGGGGTCCCGGTGCCGGGGGCGATGGACGGGTCGAAACCGTCGATGTCGATGGTGATGTAGTAGTTGATGTTCTGCGGGATCAGCGCCAGCACACCTTCGACGCCGAGGCGGCGCACATCGCGCACCGAAAGGATTTTCGAACCGGCTTCGTGGGCCGCTTCGTAGTCGTCGCGGTTGGACGACGAGACGTTGCGGATGCCCATCTGGGTCATGCCGACGATGTGGTTCATTTCCGATGCGCGGCGCAGCGGGTTGCCGTGGCCGTAACGCACGCCGTGGCGCTCGTCGACGAAATCCAGGTGCGCATCGAAGTGGATGATGTGGATCGGGCCACGGCCTTCGAAGGCCTTGATGACCGGGGCGTGCACCGAATGATCGCCACCGAGCACCACCGGCATGACACCGGCATCGAGAATCTTGCGCACGGCGTATTCGGTGTTCTTGTTGCTGGTTTCCATATCGGTGTGGACGATGTCGGCATCACCGACGTCGACCATCCGCACGTCGGCGGCGGTCAGGTACATCACGTCGTCTTCGTGGTCGTAGGCACCGGCATGGCCGAAGGAAAACAGCGTCGATGCCTCACGAATCCCGCGTGGTCCGAAGCGTGCGCCGGAGCGCCACTGGGTGCCCATGTCATTGGGCACGCCGAGCACCGCGACGTCGGCATCCAGGGCATCCCAGTCGGTGCACACCGGGGACTTGCCAAAGGTGCAATGACCCACGAATGGCAGGTTCAGGCGACCGGATTCATAACCATTGTTCGACATTTCTAGCCTCTCCACTTCTTGTTATCGGCCTGGCGGACTGCAAGGCGACCGCCGTTGGAGTGACTATGGGCGCAGCTTTTCGTGGAAAAAATGCTAAACATCAGATACTCATATCGGCATTGCCGATGCATCCACACGCGGGAGGTCCCAGGTGATTCAACTGCACGATGTCGACCTGAAGTTACTCAGGGTCTTTGCCACCATTGTCCGCTGCGGCGGGTTTTCCGCTGCGCAGGCGGCGTTGAACGCCGGCCAGTCGACCATCAGCGAACAGATGACCCATCTGGAAACCCGGCTTGGGGTCAAACTCTGCCAGCGCGGGCGCAGCGGCTTTCGCCTGACCGAGCAAGGCGTGGCGATTCATGAAGCCACCCAGCGCCTGCTCTCGGCGGTGGAAAATTTCTGCATGGACGCCGACGTGCTCAAGCAGCACATCAGCGGCAAGCTCAACCTGGGGATCATCGACACCACCATCACCGACCCCGACTCGCCGATCCCGCGCACCACCCAGCGCTTCGTCTCCCGTGGCCACGATGTGCACCTGAACGTGTACGTCGGCACCCCCGCCGAACTGGAAGAGCGCGTGCTCGACGGGCGACTGCACCTGGCCATCGGGCACTTCCCGATCTACGTGCCGGGCCTGCTGCATTCGCCGCTGTACCAGGAAGCGCTGGGGCTGTATTGCGGGCGCCGGCATCCGCTGTTTGGCAGCAAGGCCGAGGGTGACGAACTGCTCGAAGAGATTGCCGCCAGCCGCATCGTCGTGCGCGGCTACATGCAGCAATACGACCTGGAACACCTGGGCGTCAGCAAGGCTGCGGCGACCGTGGACAACATCGAGGCCCTGGCGATCCTGATCATCTCCGGTGCTTACCTGGGCTTTCTGCCGGCGCATTTTGCCGCGCAGTGGATCAAGACCGGCGAGATGCACCAACTGGCACCCGCCAGTTTGCAGCTGATGTCGCCGTTCGACGTGATCACCCGTCGCGGTACGGCGCCACCGCCGATCCTGCAGGCGTTTCTCGAAGACCTGGCGGCCTGTTCCCGCCAAACGCCAGCACCCGAGAAGCATTGACGGCTCGCCAAATTCAAACGGCGCCCGCCATACTCATCGACGCAACGTTTCGCTTCATCACCGGTCAAGGCCACCTATGCGCATCCACGTCACCTTCATCGACCGCGTCGGCATCACCCAGGAAGTCCTGGCCCTGCTGGGCGGTCGCAGCTTCAACCTCGACGCCGTGGAAATGGTGCCGCCGAACGTCTACATCGATGCCCCGACCCTCGGCGCCGAAGTGCTGGAGGAGTTGCGCGAAGCCCTCTTCGGCGTGCGTGGCGTGCAAGCGGTGACCCTGGTCGACATCCTTCCGGGACAACGCCGGCGCCTGCAACTGGATGCCTTGCTCGCCGCCAGTTCCGACCCGGTGCTGGCGGTGGATGATCGCGGTCATGTGCTGCTGGCCAACCCGGCCTTGATCGCCTTGTGCGGTCGCGAGCCGGCCGGTGAATCCCTGGGCACGCTGTTCGATGATCCCGACTTGCAACCGACGCTGATCGCCCACGGCTTTCGTCTGCCCATGCGCGAAGTCAGCCTCGGCGGCCACACCTTGCTGCTCGACGCCATGCCGATCACCGATGCCGGCGCCCTGCTCACCCTCTATCAACCGAACCGCATCGGCGAACGCCTGTCGGCGCTGCACCACGATCACGCCGAAGGCTTCGATGCGCTGCTGGGCGAATCGCCGCCGATCCGTGCGCTGAAAGCCCGGGCCCAGCGGGTCGCGGCCCTCGATGCGCCGCTGCTGATCCAGGGCGAAACCGGCACTGGCAAGGAACTGGTGGCCCGCGCCTGCCACGCCATCAGCGGTCGTCGCGACAAGCCGTTCCTGGCCCTCAATTGCGCGGCACTGCCGGAGAGCCTGGCCGAAAGCGAGCTGTTCGGCTACGCCCCCGGCGCCTTCACCGGTGCCCAACGGGGCGGCAAACTCGGGCTGCTGGAGCTGGCCGATCAGGGCACGGTGTTCCTCGACGAAGTGGGGGAAATGTCGCCGTACCTGCAGGCCAAGTTATTGCGCTTTTTGAGCGATGGTTGCTTCCGCCGCGTGGGCGGTGATCGCGAGGTCAAAGTCAACGTGCGGATCCTCAGCGCGACCCACCGCGACCTGGAAAAAATGGTCAGCGAAGGGCACTTTCGCGAAGACCTGTTCTACCGCCTCAACGTGCTCAACCTGCAAGTGCCGCCGCTGCGCGAACGCGGCCATGACATCCTGCTGATGGCCCAGCACTTCATGCAGCAAGCGTGCGCGCAGATCCAGCGGCCGGTCTGCCGCCTGGCGCCGAGCACCTTTCCCGCCCTGCTCGGCAACCGCTGGCCGGGCAATGTGCGGCAACTGCAAAACGTGATCTTCCGCGCGGCGGCGATTTGCGAAAACCCCTTGGTCGACCTCGACGACCTCGACATTGCCAGGACCGCTGTGGAGCGCCGGAACGATGGCGAGGTGGGCAGCCTGGAAGAGGCTGTCGAAGGTTTTGAAAAGGACCTGCTTGAGCAGTTGTATCGCAGCTATCCGTCCAGTCGATTGCTCGCGGCACGCTTGCAAACCTCCCACAGCGCCATCGCCGTTCGCTTGCGCAAGTACGGGATTCCCAACAAGGCCTGACAGCCGGTTTCAGCAACACTGAAAATCCCTGTGGGAGCGGGCTTGCCCGCGATGAGGCCATGTCAGTCACCATTTTCGTTACCTGACACACCGCAATCGCTGCGATGCGGCGACCCGACAAGCCCGCTCCCATAGGGTTCGAGTGCCGCCCAACAATGTATGCAAATCGATACGGCGTATCGAATCCAAGACAAAACCACCTCAACCCGTCTGGCCCGGACTCCGCCCCCTGTTGCTGGCTTGCCTGTATTGATTTCAATACACGAGCAAACCGCAAAACAGCCAAATCCATCATCAAGCCATTGATTTATAACAATAAATAAACATTGGCACCGCCCTTGCTATGACTCCTTCAGCCACGCTCGCCACCCAACCGAGCCTGCCCATCGTCATTCGCCACTTGTAGCGAATGAGTCAGAACAATGAGGAGTAGATATGAGCGAATTGCGTTTTACCGTCGACCACGAATGGCTGCGCACCGAAGCTGACGGCACGGTGACCGTTGGCATCACGGCGTTTGCCCAACAGGCACTGGGGGATGTGGTGTTTGTCCAGGTGCCTGAACTGGGCGGCTTCGACGCCGGGACTGAAGTGTCAGTGCTGGAGTCAGTGAAGGCCGCGAGCAGCATCGGCATGCCGCTGGACGGTGAGGTGGTGGAAGTGAATTCGGCGCTCGACGCTAACCCTGAGCTGGTCAACGAAGATCCGCTGGGCGAAGGCTGGTTCTTCCGCTTCCAGCCTGCTGACGCGTCGGCGATCTCCCGCTTGCTCGATCAAGCCGCTTACGAACGCCTGATCCAAGACCAGACCGACGCGTGAGGATTCAGTATGACCACCCTCCTCGACACCCGTAACGAATTCATCGCCCGCCACATCGGCCCCCGCGCCGGCGACGAGCAAGCGATGCTCAACAGCCTCGGCTTCGATTCCCTCGAAGCCCTGAGCGCCAGCGTGATTCCCGACAGCATCAAGGGCACCAGCGTGCTGGGCCTGGAAGA
>NZ_JBSSEP010000034.1:0-27286 GCF_054061835.1 Pseudomonas sp. TE12234
CTGGCTTGCCAGCGAAGGCGGCCTTATAGCCGACCAATCACCCGCAGATGCACCCAATCCCCTTGTGGGAGCTGGCTTGCCAGCGAAGGCGGCCTGACAGCCGACCCATCACCCGCAGATGCACCCATTCCCCTGTGGGAGCTGGCTTGCCAGCGATGGCGGCCAGCCAGCCGACCCATCACCCGCCGATGTACCCGATCCATTGTGGAAGCGAGCCTGCTCCGGGCGGCGTTCCGACGATAGCGGCCCACCAGCCTACACTGGTAACACGGGTTGTTCTTCTCGCCCCGACGACCACTACCAAAGGAGTCAGGCTCATGATCAACAGTGACAGTATCTGCGACTGCCCGAAATGTTCGTGCAAGCTGGGCGCGCACCCGATTGCGCGCCACGGCAAGCACTATTGCTGCGAGGCCTGCGCCAAGCACCACGAACACGGCGAAGAGTGCTCCAGCAAGGGCTGCAAGTGCGCCCACGCCAAATAGTTCGTTCACGTTGAAAAGTGGAGCCTAGTCGGGCTCCACTTCCAGTTTCAGGCTGTCGTCGTCCAGGCGTTCGGTATGCCGGACGGTGCCCGTCAGGCGGCGTCCTTCGACTCTGAGCACGACGGTCTTGGCCTGCTCAAGGTCTTCCGGCAACGGCGGCGGAACGCGAATCGCGAAGCAGGTCGGGTCGTTCATGACCTGTTCCAGGCCAACCCGGCACTCGACGGTTTTGGTGATGCGGCCGAACAGCGTATCCAGACCATAGTCCAGATGCGCAGGGCTGCTGATGGGTGTCATGTTCTTGCCCCCCCCTCTAATCCTGTTGCTTGCCAGGCGTCAGCCAGCCGGCCGCCACTTGACGTTTTCCACGCCGAACTTTTCTGCCATCGGCTTGCTGGTCTTTTGCACCTTTTCCCGGCCGAAGCGCGGTATGCGGCCCACTCCCGCATCGCAGCTTGCCCAATGCCAGGCTTCTGCGTTGTCCATTTTGTCCAGACGGATAATGAACGACTTGGGCACGCCATGAAGGGTGTATTCAATGACGAAGAGTTTTGCATTGTTCATATAGCCCGTATTCCTCCCTGTGGTACATAAACGGATCACGGGCCACACGGAAAATTCATTCGGATTGGCGGACGGTGGCAGCCGCTGGCGGCAAATACAAGGCCTCGTTACCATTGGGCCTTTCCCGACCCCAATGATTGCTGCCCATGGCCCTTGCCGCCCCGCCTGATCTGAGTGATACCGATGTGCCCGTGCAACCGCTGGCGCGCACTTATCCGCGTGGGTTGTTCATCGAACCGCATGAGCATGTCTGGGGGCAGTTGCTGTATGCGATGAGTGGCGTGATGTGGGTCGAGACGCCTCACGAGGCGCTGGTGGTGCCGCCGCAACGGGCGGTTTGGTTGCCGCCCGGCGTGCCTCATGGGATTCGCGTGGTCTCGGACCTGCAAATGCGCAACATCTACCTGCGACCGTCGTTGGCGGCAACGCTCGACGCCAGTGTCCAGGTCATCGAAGTCGGCGGTTTGTTGCGCGAGTTGATCGTTGGCCTGGTGGAGCAGGGCGACGACGGTGCGCCCGAGTATTACGAAGCACTGGTGGGACTGGCGCTGCTGGAGCTCAAGCGGGCCAGGCGCTCGCTGCTGAAAATCCCGCTGCCGGATGAGTCTGACCGGCGGCTGACGAACCTCTGCCAGGCGGTCATGGCCGCGCCGTCGCTGGACATTCCTTTCGAGCAACACGCGGAAAACGCCGGTGCCAGCGTGCGGACCCTGGCGCGGTTGTTCAAGGACGGTCTGGGCATGGGCTTCGCTGAATGGCGGCGCCAGGTGCAACTGGCGACGGCGGTGGCCGAGTTGATTCAGGGGGTGCCGGTCAGTGCCATCGCCCGTGAGCTGGGGTATTCGCCCAGCAGCTTCAGCGATATGTTCCGTCGGGAACTGGGTGTCGCGCCGTCGCAGTTTTCGGCAGGCCAGCCTCAGGGCTGAAGCGTTCAGGGCCAGGGTTTGGCCGAAATTCAGAAGCACTTGGCCGGTACTCGTCGGCACTGCGCACTAGACTTGCGGGCATGTCTCAATTGCCCAAGGAGTCTGTCATGAATTACCTCATTTCACTGGCGATCGGCCTGGGTGTCGGCCTGCTCTACGGCGCCCTGGATTTTCGTTCCCCCGCACCACCGGCGATCGCACTGGTAGGCCTGCTCGGCATGCTGGCCGGCGAAAAGCTCTGGCCGATGGGCCGCGAACTGGTGGCCGGCTGGATCTCCTGAACCTCCTCTGATCATTCGATGGAAACCCTCATGAAAGCATTGCAGTTCGACAAAACCGGCGACCTCTCGGCCCTGCGCTACGTCGAGGTTCCGACGCCCGTTCCCGGCGCCGATGAAGTGTTGGTGGAAATCAAGGCGGCGGGGCTCAACCCCAGTGATGTGAAGAACGTGCTGGGTCGTTTTCCCTATACCACGATGCCGCGGATTCCCGGTCGCGATTTTGCCGGCATCGTCGTTGAAGGCCCGCAGGCGCTGGTCGGTCAACACGTCTGGGGCACCGGCCGCGAGCTGGGTTTTTTCGCCGATGGCTCCCATGCGCAATTCGTCAAGTTGCCGGCCAATGGCGTCGCCCTCAAGCCCACGCATTTGAGCTTCGCCCAGGCCGCCAGCCTGGGAGTGCCTTACACCACGGCGTGGGATGCACTGGAGCGCAGCCTGGTGACCGCCGAAACCCGCTTGCTGGTGATCGGTGGCGGCGCGGTGGGCAGTGCCGCGTTGGCATTGGCCAAGGTGCGCGGTGCCCGGGTACTGGCAGCCGCGCGGCGACCAGAGCAGGTCAAGGACTTGCAGGACCAGGGCTATCAGACGCTGCAACTGGATAACCCCGAGGACCTGGGTGCTCAGGTCAATGCCGTATTTAAAGGCGGCGCTGATGTGATTTTCGATACCACGGGGTTCTGGTTGCCGGCGTCTGTCGCGGCATTGGCCACCTTCGGCCGTATCGCCATCATCGCCGCGCCGGTGGACGGCATGGTTCAGCTACCGGCCCTGGCGCTGTACCGCAAGGGCGGCTCGGTGGTCGGCATCAACTCGTTGCTGTACGGCGTGCAAGCGTGCGCGGCGATGCTCGATCAGTTCGGTCAATTCTTCGATCAGGACTTGCTGCCGTTGCCCCAGGGGCTGTTCGAGTCGCCATTGGCCGAGGGCCTGGAGCGTTATGCCGAGGTCAATCAGGGCAGCGGTGACAAAGTGATCCTGTTGCCGTGACACCGCCCACCTGTGGGGGCGGGCTCGCTCCCACAGGGGCTGCGGCGATGCAATGCGCTGCCGCAATGGTGCTCTGATAGAATCGACGGCACTTTTCCTGCGAGGTGCCCCCATGAGCGAGCCGATTCGCCTGACCCAGTACAGTCACGGCGCTGGATGCGGTTGCAAGATTTCTCCCCAGGTACTGGAAGTGATTCTCGCCGGCAGTGGCGCGCAGAATCTGGACCCCAGGCTCTGGGTCGGCAACGCCTCGCGCGATGACGCGGCGGTGTATGCCATCGACGAAGAGCGCGGCGTGGTGTCGACCACCGATTTCTTCATGCCAATCGTCGATGATCCTTTCGATTTCGGCCGCATCGCCGCCACCAATGCCATCAGTGACATCTACGCCATGGGTGGCGACCCGTTGATGGCCATCGCCATTCTTGGCTGGCCGGTCAATGTGCTGGCGCCGGAAATTGCCCGGGAAGTGATTCGCGGCGGCCGTTCGGTGTGCGATGAAGCAGGTATTCCGTTGGCTGGCGGGCATTCCATCGACGCACCGGAGCCGATCTTCGGCCTGGCCGTTACCGGGCTGGTGGAAAAGCGCCATATGAAGCGCAACGACACCGCGACGGCCGGTTGCCTGCTTTATCTCACCAAACCCCTGGGCATCGGCATCCTCACCACCGCCGAAAAGAAAGGCAAGTTGCGCAACGCTGACATCGGCCTGGCCCGGGACTGGATGTGTACCCTGAATAAACCCGGCAGCCGCTTTGGCAAACTGGATGGCGTGACCGCGATGACCGACGTCACCGGTTTCGGTTTGTTGGGGCATCTGGTGGAAATGGCCGATGGCAGCCAGTTGACCGCCCTGATCGAATACGACCGCGTACCGCGTCTGCCAGGTGTCGAGTATTACCTGGAGCAGGGCTGCATTCCCGGCGGGACCTTGCGTAATTACGACAGTTACGCCAGCAAACTGGGGCGATTGCAGGAACTGCACAAGCGCGTGTTGTGCGACCCGCAGACCAGCGGCGGCCTGTTGATCGCGGTGACGCCCGAGGGTAACGACAGCTTTCTCGCGGCCGCTGCGCAAATGGGCCTGGACCTGGCACCCATCGGTGAACTGGTCGAGCGACAGAGTAATGCGGTCGAGGTGTCTTGATGTCTGCCGACTGCACCGATTACCGCGATATTTTCCTCAACGACCGGCCGCTGATGGATGCCCGTGCGCCGGTCGAGTTTCTCAAGGGCTCGTTTCCCGGTGCGGTCAATTTGCCGCTGATGAACGATCACGAGCGGCAGCGGATCGGCACTTGTTACAAGCAGCAGGGTCAACAAGCCGCCATCGAACTGGGCCATCAACTGGTGTCCGGCGCGATCAAGGCCGAACGCATCCAGGCCTGGGCAGACTTCGCCCGGGCTCATCCCAATGGGCTTTTGTATTGTTTTCGCGGCGGGTTGCGCTCGCAGATCGTCCAGCAATGGCTCAAGGACGAGGCGGGCATCGACTACCCGCGCGTCGGCGGTGGCTACAAGGCCATGCGCAGCTTTCTGCTTGATACCCTCGATCAGGCCGTTGCGCAGTGCGATTTCGTGTTGTTGGGCGGCATGACCGGCACCGGCAAGACCGAAGTGCTGATGCAGTTGCGCAACGGCCTGGACCTTGAAGGTCACGCCAATCATCGCGGCTCGAGTTTCGGCAAGCGCGCCACGGGTCAACCGACCAATATCGACTTTGAAAACCGCCTGGCGGTGGATGTGCTGAAAAAACGCGCCGCCGGCCTTGAACAATTCGTGCTGGAAGACGAGAGCCGGGCGATCGGCAGCTGTGCCTTGCCGTTGCCGCTGTATCAGGGCATGCAGCAGTTTCCGATGGTCTGGCTCGAAGACAGCCTGCAGGGGCGGGTCGAGCGAATCCTGCGTGATTATGTGGTGGACCTGTGCGCCGAGTTCATCCGGGTGCGCGGCGAGGAAGGCTTTGCGCTGTTTTCCGAGCGGATGCTGGAGAGTTTGAATAACGTGCACAAGCGCCTGGGTGGCGAGCGCCATCGACGGATGCTGATTCTGATGGAGGATGCCTTGGCGGAGCAGGGTCGCAGCGGCGCGGTGGATTTGCACCGGGGCTGGATCGAGGGGTTGCTGACCGAGTATTACGATCCGATGTATGCCTTTCAACGTGAAAAGAAGGGCGCGCGGATCGAGTTTGCCGGGAATCGCGAAGCGGTGTTGGGGTATTTGCGGGAGCGGGTCAGTCAGCGAGGGTGAGGGCGGTTTTGCCGGCTTCATCGCGGGCAAGCCCGCTCCCACAGGGGCTGTGGCGTACACAAAGGGCCCGATCAGGCCCTGTACAACTCAGGTCGGGCAAGTCTGCGGTCCATTATCCAGCCCTTGCTTGTAGCGATGGCTTTCCAGGCTGGCCTTGCCGTTGCGCCAGGTCAGGGTCAACACGATCAGCGAATCAAAGTCGCTCGATTCCCAGTCCTCGGTGATCGTCTGTTTCTTGCCGACCGCTTCCCCGGCGACCTTGTTGATCAGCTCCGGCAGGTAACCGTGGGACCAGGCGGTGTAAATGATCGAGTTGTGATACTTGTCCTGGAGCAGTTCATCGGCCAGGTCGTCGGTGTCGTTGGCCGAGAAATTGATGTTGACCGGCAAGCCGAGCTTTATCGCACTGGGGCTGATGGTCATCAATGGACGGATATAGCTGTAGGAGTTGTTCAGTTCGCCTTCCTCGACATTGCGCGTCGGGTTGGCGGCAAATACGTAGTTGGCCTTGCCGAATTTTTCCGGGAGCAGGGTGGCCAGGTCGATCGCGCGGTTCAGGCCCTGGCAATTGAGTTGGCCCAGGCCGCCGGCAGGTTTCTCCGCATGACGCAGGAACACCAGCGTCTGCACACCGTCTACCGGTTGGGCGCGACTTTCAAGGGACTCAAACGACAGGAATAACGCACTGGCCGCCAGCAATGCGGGCAGGAATATGTACGCACGGCGTTTGAAGCGATTGGCGAATTTCAGAGGGTTCTTCATGAAATAGGGGGGCTTCGCACATTGGGTTAGGGCTGACAAACCTCTACACCACGAGTTGCCGGCATCGGGTGTTTTCCATGTCTATGAGTCGGGTCGTCTTTGGATGGCCAGTGCTCAGAGTCCGCAGGTGCCTGTTTGGTTCGATTCCGACCGCGCGCTGCAATCTACCGGTACCCCTGAAATGACTGGAGCGAAGATTAGCGACAGGATATTGCGAAATGATGGACAGGCTACACCTTAGAGGCTTGATCCGGACTGTCAACTGTTGATCTTCAACATCAGTGATATTGATAACGGCAGCGCAACTCCTGCATTAGTATCACTACTTTCAATTTTCTCGTGGATCCTTCCCATGACCGATTTGTCTGCGTTTCCCATCACCCAAAAATGGCCCGCACAGTACCCGGAGTGGATTCAGCTGTACTCCTTGCCGACCCCCAACGGCGTCAAGGTCTCGATCATGCTCGAAGAGATCGGCTTGCCTTACGAGCCACACCGCGTCGGGTTTGACACCAACGATCAAATGTCCCCCGAATTCCTGTCGTTAAGCCCCAACAACAAGATCCCGGCCATCCTCGATCCCCATGGCCCGGACGGCCAACCTTTGCCGCTGTTCGAGTCCGGGGCGATTCTGATCTACCTCGCCGACAAAAGCGGGCAGTTGCTCGCCCAGGAATCGGCAGCGCGTTACGAAACCATTCAGTGGCTGATGTTCCAGATGGGCGGCATCGGGCCAATGTTCGGCCAGCTCGGCTTCTTCAATAAATTCGCCGGCAAGGACTACGAAGACAAACGTCCCCGTGACCGCTACGTCGAAGAAAGCAAACGGCTGCTCGGCGTCCTCGACAAGCGCCTTGAAGGACGTGACTGGATCATGGGCGAGCGCTACACCATTGCCGATATCGCGACCTTCCCCTGGGTGCGCAACCTGATCGGCTTCTATGAGGCGGGCGATCTGGTCGGCATCCAGAACTTCCCCAACGTCACCCGGGTGCTGGAGAAGTTCCTGGCACGGCCGGCGGTCAAGCGCGGGCTGGAAATTCCAAAGCCAAACGTTTCGATCTGATCACGACCAGGGACGGCCATGAGTTCATACAATTTCAAGCAAGTCGATGTTTTCAGTCGCGTGCCACTCAAGGGCAACCCGCTGGCGGTGGTGTTCGGCGCCGATGGGCTCAGCGATGAGCGCATGGGGGCTTTCGCGACCTGGACCAACCTCAGCGAAACCACCTTCGTGCTCGAGCCGCAGAACCCTCGGGCCGATTATCGGGTGCGGATTTTCACGACATTGAACGAATTGCCATTTGCCGGCCATCCCACCCTGGGCACCTGCCACGCCTGGCTTGAGGCGGGCGGTATACCCAAGGGTGACGAGATCATTCAGGAGTGTGGTGTCGGCCTGGTGCGGGTTCGTCGACAGGGCGCGGAACTGGCATTTCTCGCTCCGCCGCTGCTCAAGTCCGGGCCAGTGGAGGCCGGGTTGGTGGAGCGTGTGCGATTGGGCCTGGGGCTTGAACGGGATGCGATTGTCCGGGCGCATTGGGTCGATAACGGCGCCGGTTGGCTGGCGGTGATGGTCGAGGATCGACAACAGGTCCTGGACTTGCAACCGGACCATTCGCAAATGCTCGGCCTGGCCGTCGGTGTCATTGCACCTTGGCACCCCGAGCGCGATGGCGATGATGCGCAGTTCGAGGTCCGAGCGTTCATTTCCGGTGATGGAATGCCTGAAGACCCGGCCACCGGCAGCCTGAATGCCGGAATTGCCCAATGGCTGCTCGGCGAAGGATTGGCACCGGCCAGCTACGTCGTCAGCCAGGGTTTGACCATGGGCCGTGCCGGGCGCATCCAGGTGGAACAGATAGGTGATGAAATCTGGATCGGTGGTGCTGTGGTGACCTGCATCGATGGCACGCTAACGCTGTAGTGTCACTGAACCTCTTGTGGGAGCGGGATGCCCGTGCCCACAGGAGGTTGGTGTTTGCTCAAGGATTATTGCCATCGCGGTAATGCAGTCTTGAGCGTTCGACGTTTGTGCCCTGTACCTCGCAGGGCATAAGCTTTGCCCCCCTACGACTTTCGTCTTGTTCTCCGATTACCAGGAATGCCCATGTCCAGTCAGTTCCCCGAAGCACGCCCACGCCGTCTGCGCCGCAATGCGAGCCTGCGCAGTCTGTTCCAGGAAACCGAGTTCAGCCTCAACGACCTGGTGCTGCCGATTTTCGTCGAAGAAGAAATCGATGATTTCGTGCCGATCAAAAGCATGCCCGGTGTGATGCGCATTCCCGAATCGAAACTGGCCGGCGAGATCGAGCGTTACGCCCGGGCCGGGATCAAGTCGGTGATGACCTTTGGCGTGTCCCACCACCTGGACAGCAGCGGCAGCGACACCTGGCGCGACGACGGTCTGGTGTCGCGGATGTCGCGTATCGCCAAGGACGCGGTGCCGGAGATGATTGTCATGTCCGACACCTGCTTCTGCGAGTACACCGACCACGGTCATTGCGGTGTTCTGCACAACCACGAAGTCGACAATGACCAGACCCTGATCAACCTCGGCAAACAAGCCGTGGCGGCGGCCCGTGCCGGTGCCGATGTGATTGCGCCGTCGGCGGCGATGGACGGGCAGGTCCAGGCCATTCGCCGGGCACTCGACGCCGCCGGGTTCCAGCAGACGGCGATCATGGCCTATTCGACCAAGTTCGCCTCGGCGCTGTACGGCCCGTTTCGCGAAGCCGGTGGCAGCGCGCTCAAGGGGGATCGTAAAAGCTATCAGATGAACCCGATGAACCGCCGTGAAGCGGTGCGCGAATCACTGCTCGACGAGCAGGAAGGCGCCGACGCGCTGATGGTCAAGCCGGCCGGCGCCTACCTGGACATCATCCGCGACATTCGTGAGGTGTCGCGGTTGCCGCTGTCGGCGTATCAGGTGAGCGGCGAGTACGCGATGATCAAGTTCGGCGCGCAAGCCGGGGCGATCGATGAAGACCGTGTGGTGCGCGAAAGTCTTGGCGCAATCAAGCGGGCAGGGGCGGATCTGATCTTCACCTATTTCGCGATGGACCTGGCACTGGCCGGTATCTAAGACTCACCCGGTCCCTTGTTGGAGCTGGCTTGCCAGCTCACAGGGGGCGGGATCAGCCGAAAAACGACCGAATCCCGTGATGTTTGAAATACCGCTCGATCACCTTCGGGTCCGAGCAGGTTTCGGCTATCGCCACATAGGTGTCGGGCCGCAACAGGTAAAACCCGTTACGCCCCAGGCCGGCTGTTTCAAACGCTGGCCGCCAGTCGAACACATGCAGCGGCAAATGATGTTCGATGCACCAGGCGATCATTTCGTCGCTGGTGTCGCCATACACATGCACCTGCCAGTTCGGGGATTTCAGCGGTTCGAAGTTGTCCCCCTCGCCATCGTGCGCCCAGGGCAAGCGGTCGCCGCCATGAACATGCCCGGCAACGCCGGTGCTCAAAGGCATGCGGCGGTAGTTCAAGGTGATCTGCGACACCGTGCGAAACAGGAATTCGCGGGACCTCTCGAACGTGGCCATTTTCGGAATCAGGAAGGGCGCCAGGCGTGTGCGCAGCAGGTCGGCCATGCGGCCTTCGGCGGTGACGAACGTGAACACCCGGTCAGTGGTCGCCACCAGTTTGCGGGCAAAGGCCATGCGTTCGGTTTCGTAGGTGTCGAGCAATCGGGCCTCGGCACCGCCGCTTAACACTGCGGCGAGTTTCCACGCCAGGTTGATGGCATCGCCTATGCCGGTGTTCATGCCCTGGCCGCCGGCGGGGCTGTGCACATGGGCCGCGTCGCCGAGTAAAAACGCACGGCCGGTGCGGAAGTGATCGGCCACCCGATGATGCACGCGGTAGGTCGAGAACCAGTTCACCTGTTCGATCTGCACCTTCAGATGCTCGATGGCCCGGCTGCTGACATCTTCGAATCGCAGGGTTTCGGCGTGCTCGGCGCGCTCATCGCGAACGGTGCCGATCAGGCGTGCGCGACCGCTTCCTGCCAGGGGGAACACCGCGAGAAAGTCGGCCTCATCGAGGTCCACGTGCAGTTCGCCGTTGAATGTCGGGCCGCTGGCCTGCACATCGGCCACATAGAAAATCTGCTGGTAGGTCCCGCCGGGAAAGCCGGTGTCCAGGGCCTTGCGCACGACCGAGCGGGCACCGTCGCAACCGGCCAGGTAGCAGGCCTGGCAGGTTTCCCGCTGACCATCGGGCAGACGCAACGTCGCACTGATGCCGTCACCGGTTTCCTCGAAAGCCTCGAGCTCGGTGTCGCGCTCCACGGTGACGCCAAAGGCTTCGAGGCGTTTGATCAGCAGCCGTTCGTGTTCGTCCTGGGGGAATATTTCGAGGAAGGCGTAAGGCGTCAGGCCCTCGCCGATGCGGCTGAGCGGCAAGCGGGCCACGGGTTCACCCTTGACCCAGAAATTGGCGGCCTCCACGCAATGACCCTGCTGCACGACGCTGTCACTGAGGTCGAGTTGGCGGTACAGCTCCAGCGTCCGGGCCTGCACGGCCAGTGCCCGCGATGTGGTACCGGACGTGGATGTTTTGTCGATGATTCTTGCGTGGATCCCCAGTCTGCTCAGCCACAGCGCCAGGACCAGCCCGGTCGGGCCAGCGCCAATGATCAACACGTCGCTGCGGTGCATGAGCCTGTCCTCCTCGCGGTGTGGGTCTAGTATGGTCCAGCCGTGGCGGGCGGCCAGGCTGGCTGCCCAACGGAGAAGACCCTTGCTCAGGGGCATAGCCTCGGACAGGCCATTGATCGTATGGTTAGCCCGGCATAACGGATTTTCTGGAGCAGCATGCAAGCCCATCGATTGATCATGAGCATCGTCGCGTTGCTGGTGCTGGCCGGTTGCGGCAGTCAACGCACGCAACAGGCGCCGGTGCGAACGCCCGCTGAGGTCAAGGCCGAAATTGTGCGACTGCTGCCGGCCAATGCCGTTGACCGCCAGGGTTGGGCCACAGACATCTATGCGGCGTTTGCCGCGCAGAAAATCGAGACGACCACGCAAAACCTCTGCTCGGTGCTGGCTGTCACCGAGCAGGAGTCGACCTTTCAGGCCGATCCGAGCGTGCCTGGCCTGGGCAAAATCGCACGCGACGAAATTGATCGTCGGGCCGCCAAAGCCCACATCCCCGGCCTGTTGGTCAATGCGGCGTTGCAGGTGCGCTCGGCCAATGGCAAAACTTACAGCGAGCGCCTCAACGCGGCGCGTAGCGAAAAGGAACTGAGTGCGATCTTCGATGATTTTATCGGCATGGTGCCCATGGGCCAGACGCTGTTCGGTGGCTTCAATCCGGTGCACACCGGCGGGCCGATGCAGGTCAGCGTCGACTTTGCCGAGCAGCACGCCAAGGGTTATCCCTACCCGGTAGAAGGCTCGATCCGCCATGAAGTCTTCACTCGGCGTGGCGGCATGTATTTCGGTATCGCCCATTTGCTCGGATACCCGGTGAACTACCCGCAACCGCTGTATCGCTTCGCCGATTTCAACGCCGGTTGGTACGCCAGCCGCAATGCCGCTTTCCAGAACGCCGTGAGCCGGGCCTCGGGCATTCCGCTGGCGCTGGATGGCGACCTGGTCAATTACGGTTCGATCATGCCCGGTACCACGGAAGTGGCCGTGCGCAGCCTCGGCAAGTCACTGGGTATGCGCAATACGACGATCAGGGATCAGTTGCAGGAGGGCAACAGCCTGGGGTTCGAAGACAGCACGTTGTATCAGCGAGTCTTTGCGCTGGCCGAACAGGCTGAAGGCCGGCCATTGCCTCGGCAGGTATTGCCGGGGATTGTCCTGCAAAGCCCGAAAATCACTCGCAAACTGACCACGGCCTGGTTTGCCAAGCGGGTCGATGAGCGTTATCAGCGCTGTATGGCGCGGGCTGACTGAAGCGCTAATGATCGCAGGCGGTTCTGCGGATTATCCCAGGCATAAAAAAACCGGCTGATGAGGCCGGTTTTTTGTCGAGGAGAGCGGTAAAGCCATTCATTCATGCGATGTGGTTGCTGTTCAAGTGGTCGGAGCCATCGGCGGCGACGGTGTTGCCTTGCAGGTGGTCGGAGCCATCGGCAGCGACGGTGTTACCTTGCAGGTGGTCGGAGCCATCGGCAGCGACGGTGTTACCTTGCAGGTGGTCGGAACCATCGGCGGCGACGGTGTTGCCTTGCAGATGGTCGGAACCATCGGCGGCGACGGTGTTGCCTTGCAGGTGGTCGGAACCATCGGCGGCGATGGTGTTGCCTTGCAGGTGGTCGGAGCCATCGGCAGCGACGCGGTTTTCGATCAGGCGATCAGAGCCACCTTCTGCCACGCGACTTTCAATCAGACGATCCGAGCCGCCTTCGGCGACGACAGGTTGAGCAGAGGTAGCGGCGAAAGCGTTTACTGCAAAAACCGAGAAAGCGATGCTGAGAAGAGTCTGGCGTTTCATGGTGGTGTGCTCCGGGTCTTGTTGGGTGGGTATGGAGCAGATGTTACGCCGCGCAATTTTAATGAGAACTTCATTGGCATGATGGTGAACATCGACGGGATTGATAGGGATAGCGGCATACCCCTTGTGGGCTTGATGATGCGGTCGTCGGATGGCTCCAGCAGGGTCAAGGGCGGCTTCTACACTGGTTGGCATCCCAAGGAGGTGTGTATGTATCAGCTCTACGGTCATCAGAATTCGGGCGCGGCCGCAATCGAGGCGGCACTGGAACTGTGTGAGATCCCTTATCGCTTCATCGATGTCGAGTCGTCTTCGCAGGCCGCCCTGGACCTGGAGAAGCTCAACCCGCTCAAGCAGATTCCGACCCTGCAATTGCCCGACAGCAGCATCCTCACCGAGAGCGCGGCGATTCTGATTCATCTCGGGCTGACGTTTCCCGAGTCGAACCTGCTGCCGGACAACCCGGCCGACCGTGATCAGGCCATCCGTGGCCTGGTGTACATCGTCAGCAATTGCTATGCGGCGATCGGCATCATCGATTACCCCGAACGCTGGCTGGCCGTGGCGGATGAGTCGTCACGGCAAAACCTGATGGCGGGCACCCGCGCACGGCTGCATTGGAGTTGGGAAGTGTTTGCCGATAAGTTTTCCGCCGAGCTGTATCTGGGGGACGAGACGCCGGGAGCGCTGGATGTGCTGGCGGCGGTGGTCAGTCGATGGTCAGGCAGCCGCGAACATTTGCGCACGGCCCGGCCGGGGTTTTACGCCTGGCTGGAACGCATCGACCGACATCCGACGCTGGCGCCGGTGTTCGCCCGGCATTGGCCGGCCTGAGCACTGCAAAACAAAGGCGGGCAGTGTGTTTCCTGGCGTCAACTGATCCTGTGGCAAGCGCGGTCACTGCAGGAGCGAGCCTACTCGCGAAGGGGGCATCAGCCTCAACATCCTGGTTGACTGAACGACCGCTATCGCGAGCAGGCTCGCCCACAGGGGAGGGGGGGTGTGTTTGAGTTATTCCCCGCGAATGTACTGTTCCAGCTGACGAATCAGTTCCGCCTGTTCCGCGATGGCTTCCTTGACTAGGTCGCCAATCGACAGCAAGCCGATCAACTTGCCGTCCTCCACCACCGGCAAGTGCCGCAGGCGTTTGTCGGACATGATGCCCAGGCAGGTATCGACGGTTTGATGGGTGTCCACGGTAATTACCGGTGAAACCATGATGTCGCGTACCGGCGTACCCACCGAAGAACGCCCGTGCAGCACCAGTTTGCGCGCGTAGTCACGCTCACTGATGATGCCCAGCACTTCGTCATTTTCCACCACCAGCAAGGCACCGACGTTTTTCTCTGCCATCTTCATCAGCGCTTCCAGCACCATATGACCAGGTTTGATCTGGTGCACTTCCTGATTCTTCTGATCTTTCAACTTGAGTAGTTGCGCGACGGTTTTCATGGCGGTTTCTCGGGTGTTGTCGTTGTTATTGAAGAATCGTAGACGCCGGCGCGCAGGGCAAGAGAGAAAGCGGCAGATAACCTGCAAAAAACGTCATTCGGTGGTTTTTCTTCGGTAACCCCCGGATTCCTGCCCGGCAAAGTACCTGTGGGAGCGGGCTTGCCCGCGATGAGGTCATATCAGTCGACATCCATCTTGACTGTCAGGCCGCCATCGCGAGCAAGCTCGCTCCCAAGGGTCCGTGGTGGCGTAGAATCACCACCCTGAATCAATGTTGAGGTTTTCAGTGGTGGATTTACCGCAGGGCTTCGTCCTGACCCGGCATTGGCGCGATACCCCGGCCGGTACGGAAGTCGAGTTCTGGCTGGCGACCGACAGCGGTCCCCGGCGCATCCGCCTGCCTCATCAGCCGTCGGTGGCGTTTATTCCGGCCAGCCAGCGCGAGCAGGCGGAGGCGCTGCTGCACGATGAAAAAAATGTCGAACTGCGGGAACTGGCCTTGCTGGATTTCGAGCATCGCCCGGTGCTCGGGCTGTATTGCCGGCAGCATGGACAATTGATGCGCCTGGAAACCGCCCTGCGCAGGGCCGGGGTCGAGGTGTACGAGGCTGACGTGCGTCCGCCGGAACGCTATCTGATGGAGCGCTTCATCACCGCCCCGGTGCGTTTTGGTGGTACGCCAGGCGCCGAGGGCGTGTTGCTCGACGCGCAGATGAAGCCCGATCCCGGCTACCGGCCGACGCTGCGGCTGGCGTCCCTGGACATCGAAACCACCGCCCGGGGCGAGTTGTATTCCATCGCCCTGGAGGGTTGCGGCGAGCGGCAGGTGTACATGCTCGGCCCACCCAATGGCGATGACAGTGAGGTGGATTTCCAGCTCGAATACTGCGACTCGCGCACCCTGTTGCTGAAAAAGCTCAACGACTGGTTTGCCCGGCACGATCCCGACGCGATCATCGGCTGGAACGTCGTGCAGTTCGATCTGCGGGTGCTGCATCAACACGCCCGGCAACTGGGCGTGCCGCTGAAGCTGGGGCGTGGCGGCGAGGAAATGCAGTGGCGCGAGCACGGCAATGGCAACCATTATTTTGCCTCCGCTGCCGGCCGGCTGATCATCGACGGCATCGAGGCGCTACGTTCGGCGACCTGGAGTTTTCCGTCGTTCAGCCTGGAAAACGTCGCGCAAACCCTGCTGGGCGAAGGCAAGTCGATCGACAATCCGTACCAGCGCATGGACGAAATAAACCGCATGTTCGGCGAGGACAAGCCAGCGCTGGCCAGGTACAACCTCAAGGACTGCGAGCTGGTCACCCGAATTTTCGCCCACACCCAATTGCTGACCTTTTTGCTGGAGCGGGCCAGTGTCACCGGGTTGCCGGTGGACCGCATGGGCGGCTCAGTGGCGGCATTCACCCACCTCTACATGCCGTTGATGCATCGCCAGGGCTTTGTCGCGCCCAACCTCGGCGGGCGCCCGCCACAGGCCAGCCCCGGCGGGTTTGTCATGGACTCGCAACCGGGCCTGTACGAGTCGGTGCTGGTGTTCGACTACAAAAGTCTTTATCCATCGATCATCCGCACGTTCCTCATCGACCCGGTGGGTTTGATCGAAGGGCTCAAGCATCCCGATGACAGCGAGTCGGTGCCCGGTTTCCGGGGTGCCCGGTTTTCCAGAACCCGGCATTGCCTGCCCGCTATCGTGGCCAGGGTTGCCGAGGGTCGGGAAATCGCCAAGCGCGAACGTAACGCCCCCCTGTCCCAGGCGCTGAAGATCATCATGAACGCCTTCTACGGGGTGCTCGGTTCCAGCGGGTGCCGGTTTTTCGATACGCGCCTGGCATCGTCCATCACCCTGCGCGGTCACGAGATCATGCTGCGCACCCGTCAGTTGATCGAAGACCAGGGCCATACGGTGATTTACGGTGATACCGATTCCACCTTCGTCTGGTTGCGCCGGGCCCACGGTCAGCAGGAGGCCGCGCAGATCGGCCATGCGCTGGTGGATCACGTCAACCAATGGTGGCGCGAGCATGTGCGGCAGGAATTTGGCCTGGAGAGTGCGCTCGAACTGCAGTTCGAAACCCACTACAAGCGTTTCCTGATGCCGACCATTCGCGGTGCGGAGGAGGGCAGCAAGAAGCGTTATGCGGGGTTGGTGACGCGCGCCGATGGCACCGACGAGATGGTCTACAAAGGCCTGGAAACCGTGCGCACCGACTGGTCACCGCTGGCCCGCCAGTTCCAGCAGGAGCTGTACCTGCGCATCTTCAACCGCAAGCCCTATCAGGATTATGTGCGCGACTATGTGCGCCAGACCCTGGCCGGAGCGTTCGATGATCGCCTGATCTACCGCAAGCGCCTGCGCCGCACCCTCGATGATTATCAACGCAACGTGCCGCCCCATGTGCGGGCAGCGCGTATCGCCGATGACTACAACGACCGGCAGGGCCGTCCGCGGCAATACCAGAATGGCGGCTGGATCAGTTATGTGATTACCGTCGCCGGCCCTGAGCCGCTGGAGATCCGCAGCGCACCCATCGATTACGAGCATTACATCAGCAAGCAGTTGCAACCGGTGGCCGACGCGATCCTGCCGTTCGTCGATGACGATTTCTCAACCCTGATTGGTGGGCAACTGGGCCTGTTTTGAGTCCATCAGCGACAACGTCCAGTCATCCAGAATGCCGTGGAAGTATTGATTCAGGGCTTGATGGAACAGACTGTCGTCAGGTGCGACCTGGGCGAACAGCGTCATCGACGAATGAAATTTCAGGTCATCGGGATGGCCGAAGATCTCCTTCACCGAGCGCTGCTGGATGTTCAGCACTTCTTGGGTGCATGTGCGCAACCGCGCGCCCAGCAATGGGTGCTCGAGATAGGCTCGGGCTTCTTCGCTGGAACCGATCGCGAAGCGTTTGGACATGTCGCTGCCACCCAGCCCGGCAAACTGCGGAAAGATGAACCACATCCAGTGGCTGCGCTTGCGGCCGGCATTCAATTCGGCCTGAGCCCGGTCGAACACCGGGTCCTGCGCCTGAACGAAGCGCTGCAGGTTAAAGGCGTCCAGCCGATCGGTGCTTCTCATGCGCAAGTCCTCTGACAGACTGCGATGGCTCAGACCATGGCCAACCGCTGTTTGCGTTGCGGCGCGTGAAACGCTTGGTCCAGCGCCTCCAGATCCCCGGGTTCCAGCACTAACTCCGCTGCCTGTGCGTTGAGTCGCACATGCTCGGGGCGTACCGCCTTGGGGATGGCAATCACTCCGTCCTGGCGCAAAAGCCATGCCAGCGACACTTGGGCAGGCGTCACGCGGTGACGGGCGGCCACTTGCCTGAGCGTGGCATTGGCCAGCATCTTCCCGCCCTGGCCAATCGGGCAGTAGGCCATGACCGGCATCCTGCGCTGCTGACACCAGGGCAGTAAATCAAATTCTATGCCGCGCTCTTCCAGGTTGTAGAGCACTTGATTGGTGGCGCAGGCCGGCGCGGCCAGTTCCTGCAGATCATCGACGTCAAAATTGGACACGCCCCAGCGACCGATCTTGCCCGCTGCGCGCAGTTGTTCGAAGGCTTCGACCGTTTCCTCCAGGGGATACTGGCCGCGCCAATGCAGCAGGTACAAATCGATATGGTCGGTGTCAAGGCGCCGCAGGCTGCGTTCGCAGGCCTGGGGGATGCCCTTGCGGCTGGCGTTGTGCGGGTAGACCTTGCTGACCAGAAACACCTCGTCGCGCCGGCCGGCGATGGCTTCGCCCACCACTTCCTCGGCACCACCCTCGGCATACATCTCGGCGGTGTCGATCAGGGTCATGCCCAACTCGATCCCCAGGCGCAACGCCGCGACCTCCTCGTTGTGCCGGGAGCGATCTTCGCCCATTTGCCAGGTGCCCTGGCCGATGACCGGCACGTTGACACCGGCCAATTCGAGAGAACGCATGCAAATCTCCTGTAAACACTCAAGCCGTATAGCTATTGGCAATCAGCATAGCTTCCGGGTTCCGCGCTTCGATCAAAATTGCAGCATGCCGGTGATCGATTGGTGACGGCATGACTGCACTTTTGCGAAATCCACGGCTCTACTTTTGGGCAGCCTGCGGCGATCCCCACCGTCGGCCCATGCCCAAGTCCAAGAACCCATGGCTCGAGCGTTACCCATCAGTATCACCTCAATCCGCCGCCATTGCCTGCTGCTGGTTGGCCTGTCGACGTTCCTCGTCAGCGGATGCAGCCATCAGGACGGCAACGACCTCATGACTCAATTGCGCGAAGGCAAACCCCAGGAATTTCTGCAAACCAGTGTCGACCGCATGGCCACCCTGACCATGCGCGACAACCTCGACAGCCTTTACCTGCTGATGAGCAAGCTGTACCGGCGCAACCCCGACGAGCTGAAAAAATCCGGCTTCCTCGACGCCCGCATCGCTGGCAAGCAAGTGCGCATGGCCATCGAACTGCAGCAGCCGCTGCCTACGCTTGGCGGTAAAAAGGACCTGGCGGCGCTGCGGTTTGCCATGAGTCCGGAGTTTCTTGGCGACCGGGTCGGTGCGTTCATCTATGCCATCGGCAGCATGCTGGTCACCGCCCACGGCAATCGCCTGGAGTTCTATATGACGGACGCGATCAACCCGACGTTCGTCAGCAACGCTGCGCGCAACATCGAGATTGCCACCTGGATCCTGAGCCAGCGGCAAAATAAAAACGGCGAACCCATGCTGTTCTCCAACGAAATCTCGGAGGAGGGCAGCAACCTGAGTTTTGCCGTGGAGTTCGGCAAAATAGTCGCGCGCCTGGATTTGCTGACGCAGATGCTGGACGAGCGCTACCGGCGCATTGGCCTCAATTACGCCCAGAGCCTGCTGTTTTTGAATTTTCTGCCGGTGCAGTAAGTTCGCCATCAACTGACGCCATCGCCGGCAAGCCAGCTCCTAAAGGGGCATGTGGCGATGTGGATATAAAGATAGATCGCATCGATATAACTGGTTATAAGAAAAATCGCTATGCTGCGGGCCAGATTTCCCTTGCAGTCTTTGTGGGCGTATCGATGGATTTAGTGAATATCGGGTTGATCGTAGCCGGGCTGGTGGTTGGCTTCATCGTCGGCATGACGGGCGTGGGCGGTGGGTCGTTGATGACGCCCATTCTGCTGTGGTTCGGCATTAACCCGGCAACGGCGGTGGGCACCGATCTGCTGTACGCGGCCATCACCAAATCCAGCGGCGTACTGGTTCACAAAAAGAACAACAACATCGACTGGGCCATCACTGGCTGGTTGACGCTGGGCAGTGTACCGGCAGTGGCATTGACGCTGTGGTTCCTGAGCAGTCTGCACAGCGCGCCCGAGGCGATGAACGCCATCATCAAGCAGGCCCTGGGTTTTGTCCTGTTTGCCACGGCGCTGGCGATCCTGTTCAAGAAACGCCTGCTCGACTTCGCCCACAAGCGTGCCGGCGGCAACTACAACCCCAGCGGTACGCGGTTGAATGTCCTGACGGTCATCACCGGTCTGGTGCTCGGCACCATGGTCGCGCTGACCTCCATCGGCGCTGGCGCGCTGGGCACCGTGGCGCTGTTCATCCTCTATCCGCTGTTGCCGACCCGCCGCCTGGTCGGCACGGAAATCGCTCACGCCGTGCCGCTGACCCTGGTCGCCGGCCTTGGCCATGCGAGCATGGGCAACATGGACTGGCATGTCCTCGGTTACTTGCTGGTCGGTTCGCTGCCGGGGATTTATCTGGGCAGCCATCTGACCGGCCGCATTTCCGATGAACTGCTGCGTCCTTGCCTGGCGACGATGCTGGTGCTGATCGGCTACAAACTGGTGTTCTAAAATGCGGCACCGACAAAAAAGCCCCTGACAATCAGGGGCTTTTTCGTTTCTGCTGACCGGTTGATGCTCGTAAAGGAAGCTTCCTTCCGACTTTAAAGAGTCTTCCTACATCTTTCCGCTTTTTGCCTTGTTAGCGTGCCTGCCAATTTTCGCGAGCACGAACCAGGGACGGTTTGGACGTCGCGCTTCTTCGTCTCTTTGCCAAGGATAAGCGTATGTTCCGGTCGGCCAATGCAGCGCATCTCGTGCTGCAGAATCCTGCGATCCGTCACGATTTCAAGGTGCTGGCCTTCAACGGCACTGAAGCCATCAGCACGCTTTACAGCATCCGCATTGAACTGGTCAGCGAGCATCCGGATTTCGATCTGGAAAGCCTGCTCGGCCAACCCGCATTTCTGCAATTCGGCCTTGATGGCGAAGGCATCCATGGGCATATCGAAGACGTGCGGATGGGCGAGACGGGTAAACGTCTGACTCACTATCACCTGACCCTGGTACCGGCGCTGCACTATTTGCAGTTCAGCCACGACCAGCGGATTTTCCAGCGTTTGAACGTGCCGCAGATCATCACCCAGGTCCTCAAAGGCCACGGCATTCAGGCCGATGCCTTTACCTTCCATGTCAGCACCAGTGCGCCGCGCGAGTACTGCACCCAGTACGCGGAAGACAATTTCACCTTCCTCCAGCGCCTGTGCGCCGAGGACGGTATCGCCTGGCATCACCAGCACTCAGCGGACGGTCATAGGCTGGTGTTCACCGATGATCAGGTGTTCCTGCCCAAACTCGGGGCCACGCCTTATCAACAGGACAGCGGCATGGTGGCCGAGCATCCGGTGGTCAGCCGCTTCAGCGTGCGTACCCGCACTCGCACCAGTACCGTCACCCGGCGCGACTATGATCTGAAACGGCCGAGCCTGTTGCTCGAGAGTCGTTTCAGCGCCGAGTTCGGCCCGGCGCTGGAGGATTATCGTTACCCACTGTGGCTGGGGAACGAAAAACGCGGCGACCACCTTGCCCGTCAGGCGCTGGAGCGGCATCGCAGCGACCATGAACTGGGCCAGGGTGAGAGCAATCAGCCACACCTGCGTTGCGGCCATCTGTTCAACCTGATCGACCACCCCCGAAAAAAGTGCAACGACTTGTGGCAGTTGCTCAGTGTTACCCATGATGGCCGACAGCCGCAGGTGCTTGAGGAAGCGGCCAGCAGTGACGTCAAGGCCGCCGACGGTTTCACCCAAGGCTACCGCAACACGTTCTGCGTGATTCCCGCACGGGTGGTTTTTCGTCCACCGCTGCCGCCGCGCCGCCCTCCATTGGTCAGCCAGACAGCGCGGGTGACCGGGCCTGCACACGAAGAGATCTACTGCGACGAGTTCGGCCGGGTGAAGTGCCAGTTCCCGTGGGACCGCGCCGAATTCAACAGTGAACGCAGCAGCTGCTGGATTCGCGTTTCATCGAGTTGGGCCGGGCAAAACTTCGGTTCGGTGACCCTGCCGCGCATCGGCATGGAAGTCGTGGTGACTTTTCTGGAGGGCGATCCTGATCAACCGCTGATCACCGGCTGCGTGGCCAACAAGGTCATGTCCGCGCCTTATCCCTTGCCCGGGCACAAGACCAAAAGCGTGCTGCGCAGCCACAGTTCACCGCACACCGGTGGGTACAACGAACTGATGATCGAAGACCGCGCCGGTCAGGAAAAGATCTACCTGCGCGCCGAACGTGATGTCGAGCAACTGATCCTCAATGACAGCCACAGCCAGATCCGCCGCAACCGCGTTGAGCAGGTCGACGCCAACAGCACCAGCCTGATCAAGGCGGATGAACGGCACACCACCAACGGCACGCGCAGCACCGTCATCGGCACCCACGACCTGCTCAACATCGGCGGCAACAGCAGTACCACCGCTGACGGCACCTTGGTGATCCAGGCCGGTCCACAGGCGCGGGTCTCCGCCAGCCAGGTGGTGATTGATGCCGACGCGAGCCTGACGCTGTCGGCCGGCGGCCATCACATCGTGATTCATTCGGGCGGGATCTTCAGCAGTGTGCCCATCGTCGAGGGGGGCGTGCCGGTGGCGGGGTTACCACCGCTGTCCGCTGCATCAACCACCGCATCTGCCCCACAAGTGCCTTTGTTACCCCATGCGCAGCGACTGGCCCTGATGGCCAGAAAACCGATCTGCGCAGTTTGCGAAGCAACCCGACAGCAAACGGGTGAAGCCAATGCTTGAGTTACCTCTATTACCGGATGATTTGCCATGGTCTATATCGGCCTACCTTCTCCTGGACGGTGTCAGTGCCCCCAACCTGTCGCACACGCTGCGCCGTTGGGATAATCCGGTCCAAGGCCTCTACCAGGGAACGCGCTGGCAGGAACTGGCGGATATTTCACCACGGCTGGTCACCCTCAATGGCGCAGACGATCCGGTGCTGGCGTACTTTCAGGAACATGCAGCCATGGAGTGGGGCTTTCTGCTGTTCAGCTCTGCTGATGCGTCAGCGCTTGTAAAGCACTGGCGTCGCCTGTTGACCGTCAAGCACCCGAGCAACGTGGACGTCATGCCACGCCTCGCCGATCCAGCGGTCATGCATCAGTTGCTCGACCTTGCACGGCAAGCCAACAGTGCACGCTGGTTCGGCCCCGTCCAGCATCTGTGCCTGCCTGATGGTCTTCAGGCCGTGTGGCTACAACATCAACGTCCGGATCACGCCACGCCAGACAGCGGCGATACCTATCGGTTGACCGAGGAGGAACTCACGGCCCTGGAAGAGGCGCAGTTTCATCATGTGGTACTCGACCTCAACGATCACCTGCGGCGCTATTTCCCCGGATTCATGGCGTCCTGCACAGACCGGGAGCGTCTGCGGTTTGCTGAAAAAACAGCGCAGGAGGCTTATCGACACGGCTTCACCTCGGAACAGCAAATCACTCTCTACGGCAATGTATATGCCCATCTGGCCGGCCAGCCGTTGAGCGATCACCCGGACATCGTCGAGCTGCTGACGGTGTCGTCCCAACAATCACCGTTGAGCCGCGTGAATCGCGCAGCCGAGCTGGCACATCAGCGCTCGACCCAGCTTCCGGGAGACGAGCCATGACCACTCAGAAACCGCCGCAATCCGCTGCCAACATCGCCGCCATGGCCAAGAGCGCCCAGGACATCCGTTCGCCCATGGGCCTGTGTCCCCTGATGGGCCAGAAAGTGCAGTTGCTGCCGCTGCGTTATGGACTGGTCGAACACCTTGATCCCTCATCCGAATTGACCCTGCCGCTCAAGCCGGACAGCCAGCCGCTGGGCATACGCCTGCTGCGCGACGGGTACCTGTACATCATCGACAGCGGCACCGGCTACCTGCACGAATACCGCGTCGAACAGGGGCAGATCAGCAAGCTGCTGTGGCAGGGCCCGGAGGTGGCGGGCGATACGCGCACCACGTCGGTGGGTGAACCGCACTTGGTCTTCGCCCGTCGGCACACCTTGTTTGCCAGCTATTCGGAAATCCAGTGGACGGCCTACAAGTGTTCGCAAGTGCTCAAGGACGCCGCCGAGCGCGAGCGCTTGATGCAACGCATCGAGCTGGCCAAAGCCTGTCCAGACCGGGGCGGCGCCGATTTGCTGAGCCTGCGCCAGGCGATAATCTGGCTGGCCGAGGTCGCAGAAACCAGCGCGCCAAGCCCTGGCCGCGAGCCATTGCCCGAAGGTGCCCACCCGCAAGCGCGCCAGCCCTATGGCTGGGAAGACACGTCGCTGTTCAAGGCCACGGCGATCGAAGCACTCACCAGCCAGGTGCTGGGGGATCATCAGAACGACTACCTGTTCCTGGTCTTGCGCGACGACTTTGGGGTGATGCGCGACCTGGCCAGCGCCCAGCTGCAAGTCGCGGACTGGATCGAGCAATGGAGCGCCGACGACGACGCCCAGCGCAAGTACCTCACCGGTGCCTACATCCAGTCCTTGTACGAGGTGACACCGGCGCGCCTCGAGGCGCTGGCCACCCGCGATGCCGATGTCAACGCCCTGATAGAAGACACTGATGCTGCGCAGCAGGCCGCCCTTGAAGAGTATCTGCGCATCCGGCGTGACCATGACGGGCCGCCGATCCATGGCGACGAGGCCCATTGGCGCAAGGCGGCGGCCAGCGATCCTTATGCGCGCGCCGCCGTCAACCTGCAGGACGCCCTGGGCGCAGAGTTGTGGCAAAAGCATCGAGACACCATTGCCAGGCTCCACGGGCAAACCTGGGAAACGTTGCACGGCGAGGCTATCGGCCAGCGCGGCATTGATCATCTGGTCAATCGGGCCGAGATGGAAGCATTTGTCCGCCAGCAGCAAACGCTGCTGGCCCATTGGCACAAGCGCCTGCAGGTCATCCGCGAAGACCGCTTGAACATGATCGTCGCCGGCCATTTCCACCGTGCCGCCTGGTATTACGACTTCCGAAGCGATGCCCAGATCCGCCATCGGCTGGAGACCGAATTCGTCTGCGTGGCCGCCCTGTGCGGTGACCGCGAAGCCACCGAAAAACTGGCCGCCTACCTGCAAAGCAACCTGCTCACCGTGGTGCCGGGGCTGGACACCCTGACCCGGGCCGATCAGCTCGACCTGAGCAAGAAACTCATGGACCTGAGCAATTTCTCGATCACCCTCGCCACGGCACCGGAAAGCCTTGCCAGCGTGAATGTGCTGAGCAACCAGTTCAGAAGCCTGATGAATGAGCGGTTGCCGAACTTTGAGGACCTGAATACGCGGTTCAGGGGGCTGCAGAGTTTGTTGGACGGGGCGTATAACCCGGCGAGGCAATTGAAGATTGCGGACAAGCTCGATCTCGCGCTTAGAGATTTTCGTGTGGGAGGTTCAATCGACCCCAACAATTTCATCCGTGACCTGGGCGTGCCGGCACGCCTGCAACTGTTACGCGAGTTTTCCCGCAGCGGCTTGACCCTGCGGGCGGCGTCGGCGGCGGAAATCCAGGCGTTCAACCAGACCCGCGATGCCGCGCTCGACCTGCGCCGCCAGCTCAAGGACACCTACAAACAGCGCCATCGCGAGTTGTCGCGGCAAATCTATGGCCTGACCGAGCCCGGCGGCGAGCAGAGGCTCAACCAGCGGATCATTAGTCTCAAGACCGCGCTGGTGCCGCTGGAAGACCACCTCAGCCGGGCCCTGACCGTCGGCACGGGTGGCCCCTGGCAAATCGGCACCGTGATCGATGGCATGGCCCCGGTGCTGCGTGACGAAATGGTGCGCACCGTGCGTGATTTCCGCGCCACGGGGACGTTTGGCCAGCCACTGATGAGTGCGTTGAAGTCCGGGGGGGACGGGATTGCGTTGTTGCTGTTTGTTTATCAGGGGCAGAAGTTTTTAGAGGCATTGAGTACGTTTGATAAAAAAACAAACCGCTATTTTTTAGAGACTTGGACTCTTATTGAATCTTTCCTGGTGATGTCGGCTGCTGGTTTTGCGGCAGTACAGGGCCTATCGGTCACAATCCTTCAGGCGCATATAGAACAGATGGGCAGTGCCGCCGGCAAGCTTAATACGATGAGCCGGTTGGGGCGCTGGGCAGGTATTGCAGGGGATCTTGCATTTGGGTTTGGTGCATTGGCCGCCGCAATCGATCTGGGCAAACACTCCCGACAATGGGCTAAAGCGCTGGCCCAAGGCAATCACCAGGCCTTGGCTGCAACAACCCTGCAAATCGCCGGCGACGGCATCCTCGTGGGCACCAACACCTGGGGCGCCAAACACACGACGTCGATCATCAGCCAGGTACTCAAAAAACCCGCCGAGCTACGGGCCCTGGCCTGGGCCGAGGCCAGCCCGCGGCTGTTGAGCATCGCTGCCAGGGCCAACCTGGTGGGGTTGATCGGCACGGCCCTGCAACTGGTGGGCGAAGGCCTGTACAACTACTTCAACCTGGACGCACTGCAGAAATGGCTGCAAGCCAGCGCCTGGGGCAAGGCCAACCTGCAACGCAGCCTGCCGGAGGACTGGAGCGCCTTGGCCCGGGTGGTGCAGCAACCCACCTGCGAGCTGGTCCGAGAGGGGGAACGCACCTATGTGCAACTGCGACTGCCCGGCGTGCGCACCCGGGAAATGGACAGCCGTCAGCTGCATTTGCAGGCCTATCGTCAAACCGGCGATCTGCATCGACCCCGGCCCTACAGTCGGCAGTTACCGCCGACCCGCTGGCAGGAATGCAGCGCGGCGTGGGCGGCGGTTGCCGTGGTCGCCAGCCAGGAAGAGGAGGCCCTGACCCTTCACCTGCCCATCGGCACAGGCATCCAGGCATGGGATTTCGCCCTGGCGATCAACATCGGTTACCAACTGGAGCCCGGGCGCGACTTGCTTCACCGCACCTGTTTTGTCCTGAGCAACCTGCGCATCGCCACGGTGCGGGGGGTACGTTTGCCGACCCAGGGCCGATTCAGGCTCGAGGCCGTGGACAGCTTGCCCCGCGGCACGGGCGATGCCCCTTACTGGTGGTTCACCCGCGACGAAATGGCGACGGTCGATGTTTAGCCAACTGTTCAAGCGCAAAGACAAGCCTGATACCGCCGAGCCGGCGCCGGACATCCGCAGCCAGCGGCCCAGTGCCGGGCAGCTGCGGGTTCGGGGCTTGAATGAAACCCTGTTTCTGGCGCCATTGCCGGTGTACACCGGGCAGGCGCCAGTCTCTCGGCGTAACTTTTCGGCGATGAATGAGACTTTTCTGGAGTTGGGGGGGAGCAACTACGGGATGGTGGAGCTGGGGAAAAGACTGGCAATAATGATTTGGATACCTTTGTTTTTAGCTTTCGTTTTTCCGAGTCTCGTAATTATTCATGGAGTGCTTTTTTATCCAGAAAACTTCACGAACCCGCTCCAGGATCTACTCATGTTTTTGAAGGTTTCGACGCTGGTTTCCCTGGGGGCGATTTTCCCCATCGGCGGCTTCATCTACGGCATGCTCTCCAACGTCCGCACCCTGGCCAAAAGCTACCCGGTGCGCTTCAACCGCCAGCGTCGAGAAGTCTGCTACATCGACGACACCACCCATCGCGTGCTGATCGTGCCTTGGGAAAGCGTGGTGGCCTGGGTCGCTCGCAGCCAGGGCATCACCAGCTATGGCGCGATGCGCGATTACACCTTCGGCATGGGCCTGGAAGACGAAGCGCACGACACTGTGCAATTCATCCTGTCGGCCCAGCCCAGCGATGTCCATGCCCTGGGCATGTGGACGGCCATTCGCAACTACATGGAAGAAGGGGAGTTGGTCGATACGCCCAACCCCATGCTCGCTGCGTTAAGCATCA
>NZ_JBSSEP010000035.1:0-25277 GCF_054061835.1 Pseudomonas sp. TE12234
TATGGCAAACGCACTCCCTGGCCCCTGCGCTGGTGGTACGTGCGCCGCGTCCTGACCTTCTGGAAAATGCCCTACCTGATCGCCGAGTGGGCCCACCGCAAGGGCCGGCCGACCCTGCCGCAAAGCGTGCAAGCCTGGTCCCGACCACTGCCCCCCGAGCAATGGGCCCAACCCAGCCCGGCGCTGCAAAAAGCCAACGCACTGGTGAAAACCGCCATGGACAAAAAGGGCGCGAACTTCATCGACGCCTGTAAAGCGGCGGGCCTGCATTGAAGACGCCGCTGCAAACGAGAAAGGGGAATGACGGGTGGTTCACCCGCGACGAAATGGCGACGGTCGATGTTTAGCCAACTGTTCAAACGCCAAGACAAGCCTGAAACCACCGAGCCGGCGCCAGACATCCGCAGCCAGCGGCCCAGTGCCGGGCAGCTGCGGGTTCGGGGCTTGAATGAAACCCTGTTTCTGGCGCCATTGCCGGTGTACACCGGGCAGGCGCCAGTCTCTCGGCGTAACTTTTCGGCGATGAATGAAACCTATCTGGAGTTGGGGGGGAGCAACTACGGGATGGTTGAACTGGGCAAAAGGCTGGCGATTCAAATATGGATGGTTTTGTGTACCGCTTTTGTTGTGCCTGTGCTTATTTGTCTATGGCTCGTTGCTATTAGCCCCCCTGAAATCGACCGAAAGTTTTTCGACATTGTTGGGGATGTTGTGCAGGTATTCGCCACGGGTTCGCTTCTATTTATCCTTCCCGTCGGTGCCTTCATCTACGGCATGCTCTCCAACGTCCGCACCCTGGCCAAAAGCTACCCGGTGCGCTTCAACCGCCAGCGTCGCGAAGTCTGCTACATCGACGACACCACCCATCGCGTGCTGATCGTGCCCTGGGAAAGCGTGGTGGCCTGGGTCGCTCGCAGCCAGGGCATCACCCGCTACGGCGCCATGCGCGATTACACCTTCGGCATGGGCCTGGAAGACGAAGCGCACGACACCGTGCAATTCATCCTGTCGGCCCAGCCCAGCGATGCCCATGCCCTGGGCATGTGGACGGCCATTCGCAACTACATGGAAGAAGGGGAGTTGGTCGATACGCCCAACCCCATGCTCGCTGCGTTAAGCATCACCTTGAGCGAGGACGAGCTCAAACCTTATGAAGGGTTGCACACCTTTGAAATCGAGCGGCTTGACGCCCGGTTCATGGGTGATCTCGATGACGGCATGGATGACGCCTACCGCAAGCGTTATGGGTATCCCCAACCGACGAGATGGCCCCTGCGCTGGTGGTACGTGCGCCGCGTCCTGACCTTCTGGAAAATGCCCTACCTGATCGCCGAGTGGGCCCACCGCAAGGGCCGGCCGGCCCTGCCGCAAAACGTGCAAGCCTGGTCCCGACCACTGCCCCCCGAGCAATGGGCCCAACCCAGCCCGGCCCTGCAAAAAGCCAACGCACTGGTGAAAACCGCCATGGACAAAAAGGGCGCGAACTTCATTGATGCCTGCAAAGCGGCGGGGTTGCATTGAGCGCGCCGCTCCCGCTCTAAACGAGCAAGGCCCCTTACTGTTGGTTCGCCCGAGACGAAATGGCGACTGCTGAAATTTAAGGCGAACAGCACACTGCTTGTGGGCGTGATGAGGTGGCGCACCTGTGCGGCAGCGCATTGATTACATTGGGTATCAACTGTAATTCGCGATCACGCCATTATCAGCAATGCCCATCGGAAATAGAGTCCGCCTGACGATTTCGTTTACTGCGTAGTTAAGGTGCCTTCCATGATTCAGAGCATGATCAAAACAGCGGGTCTGGCCGCACTCCTTGTCGCAAGCGCGGTAATCCCGCTCGCACAGGCTCAACCCCTGCCACTCGATAAAGTCGGTGCCTTGCATAACGAAGACGTGGAATGGCGCAGCTTTCCGGCTTTCCCGAAAGAAGTAAAACTCGCGGTTATCGCCGGCGACCCGAGTAAGCCAGCACCTTACGTAGTGCGAGTCAAAGTGCCCAGCGGCACCAAACTTATGCCCCATACTCATCCGGAAGATCGTATCTATACCGTCATGTCCGGTGTGTTCTACATCGGCTTCGGTACTGTTTTCGATCCGGACAAACTGGTGGCTTATGGTCCGGGCAGCGTAGTGATACTCCCGGCCAATACACCGCACTTTCACTGGGCGAAATCAGGCGAGTACATCTCGCAAGTCTACGGAACGGGGCCGCTGGGGCTTGAATACATCGATAGCCATGACGATCCGCGCAACGCGTCAAAGTGACAAAACCGTGCCCAAGTCGATACCCCCTGTAGGAGCGAGCCCGCTCGCGAAAAACCCGAGGGCGCCGCAGGTAACCGGTTGCCAACGAAGCCGGAGCCATCGAGCAGCCCGCGTTTTCACACTGCCTGGTGCACCACCGAGATAAGCCCGGTGCGCCGGACTGGATATCCGACACTACAGGATTAGGTATTGGGCAATTGCGCCGACCAGTGTTTCATCTCTTCGGCAATGAAATGGTTGACCAAGTCGCTATACAACTTTTCGATCGCATCCGGGCTCAGGCCTTCGGCCTCTGCCCATTCACGACGTGTCGCGAGCATGGCATCGAATCGCTCCCGGGCACGCACCGAAGCCGCAGAGGTCTTGAATTTCGAAGCCGCAAGCACGTACTGGAAACGCTTGCCCAACAGCTTGATGACGGCCCGGTCGAGGGCATCGATCTCGCGTCTGATGTCCTCCATTCCGGCGCATTCTGAGGGTTGCAATTGATTGGAAACGTCCATGTGAGTCACTCCCTTTGCTGAAATAAATTGTGAATCGGCTGATGTGCTATTCAGGATCTGCCTTTCCCGAGAGTCTCCAGCAGGTTACCTATCGATAAGTTCTCTTGCAGTGTCTGCCAATTGGCTACCCACCCGCGTTTTTAGCGTTTCTATGAAGCGGGTTATCTTCGCATCGACAAACTGGCGGGAAGTGTAAACGGCATAAACATTGCGCTCATAGGTATGGTACTCAGGCAAAACTCGCACGAGTTTCCCCGAGCGCAGATCGTCGATGGCCGAGAATCCAGCCAACAAGCCAATCCCCGCTCCGGATCGAACGGCGACGGCCATTGCATCCATATCATTTACGCTAAAGCTCGGCCCGGTGGGTACGAAACTGGCGATGCCGGATTTGCTTTTCAGCTGCCATTCATCCCGAGCGTAATCAACGGTGCCCAGCAACAGGCACTGATGATCGTTGAGGTCTTCAGGCTTCGCCGGCGGTGCATGTTGAGCCAGGTAGGCAGGGGACGCGACCAGCACGCAATGACTGACCCCAATTTTTTGACTGACGTACGCTGAATCGGGCAGCGTTCTGGCTATCAGAATTGAAACGTCCAGTTGGTCTTCCAGCAGGTTCGGCATCCGTTGGGATAGCAGCAAATCTACCGTGACCTCGGGAAACTCCTTGCGGAACTCAAGGATGGCGCAGGTCACCAGATGACGCGCAAGGCCAGGCACGCTATGAACACGGAGCGTGCCCTTGGGTTCCAGGATCGAATTACTCGCTTCGGCTTCAGCGTTTTCAAGGTCGGCCAGGATCGCCGTACAGCGTTCGTAAAATCGTCGACCTGCGTCAGTCACGGAAAGACGACGAGTCGACCTTTGCAGCAGGCGGGCATCGAGCATTGTTTCGAGCGCAGAAACGGCACGGGACACATTGCCGACTGTCGAGTCCAGATGGTTGGCCACTGCAGTGAAAGTGCCCATCTCAACGACTTTCACGAACACAGACATGTTTGAAAGTTTGTCCATCCCTACCGTCCTTTTCTACCGGTTTACTGCTTGAGTTGCAGAGAAAATCCTCTGGGACTGTTCAGTACTTGTGAGCCCAACGCCACCACACACTGACACCGCATGATGGCCGTTGAATGTCGAGGACACAACTCAACGGCGGCGGGTGATATTCCCTCTGCACACAACAATGATTCCCTCGTGGCCATCTAAATCAAACCTGTCGTCCTCCATAGACTGGGCTGCACGGGCCGCCTGAACCGGCTCTGTCGTAAACCACCGAAGCGAGGACTCACGCAGCGCGCTTCGGCCCGATTCCTGACAATCAAGTGAAGGCCATATCTATGAACACGCCATACGATGCGCTCTATCTTTTCATTGGTGGTGAGTGGATCAGCGCAGAAGGGCGCGACACCGCAGCCGTCATAAACCCAGCCACGGAAACTGAAATCGGACGTGTGCCGCTGGCCACTTCAGCCGACCTTGACCACGCCCTTGAGGTCGCCCGGCTCAGCTTCCAGACGTGGCGCCAGACGGTGCCGGACCAGCGCGCAAAAATTCTCAAACGTGCCGCTGATCTCATCCTCGAGCGAGCGCCGCACATCGCATCCCAGATGACGCTGGAAGAAGGCAAACCCCTTGGCGAAAGCATGGACGAGGTCACGCGTGCAGCAGAGTATTTTGAATGGTTCGCCGAAAGCGCCCGTCGTATCGATGGCCGCGTCGTGCCGGCCAACCGCCCAGGCGTGTTGCAACTGGTGAAGCGCCAGCCAATCGGCCCGGTCGCAGCCTTCACGCCCTGGAATTTTCCAGCCATTACTCCTGCTCGCAAGTTATCAGCGGCTTTGGCGGCAGGTTGCAGCGTCATTCTCAAACCCGGTGAAGAGAGCCCTTCCACGGCGCTGGCCCTTGCTCGCGCCCTTGATGATGCGGGCTTGCCCAAAGGCGTTCTGCAAGTCGTTTTTGGCGTGCCGGATCAAGTCTCCAGTCACTTGATTGCTTCGCCGATCATTCGCAAGGTGACCTTTACCGGTTCCGTACCGATTGGGCGACTGCTGTCGACCAGGGCAGCGGCAGGCGTCAAGCCAATCACTTTGGAGCTGGGTGGCCACGGCCCTGTGCTGGTGTTTGAAGACGCCGACATTGAAAAGGCGGCAGTAGAAGGCGTGGCGAATCGGTTCCGGGGTACCGGGCAAGTCTGTATCTCGTCAACACGCTTCCTGATCCAGCGTGGTGCTTATCAGGCGTTCACCGATCACTTCGTCGCGGCGACCAATGCCTTGAGAATCGGCAACGGCCTGGATCCCGATACTCAGGTGGGGCCACTCGCCAACCCAAGGCAATTGTCAAAGATGGAAGAACTGGTGGCTGACGCCGTCGAGAAAGGCGCGCGGGTACTTGCTGGCGGCGAATGCCTGCCAGGACAAGGCTATTTCTTCCAGCCCACCGTCTTGGCTGATGTGCCCATGAATGCTCGGGTCATGCATGAAGAACCCTTCGGCCCTATCGCGATTTTGATGCCCTTCGATACGTTGGCCGACGGACTGGAAGAGGCCAACCGTCTGCCCTACGGATTGTCCGCCTATGCCTTTACCGCTAACGCTCGAACCGCCATTGACGTCGCAGACGGCCTCGAGGCCGGAATGATCGGAATCAATCAATACCGAATTGTTGCTACTGAACTTCCCTTCGGCGGCATGAAGGAGAGCGGTCATGGCTCAGAGGGCGGCATTGAAGGCATCGAACACTATCTGACCAACAAATTCATCAGCCAGATTTAAGGACGCCCGAAATGTCGAACATCAATTTCAGCAGCCCCCGTGAAGCGGCCAGAGCGTTCACCCCAAAGCTGTCGCAGTTCGTCGACGCTACGCTCTATCCGCAAATATGGAGCGATCCGGCACTGTCTCCACGTGACCGCAGCCTGATAACGGTGGCTGCGTTGATTGCCGGTGGTCACGCCGAAGAGCTGCCTGCGCACCTGCGGCGCGCGGTCAGCAATGGGGTCACCCATGACGAAATATCCGCAGCGATCACCCACCTGGCGTTCTATGCAGGTTTCCCGGCCGCCATCACCGCGTCCGCCATTGCCAATGCCACATTCACTCAACCGCAGGCGAAACAACCATGAAAGCCATTACCATTGAAGAGTTTGGCAGCCCCGACGTGCTGAAGTTGAAGGACGTTCCCGACCCCGTAGTACGCCCTGCCGACCTGCTGGTGCGCGTCTATGCAGCCGGTGTCAATCGCGCGGATCTGACACATCGCACCGGTGGCTACGGGCATCCCGATTTCGGAGATTCACCCATCATTGGGCTTGAGATCGCTGGCGAGGTCATTGAAAAAGGCAGTGCCGTCGTAGGTTTCGAAGTGGGGGATCGGGTGATGGGCGTGGTGGGTGGCGGGGCGTATGCCGAGCTGGCGCGCATTGACTACCGCATGGCCATGTCAATCCCGACTCAACTGGATTACGTGCACGCGGCGGCGATTCCCGAGGTGTTTGTCACCGCTCATGAGGCGATGATGCACCTGGCACGACTCCAGTCAGGTGACTCGGTCTTGATTCATGCCGCCGCCGGTGGCGTTGGCTCAGCTGCGGTACAGCTCGCTTACGCCACAGGTGCGACGGTTTATGCGACAACCGATGGCAGCAAGTTATCGCGCGTCGAGCATTTGGGCGCCGATGTTGCCATCGACTACAAGAACAGTGATTTCGCCGAAATCATCGCCAGCAAAACCGACGGTCGAGGTGTTGATGTCATCATCGATTTCATCGGCGAACCTTACTTCGCTCGCAACCTGGCTTCACTCGCTAACGGCGGGCGATTGATCCAGGTTGGCATCCTCGGCGGTGGCGGGAAGATCTCCCTGGAGCTGGAGCATATTCTCTACCGCCACCTGCAAATCATCGGCACGGTCATGAAGTCCCGCACCCAGCCGGAAAAGCACGACATGATCAAGCGATTCCGCGAGCATTGGCTTGAACGGTTCGAAGGGGGAGGCAGCCTGGAGCCGGTAGTCGACAGTACCTTCCCCCTCTCACGTGCCGCAGATGCCCATCGCAGGATGGAGTCGTCCGAAAACGTCGGAAAGATCATTCTCACGATGCAGCCTGTGGACTTGCTCTAAGACTGGCCTTGTATTAGACGCGCCTGCCGAAGTTACCTTGCGTAATCCAGGCAGGCATCCACTTGTGCAAGGTTTCTATTGTCGGGGCTGGTTTTTCCTGCCGAATCAGACGCAGATCCGGTTCGCTGACGTCCCGCGCTTTCCGTTCTACTTGATACAAGCGGCCAATCGGGTGCAGCGGTTGTTCGGCCAATGGGCTTTTGTTTCTCACATACCTGGGCCTGGCGTGAGCCAAGGCCCCGAAAAATGAACATCTGTGTCGTCGCCTGTGTGCCGGGGTGAATCAAGCACTTGACCCCGGAGCACCCAAACGCCGGGGCAGGGGAGTACCCGAGCGCTCTCCCACGGCTGGTACCCTGTATTCATTTTTGAAACTGGCCGGGAGCCTTGCATGAAAGTTGGCGTGATCTCCGATACCCACGGCTTGCTCCGCCCTGAAGCCGTCGCGGCGTTGCAGGGCTGTGAACGGATCATCCACGCCGGTGACATCGGCAAACCGGAAGTTCTCGAACAACTCGCGTCGATCGCGCCCCTGCATGTTGTGCGCGGCAACAATGACCAGACGGCCCCGTGGGCAGCACACATCGCCGACCACCTGTCTTTCGACCTCAATGGCTGGCGTACCTTGCTGGTCCACGACATGGCCGACGTCCCGGCAGCGCTGGAAGCCGGCACAAGGCTGGTGATCACCGGACATTCCCATCAGCCACGCATTGAATGGCGTGACGAACGACTATTCCTCAATCCAGGCAGCGCGGGGCCGCGGCGGTTCAAGTTGCCGGTGACATTGGTGTTGCTGGAAGTGGAGCAGGGGTCTATTGAGCCGCGATTGATTTCGTTGTTGGAATGAGGGGGCTGAAGGGTTGGCCGTTCCATGCCCTTGACGGAGGGGCGGCCGGTACTGTTGAGTCGACAGCGGAACCTTCTGGAGGGTGTTCAATTCGAAAAGCGTTTTTTGCACCACAACGACACCAGAATGCCTGTGGCGATCGACACCATTGGAATGCTTGAAGCAACGCTCAGTGTTGGAAACACCAGCAGTATTTGCGAGTCGTTACCGCCGAGCATCATCGAAGCCCCAATCCCCATCAAAATACCCGCCAACAAATGAACGCCAGCCTTTGATGGGGTAAAGGCCTCGAAACGGAAATTTTTCCGGTATACGGTAAAACTCAGCATGCCGGCCAACAACATGACAAACACTGCAATTCGCCGGGCGCTGATTGCCATATCGGCTTGCCAGAACATCCGCGAAACATCGTAAAAGAACACACTCGGTGTCCATAACGGCTCAAACGCATAGAGCGCACTCGTCAACGCACCCAGCAGCATGCTGGAGAAAACCAGGTGTTTATTACCCTGTATGGCGACCAGAAAAATCAGCACCAGCGCCACAACACCGATCAATAGCCAGTAATGGCGGTTGGAAATTTCCGGCATCAGAAGGGTCTTCTGTTCGGGCATCATGCGCATGTAATACCAGAGCACGATGCCCAGGACCCAGCCGATCACGGTGAACAGCTTATTGACATTGCCACAGGCAAACCGGGTCAGCGTACCTACGCTGCAACCGTTGTTCAGCACCGATGCCACCCCGAACAACAAGCCTCCCGAAACCAGTAAAGGGTAGGAAATACCCGGCGAGTACAGCGGCAGGCTGACCTCGGAGAAACGATAGAGCGGGGCCAGCAGCAACCCGAACAATCCACACGATGTCAGTGCCACAAACAATGTCGGACGCCCCGCCAGCAATTGTTCGCTCGCTTTGACAAGGCACATGCCCATGCGCTGCGAAACCCAGCCAATCAGAAACGCTAATACCAACGCCATCAATAAGGAGAAAACCATGTTCGTGCGCCACCGCTGATTTGGATGGACCGGGCCTTACCAGGCATTAGCGTAGCTCTCGATCTGGCTACCTGTGTATCGGACACGGCCCTGAGCTGACGGTCGCTTTGTATTGGCCACTGATTTCGTAGAGGTTGAAGGAATGCGCTTGGCCGATTGCTGCCTTTCTCGAAGGGCTATAGTCGACCTACTGCGGACATTGGGTCAGCCCCTTAACTGAATTTCGTTTGACGGTTTTCTTGGTCGTGATGATTTTATGCTTTGTCCAGATTGAGTTTCTTGATGCTTACTTAACTATGTAAGCAGGGTTCCAGGTTTGTTTCAGTTGTTTTATTTGTATGGTGTTGAGAGTTTCGACTTGATGTAGTTCATGTCTAGAGCAGTATGTGAAATTTGCAGGTTATTTAACGGATTTAAGAGCTGAAGTTTTTAAGCAGCTGTGCTGCGTCGCCTCTTGATAAAAAGTCAATGGTGTCATGTTGCACTATTGCGGATCTCGCTCTGTAAATTAACGTGGCATAGTCATTGCTGATTGGGTGCGCGTAACCGGTTGTCGTTAGCTGACGCGTTAATGCATTGCCAGAAATAACATCAATGTATCGTGTTGAAGCCATCGGTTATGTGCATCGTTTGGTGCGCATGCTGCACTGTGAAAGGTCTATGCTTGATGCGATAAGGCATTTGCAAAATCGGAGATCCTCATGAATGAAGTCTTTCGTGATCACACGCGTGTGGCGGCAGCAATAGCGGCCGTTGTCGACGCTGTGGGGCGCCAGGACTTTTATGCCATCGTGCTGGAGACGCTGGGACAATATATTGACTGTGAGCGTTGGCTGGCTATCAAGTACAGCAGATTTTCTGCCCCCGAGTTCATTGTCAACACCTCCTTGAGCCACGAGGCGGTTGAGCAATACATGAGTCACCTCTACAGGATCGACCCTTTGCTTCGGCTAGTGACAGAAGAGCGTGTGCCCTCTGTTGTAACGTTTTCACTCATGCAAAGTGAGGATGATTCCAACGTTTATTACGATGAAATATTCAAGTCGGGGCAGATTCTGGACGAGCTGACACTGATGCTGCCTGTCATCGGAGGCGGCTATCTGGGTTTCTGTTTCGACCGCGAGTACACCCTGTTCAATGAGGATGAAATCGCCTTGTTCACCGCCCTTTACCCCATCATCGTCGCTGCGCATGCCGCGCACATGCGTACGGAGTTTCTGGAGGGGCTCGGCGCCCTGTTCGGGAATGGAAAGGTCGGCGTTCTCACGTTGGGAAGTGATAACAGGATCCTCTATCAAAACCCCGCATGGCACGCCATGACCGGTCATGCCTTCGGAAACGAAACGCTGGAATTCATATTGAGTCAGCCTGAACTGATTGCGGTTCATGTTGAGGGCTTGATTGCCCACTGGGAATATTCCAGAAATGTATCCGCTTCGGCGACGAACGTCAGAGCAGTATTTCTCGAACAAAAAAGCGAAGGGTATATACAAACGGATGTAAAAGAGTTTTTCGAACAATTCTATGATGCTTATCACCTCAGTCCGCGCGAGCGACAACTGGTCGAAAAAACCTTACGCGGGTATTCGATGCCCGTGATCGCGGAAAAACTGGACCTTAGTCTGGGAACGGTCAGGAATTATAAACAGCGGTTGTACGCCAAACTCGACATCACCAGCGAACGGGAAATATTTTCTTTATTCATGATGCACATGTTCGGGCAGTCATAACGGCAGCTAGTGCAGATTAGCACTATTGGTGCAGTCGGTGACGGGGGATAACATCGCCCTCAAGGCTCGGCACGCAGCCCCGCAACAACGGTCATTCAGCGGCCGGCCTACAACGATAACAATATGAACTTGAAGACTCGCGAATTACGCGAGCGGCGGGAGTATGCCCATGAACAGCACACCGGTTGGCAGGGACTATTGTCAGGAAAAAGGTCATCACTTACAGCGTGAACTGAACTTTTCCTCCACATTTTCCCTGGCCTTTGCCTTCATATCGCCCATTGTGGCGCTTTACTCCATCTTCGGAATCGGCATTTTAACGGTCGGCCCTGCCTTCTGGTGGGGTTTGGTGGTGGCCATGGCAGGGCAGCTGCTAGTGGCGTTGGTCTTCGCCATGCTGGTATCGAGATTTCCATATGAGGGCAGTATTTATCAGTGGTCCAAGTACCTGCTCGGCAGTCGCTTTGGCTGGTTTGCAGGCTGGACTTACATCTGCACGCTGCCGATCACCATTGCAACGGTAGCCCTTGGCGGCGCGGGATTCGTGGCGCAGCTGTTCGGCATCGATGCGACGGACAAGATGATCAGTGTGCCGATTGCGCTGTTTCTCATTGCATTCGCCACGTGGGGTAATACTCAAGGCCGAAAGATTTTCTCGACCATCGTCTGGCTGTGCATTGCAGCCGAAGTGATCGGTTCGGTCGGCATCGGCGTGCTGTTGCTGGTGGAGTTCAAAGTCAACGCGCTGTCCATCCTGATTCCCGACGCTCAGCTGTTTGCCTGGCCGGAACCAGGTATCTCCGGCTTTTTCTCGTCGAAAGTAGCGCTCGCCATTGCTTACTGCGGTTGGGCATTCGTGGGTTTTGAAAGCGCCGGCGCCGTCGCTGAGGAAGTCAAGGATCCTGAACGAGCGGTGCCCAAGGCGATGCTGTTTTGCCTGCTGTCGGTTGGCGCGGTGGTGGCATTTTCGGCGTTTTCGCTGATCTTGGCGTTGCCCACCCTGGAATTCCCCGCGGGAAGCGACCCTGTCACGGTGACGCTGATCACTCATCTGGGGCAGATCGCTTACAAGGGCATGCTGGTGCTGTTCATCATTGGATTTCTGGCGTGCATGCTGGGCATTCAGGCTTCGGTTTCCCGGGTCATTTGGGCGTTCGCTCGGGACAGAACCATTCCCTGCTCGGATTTCCTTCGACAGTTGAGTGGGGACGACAAATTGCCCACCCGCGCTTTTCTGTTGACCGGCGGGTTATCGGCACTGTTGTTCATGTTGTCTTTCACCAATATTTATCCGCTGTTACTGGCGTTCAGTATTGCCGGGTTTTATCTCGCCTTTGCATTCCCGCTGGTGGGCGCTTGTATCAGCGTATTGAAAGGCGACTGGCGAGAAGGGCCGTTTTCGCTGGGTCTCTTGAGTATTCCCGCCATCTTCGCGGCCACCGGTTGGACCCTGTTTGAAGCGGTCAATATTTCATGACCTCGTTATCCGGAACTTGCCTGGTACGAAAACTGGGCGGTGCCGATCATGATTGTTTTCCTGGCGATGGCGGGTTGGGTTATTTATTCGAAATGGGCCTCACCTTCTTATGCGCACTCTATGTTACGCGCCGTCGCGGATAACGAATAAATCTGGCGAGCCGGTGATGCAAATACATGAAGCCGTGAACAGCGAAAGATACCTGACACTTCGTGCACGACTGGACAATGGATTACGGAAACGACTGACACACTCAAGTCCTTCACTGGAGAAACTGTATAACGCCATGGCTTACGGCGTATTTGAGCCGGGTAAATGTTTGCGGCCAATACTCGCATACAGTGCGTGTGAAGCCATGGGAGGGCCGCTTGACGCTGCGGACGGTGTCGCTTGTGCGGTGGAGCTGATGCACGCCTATTCCTTGATACACGACGACCTTCCTGCGCTGGACGACGCGCTTGTTCGTCGAGGGAAGCCGGCGTTGCATGTGGCCTACGGCGAAAGCACGGCCTTGATTGCAGGGGATGCCTTGCAGGCACTGGCGTTCGAATCGCTGGCGCAACCATCGACGGTCAGTGCCGGGATTCGGCTGCAAATGGTGGCGGTCATGGCCAGGGCGGCCGGCCCCGCCGGTCTTGCAGGTGGCCAGTTTCTCGACATGACGCTGGCCGGTGCCCGACCGACACCGGGACAAATCGCTGAAATGCAGCGTTTGAAAACCGGGGCTCTGATTGAGGCCAGCGTGGTGATGGGCGCGATGGCGAGTGGCGCAAACGTGGAGACGAGCCATTTCGTGGCCCTGAGAAAATACGCCGAACAAATCGGCCGGGCCTTTCAGGTGCGCGACGACATTCTGGATGTCGTCGCCGATCCGGTGGCCTTGGGGAAAGCGGTTCACGCGGACCAGCCTGCCGATAAGTCCACGGCAGTTTCTTCATTGGGACTGGAGGGGGCGCGGCAGTATGCCTGGCAACTTCTGCAGGGGACGTTAACGGCATTGGAGGTATTTGGCCCGGAAGCTGATGCACTTCGACAACTTGCACATGTTGTCGTGGAACGCGACCTCTAGTGATACGAACTTTCGTTCCTTCTTTCATTTAATAACGATAGCAATAGTGCAGATTTGCAGTATTTGAATTCTCCCGTCATGGGTTGAATATGACGGCTATGGCGCTCGAACGCTGATCAGTATTTGACGCGCTTATTTATAAAAACAACGACTGAGGTAATCGTAATGACGATCGAAAGAATGAATTACCCCGACGGTTATTTTCCAGTGGATGAATATCAGGGTCGCTGGAAAAAAGTGGAAGATGAAATGCGCCGGCAGGGTTATGAACTGGCCATTGTCTGGGGCAAGACAGCTGGCCATTATGAGCGGGCCATGGAAACACTTTGGTTGACCAACTTCTGGTCGGAACACTCTGGCCAGGAACCGGATTCCCCAATCTGGAACGCGCGAGGTTTCTGCTGCGTGATACTGGAACTCGGAAAGGAACCGGAGCTGCATGCCGACGTGGCGACAGTGCGTCGTCGTATGGTGCGTTGTGGCGATTATTTCTTCAGTGACGACCCGATCAGCAGCGTCGCCAAGGCACTGAACGCGCGCAAACCTCGTCGCAGCGTCGTGTTCGTCGGGTCCGACAATCTGCCGATGAAATACGCCAGGCAGCTCGCGGAGCAGACGCCCGGCATCGAGTTCGAGTATGACGATAACCTGATCCGCCGTTGCCGCCGGATCAAGAGCCCGCGAGAGCTGGACATGTTCCGCGAAGCGGGGCAGATGGTCTCCAGCGCCTTGTACCGCGTGTGCGACAGCCTTTACGCGGGCAAGACTGCGGCCGAGGCGGCGGCAGAGGGCGCTTATGAGCTGACACGCCGTGGGGGAGGCTGGCTGCGGATTCCGGTGAACTTCGGCAACGACGAGGACAGTCAGTTCTTCGAACGTGATCCCATGTACGGGTATTCCATGGGCGCGCCGAACAAAGGCGATATGGTCCGGACCTGGATCTATGGGCCCACCCATCAGGGGTACTGGCTCGACCCCGGACGCTCGTTGGTCTGCGGCGGCAAGCCCACTCCGGAGCAGCGCTCGCTGCTGGTCGACTCTTACGCCATCACCGAGGCGGTGATGAACTCCGTGAAGCACGGAGCCCGCGTGCTCGACGTGGTGGGCGAGGCCGAGCGTGTGCAGGCACGGGTGGCCGAAGAAGAGGACCTGGCCGCCAAGCAATGGCCGTACTTTGGTCACGGCAATGGCTCCATGTGGGAACATCCGATCATCAACCGGGATTCGGTCACGGCAGACGATATTTTCGAAGAAGGGATGGTCGCCTCCGGGGAATCCTTCATGACGCGAAAAGGTGTCGGCAGCGTGGGGTGGGAGCAGAACTTCATCGTCACCCGGACCGGAATCGAGTTGCTGACAACGACCCCGGTTTTCTGGTTCTGATCGCTAGTCGCACTGTTTGACGTTTCAGGGTGCCGCTCCCATCGACCCAGGTGCGGTGCCCTTTTTTATGGAGGCCCCCATGAACATTTTGCTGGCGCAACTGCCCATCGCGGACGCACACGTCGAGATCAACCTGAGCAACATGCTGTCGATAATCCGCAATGCCCCGCTCGATACGGATTTGATCGTGTTTCCGGAGACGACGCTCTCAGGTTTTCCAACCAGGGACGAGATTGATAGCACTGGACTGACCACCCGTAGCAAGCCCATCCGACTCCTTCAGGAGGCGGCACGCAAAAGCAATACCGCCATCGCTTTCGGTTTTTGCGAAGTGGCTGACGGGCGGGCGTATAACACCGCGATGTTGATCAATGGATCGGGGCGTATTGCCCTCAAATACCGCAAGACTCACCTCTGGCCCGATACGGACTGGGGCGTTTTCGATGCCGGCTCGCAGTACGCGGTGTGTGAAATCGCCTCGTTACGCGTGGGCATGCTCATCTGCTACGACATCGAGTTTCCGGAGACCGCCCGCTCGCTGGCCCTGTTGGACGCCGACCTCATCCTCGTACTGGACGGCAACATGGACCCCTACGGCCCCGTACACCGTCGCGCCGTGATCACCCGCGCCATGGAAAACCAATGCTTCGTCGTTATGGTGAACCGGATTGGTGAAGGCAAGGGCCTGTCATTTCCTGGCGAGAGTGTCGCTGTCGATCCGTTCGGAAACGTGCTGGTCGAGGCCACCGACGGACATCCTGTCCGTGTCACGCTGGACCGCGGGCGGATTGAAGAGAGCCGCAACAGCTATCGCTATCTGCGCGACCGACGTCCCGTTCCACTGGGCGTCGAACGGGCCTCCAGTGAAGACGGCGTCGCCAACACGGTCAGCGTCATTCCTGGGTGATCATGCAAATCGGGTCCGGTGACTGCTGAGGTGCGGAGCAGGGATCTTATGTTTTCGCGGGTCAGCAGCCAGACGAGTGAGGGCATCCAGCATCAGTTTCGCGACATTGATCACGTCGCGACGGCGGCCAACCCGATCAGCACAAGCGCGCGACTTGGCGTGCAATGCGTAGAACGCTATCGCGATCGAAGCGGCAGGGGCGGGTGAGGGGCGTCTTGAGGAATATGTTGATATCCGCTCCTGGCCGATTGTTGCCTGTCGCGACCGGCAAGAAACGGCCAATTGCTGCTTGTCAGAGGCGGCGAGAAAACGCACGCGAATAGGAGAAGCTCATGAGCGAGCAAGCTATCACCTACTTCAACCAGACGCAGATCTAGTAATTGTTTTTGAGTCGCATCGAGGTGGTTAGACCCACTTGGGCATTTTCTTTGCGAAGATCATCCAGGGACAGCGCAGGATCAGAAGAAGCAGCTGCCGAACTCGCACATCCACGCCCGCTCAGGCAGATGCTGTGAATTACGAGGTTAGTCTTATTCAACTGTTCGACTGACTGCCCGTTGGCGTTATTGGCCGCATCTGTTGCCGAGGTCAGGTTCATGGCCACGCCGTTGCCGAGCACGCCTGGAGATGTACACGTGTTCATAGCTACGCATGCGGCTACTGACAATGCAACGGACGCGCCTGTTGCCAAGACGGAGCCTGTACCGGTGTGGGCCTCTTTGTACTCAGAAGCTGGGCCAGCATAGATCTCACGAATCGAATAGGTGAGATCGGAGTCTCCGTGCACGACATTGTATTTTGCATTCTTCAGTGATTCGTTGACGAAATCGGCCATCTCGGTGTGGGAGTCAGTCGATATGGCCTTGACTGTACCTTTCCAACTTTCCTGCATCCGACCATTAATTAAGGACGACTGAATCCGGACTGGGCCATTATCGACGAGCACGGGCTTTTCGGCGCAGCCAACCAAAGTGGCGAAAATGAGCGATAGAGGAATGGGGGAGGAAAGTATCTTGAGCATGTTTGGAGTCTTCATGGGATGACATGAAACCAGGATACTGGCTTTCGAGTATTCAAATAGAGGCATATTGACTTTATATGGCCATCATTATCAAGTCATGACGACAGGAGTCCTCAGCCCAAACCGGTCAGTCGTGACAGGCAGAAAACGCCCGAGGCTGTGAAAAAACGCGGGTGCAGTCTTGAAGACTGCGTTGCTACGTAAAATCTGTCGGCACTTGGTAGATCAACAGACCAAAAATTTGCGTACAAACGCGATTTTCGTTCCGATCTTGACAGTCAAACCTGCTTTTAGGCCCTATTTTGTGTCCGGGGCTGAGCGACCAATTGCGAGCGGGGCGTCAAGACGGCCAAGGCAACCGCAACGATGAAGAGCGCCGGCACATCACCTGCCAAGTGCCCCATTTGCCCTGGCTGGGTGACCGCCTGGACGGCCATGATTCCTCCGTGTACGGCGCTAGACCACACGGTGAACCAGATCAGGCTCAGATTGGCTAATGGATCACGTGCGGCCAGGATCAAGAACACGCCAAGTGTGGCGTAGATGCCAACGATCATCATCGGGTAGTCCGAGTGACCGACGTGCCAGGCCCAGCCGGACGGCCAGAGCAACATAAGTGGGTAGAGAGCAAGGCTCGCGAGGCCAGCCAAAACCAGAACGACGCGCAAATACCTGAGGCGATCGACTACGGTCATGGCGGACTCTCCTTGGGCCTGGCTTGGTGATAACGCCTTCACAGGTTTGGTGGATTGTCGACTATCCCTCACCAGGCCGGGGATTGTGACATTCGGGTGACCGCTGAAGGGGTTTATACACCTTGGACGCAAAGCCCAGCTCAGTCAGTACCGGCAATAGACCAAGCATAGCTACTCATTTGCGATCGCTCCGTCCACCGGCGGCTTCTCGCTGTTTTCTACCTGTCGCAACCGGCAGAAGTCTTCCAAGAGCAGTCTTTTTACCGCCAAGCTCGACCCCGCCTATAACCGGAACAACGGTTGATGCCTGAAACGGTGAGCTGTTCGTTCAGAACCATTCGTTTTGTTTTTTTTGCGCTTACTGCTTCTTGAATAACAGTAAGAGCAGCGCTGCTGTGGCAAGCAGCGCACCGGTGAGGAAAGTGCTGGATGACCCCATGTTTTGCCAAAGCCAGCCTGCAAGAACACTGGCGATCAGCACGCATAAACCACTGACAAGATTGAAAATGCCGAAGGCCGTACCTTTGAGTTCCGTGGGCGCTTTATCGGCTACCAGCGAGGCAAGAATGCCTTGGCTAAATCCCATATGAAGCCCCCACAAGGCTGTGCCCAACATCAACGCAATGACAGAACCGGACTGAGCAAGCAGCAAATCCGCCAGGACGAGCAATCCCATCCCCATACAGAGCAGCTTGGTGCAACTGATGCGATCAGAAAGCCAGCCGACAGGATAGGCGGACATCGAATAGAAAAGGGCCATAACCACCATCACCAGTGGAGTCCAGGTGATCGACAGGCCTATCTGTTGCGCCCGTAAGACCAGAAATGCCTCGCTGAAACGGGCAAGCGTAAACACCCCTCCAACGATGACAACCCACCAATACCCAGAAGAGAAGTCATACAGGACTTTCCAATGAATTGGAGATCGAAATTCGCGTTCGCGTAGGAGGTGTGTGGGATCTTTTACGCCTGTGACAATGAGCGCTACCGCTACCACTGCCGGAATAACTGCAAACCAGAGGACAAGCTGTATATCTGCGAGCCATAACATGAGCACGATGGCCAGAACAGGTCCAAGAACAGCCCCTGCTGTATCCATCGACTGCCGCAGTCCAAAGCAGGCACCCCGGATTTCTGGCGGCGACACATCTGCGATCAGAGCATCTCGTGGTGCCCCACGAATGCCTTTGCCAATTCGATCCAGAAAGCGTGCGGTAAAGACCACTTCAACGGAGTGAGCCAGTGGAAAAAGTGGTTTGGTCAGAGCAGCTAAACCATATCCTAGCAACAGCAATCCTTTGCGCCGCCCCATAAAATCGCTGATAGCACCAGAAAATATCTTGACGAGCATGGCGGTCGATTCGGCAATACCCTCGATGACGCCGACGGCCAATGCACTCGCCCCCAATGTCGTGACCAAAAACACAGGCAGTAAACTGTGTACCAGCTCGGATGATAGATCCATGAATAGGCTAACAAAACCTAGCGCCCAAATCGCGCGCGGAATACGAAGATGCTCAGCGTTGCTGTTTGAACTTCCGCTATTCATATTTTCATCCTGTACTCATCGCTATCAAGGAGAGACTGAGAAACGGTTTAGTCGTGCTCGCAGGCGAACCCGGTTCACGCCAGAGCGGCAAAAAATCAATGAAGCTGCCGTTGCCTCTGTAGCTCCCTCATCAACCAGGTGCGTGCCGATTCTGCGCCTTCTGGACATCGCACCTCATAGGCGCGACCACTCATACTGCTTCCAGTGGCAGCCAGATCGATGAAGTCTTCTGCGCTGTGCACCATGTTCTTGCCTTCGAGATAATTCAGCTTCTTCTCCAGATGCGCCCGAGCCCGGGGGCCTGGGAATTCGTCCCCGTTACGCACAAACTGACATTCACTATGCTCGACGAAGTCCAGCAAGCCTTTTATTTCTTGAGTGGCTTGAGGTGTGGCTTGAGCCTGCACATTGGTTAAGTTTGTGAAAAGGCTGATACCAGCGGCTATCATCCATTGGCTGATGAGCCTGCCCGCCACTCCTGTCCACATACGCATGATTCATCCTCGTGCTGAAAGTGGAATGAACGCAAAGCCCAAAAATACGATGAACGTCAGTAATGTCAGTTCCAGCCCGAACCCGGTCCAGAATGAATCGTCCATGCTACGCAGTCCTGATGATAGTCCTTGGCTTGTACGGCCTGTAATCGTCTAACGGAATCGAAAGGCCCACGGCTAACATTACCTTGGGTGGGGCAGTGACCTTACGCACGCGTCGGACGCTGGACGCTTTGAAAGGCGCGCCGAAGAGTTCACCGCTGACGTGGCACCTGCTTCATAACGGTTGTGCGACTGATCGGGAAGACATGCACATTGATCGCGTCCTCACCGACATTAAACAGGCTGCCAGCGAATGATGACGTCCCTGGTCTCATCGATCATCGAGTTCCTCACGGTGAATCCGCATGTTGCCTATCTTGCGGTCTTTCTTCTGGCACTTTCCGAGTCAATCCCGATTATCGGCGCTGTCGTTCCCGGTACAGCGGTAATTCTCGCACTCAGTGCCTTGGTGCCAAGTGGTGTTTTATTGCTCTGGCCGTTGCTGATCGCCGCCACGTTGGGTGCCATCGCAAGTGATGGTTTTTCATTCTGGCTCGGGCATCGATACCACCGGGAAATTCTTGGTTTCTGGCCTTTGAACCGTCACCCTGAACTGGTTCAGAGCAGCGAGGCCTTCTTTGAGCGTCACGGCACCATGAGTGTGTTTTTCGCGCGCTTCGTACCGGGTGTCCGCGCCGTCATCCCTCTCCTCGCCGGCATGTTGGGGATGACGGCCAGTCGGTTCTATGCCGTCAATATTGTCTCCGCTCTCGTTTGGGCTTCGTCGCATATCTTGTCCGGTGTGCTCGTAGGCGCAACATTTAGCGTCCTCGGAGCAGCTGCCAAGCCGCTCGCGATTCTGCTGATCGTTTTGCTCACGGCGGGCTGGGCACTCCTGCATATCGTGCGCTGGGGGTTGCACCGCGGCGTTCCTTACTTCATCGATTCACTGGGGCGGCTGCGGTACTGGGCCGCCACCCACAACACCTGGTTGAGCCGCAGGCTCACCCGTTTACTCGATCCTTCTCGGCCCGAAGCACGGACTCTTGCATTGTCAGCCGTGCTTCTGGTGGGTGCAGCCTGGCTCTTCTTTGGCGTCCTTGAAGATGTCGTCACCGGTGACCCATTGCTGCTGGCCGACAGCGCGATTTACCACATGCTCCAGGATCTTCGTACTGCACCAGGCGACGCCGTGATGATCGCCATTACAGAGCTCGGCGACACAACGGTCGTGATGGCGGTCACAATGGTTGTCTTACTGTGGCTCTTGTCGAAACGCGCCTGGCGTACAGCGGCCTATTGGCTGGTAGCAATTACCGGTGCTTCAGTGCTCAACACGGTCATCAAAGTCGCGTTGCATCGAGCTCGCCCCGGCGAGCTTCTCTATTCTGGCTGGAGCGCATTTTCCTTCCCCAGCGGCCATAGCACAGTCAATGTCGTGCTCTACGGTTTCCTTGCTTTTCTCATCGCGCGTGAGATCCGCCCGGCATGGCGCCTGGTGGTCATTCTCGGCGCAGCAACCCTGATATTTCTGATTGCCTTTTCGCGCCTCTACCTCGGTGCGCATTGGTTTTCCGACGTGCTTGGGGGGATGGCATTCGGGTCGGCGTGGCTGGCACTGCTCGGCCTGTCCTACCTGAAACGCCAAGCCAGACGCATTGATTCTATAGGTCTACTCGCCGCCGGATGCTTGGCACTGACTCTCGCCGGAGGACTCAATATCTATCGTAGCCATGCGACAGACCGTGATCGCTACGCCGTCAAGACAGGAACTCCGTCCATGACCGCCACGGACTGGTGGGCGTCGGGCTGGGAACAACTGCCGGCGCGGCGTATCGATCTGACCGGCGAGACGAATGAGCCGCTGACGTTCCAGTGGGCCGGTAGCCTGAAGGCGTTGCAGGATGTCCTGCAACGTAACGGGTGGCGGGACTCAGTGGCCTGGACACCGTTGAGTGCCCTGAACTGGCTCTCCATCCAGACCGACTCGGCAGCTCTTCCCGTCATTCCACTTTTCGCCAGTGGTCGTCTCCCCAGTCTGACGCTCATTCGAGCGAATAGTGGTGGCGCGCTTACCAGCTCGCGCCTCGTACTTCGAGTATGGGCCGTCGATTTCGAGCTCACGAACGAGCATTCTTCAGCGCTGTGGATGGGTTCAGTTGTGGAGGAGCGCCTCTATCATCCGCTATCCCTCGTCACGTTGGCTTCGACACAGCCCGATGTGAATGCACCACGGGGCACTCTGGCTGCCGCTTTTAACAACGAACGGCTCCTGCCACGAGCCGAAGGAACGGCAAACGGGGATTGGGATGGCAATGTCCTGTTAGCCCGACAGGGCAAGGCACAGAAAACAATGTCCGACTGATCGCGACAGGCAACAATCGACCCAAAAGCGGGCAATCACTATCACTGCCGAGCCGGGTGACTCATCCCGCTTTAAAACTTGAATTTTGCTGAGTTCCAGAAAGTTAGAGTTACGCGAAATATTAGTATTTACACCATCATGCTCAGTTGTCGAAAAGCATCTTTCGTGCGCGGCATGATTAATGCCGTCAACATTGCGCCGGCGTAATTTCAAGCCTTACACTTTAAGGCCATTTAAAAATAGAAATTCCGCCGGGCACATCCATCGCTCATGTTGCGTAGCGAGTATCAGTTTCAATGACAGGAATAAAAAATGAGTTATGAAGAGTTCTCTGACGAGCCTGAAGACGAAGGCTTCAGTCAACTTGCGCGTGCAGCGGCAGCCTCCCGCTGCACGTGGGTGAGTGTCATCGTTAATATCGCGCTTTCGCTGACCCAGATTGCCGTTGGACTGCTATCGAAATCCCAAGGGCTTGTAGCCGATGGCATTCATTCATTATCCGATCTGATCGCTGACTTTGTCGTGTTGTTCGCCAGCCACAAAAGCAAGCAGGAGGCCGACGAAGGTCATCCCTATGGGCATCTGCGTTTTGAGACCGCCGCGTCCATGGTATTGGGAATACTGTTGTTGATCGTGGGTGTTGGCATGATTGGCTCCGCGGTGCTGAAGCTTGAAACCCCCGAATCAATACCGACGGTGCACGCGGTGGCATTGTGGGTTGCCTTGGGAGCGTTGGTCGCCAAAGAGTTGTTATTTCGCTTTATGCTGAGGGTCGCCAAAAAAGTTAAGTCCAGCTTGTTGGTTGCCAATGCCTGGCACGCGCGCTCCGACGCCGCTTCCTCCTTGGTGGTGGGCATAGGCATTGTCGGTAACCTGGCGGGATACCCGATTCTTGACCCCATTGCTGCGCTGGTGGTCGGTGGCATGATTGCCAAAATGGGCTGGACCTTCACTTGGGATTCATTGCACGACCTGATGGACCGTGCGGCTGATGAGCAAGAGATCGCAGCGATCCGCGAAACACTCCAACAAACACCAGGAATCAAAGGTGTCCATGATCTACGTACTCGAAAAATGGGCGACATGATCATGGTGGACGCTCATATCGAGGTGGATGCCTCAATTACTGTTGAGCATGGCCATGCCATCGCCGTGGCGGCCAGGGAGAACGTGATGCAAAGGCACCGCGTTTTGAACCTGATGACGCACGTTGACCCTTGGCATCGTCCGGACCTCGATCATTGATCATTTGCAATGCATCTCTGAAGAGTGACGGTAGGGTTATCACGCAAGAGTTTGTATTAAGGTCATTACAATAAAACCTTGATTGTTCACGCGCGCATCACATTTATTTCACATCTTGCAATGCCTGAAATATACAGCCGGGCTTGTGACTGGGAGCGGATCTCAGTTGTTTTAAATGAGTGGATACCGTACTAAATGCCCTGAATATTTAAACAATGACGCCGATAGTATCAACTCAAACTACTGCTCCTTAAGGGGATTAACATGACATCGGCAATAAGCACTTCGACCCATATCACCCTGCCTCAAGCCGCCGCCATCAAACTCGAAAAGCCCCCAACTGTGCAGATAGATAGTGACGGCGATCATGACGGGAGTAAACCGGGCGAAGTCGAGCTGCCAAAAGCTACCTCAGGATCTGTGGGTACCCGCATCAATACCACTGCGTAATGGGCCCCAGGCGTAAACTCAAGACATTCACGTCTGAGAACAAAGCCTGCAGTCCTTCTCATCCGACAAAAAACGGGCGCCTTCAGCGCCCGTTTTCACTCACTGCGCCCCCTGCGCCCGCAGTCGCCGCCCGATCACATCCATCAAGTCACACCCATCCCGCAGGAAGGATCGCGGGATGGTAAGCAGGACGGCCTGCGTCAGCTATGTCCCGGAGTTTGCACCGAGAAAATTCTGGCGGCGGGCCAAGCACCTCAGCGACAGTAAGTCCTGCCTATTGATTACTCAGTGTAATAAGTGAAATTCAATTCATGGGCTCTATCGCTTTCTGCTCCAGTAATAAGATGGCTCCATCAAATCATCGCTACTGGAGAATCGCGTGAAAAAAACCATTATTGCTGTCCTGCTGGCCGCCGCCGCTAACTATGCCAACGCCGGCACGGTATTGGTTGTACTGTCGGATCAGGCTCAACTGGACCTGAAGGACGGCAAGGTCATGCAAACAGGTTTCTTCCTGAATGAATTAATGCAACCGGTGCAGACCTTCATCGCGGCGGGTCAAACCGTCGTATTTGCCACCCCTAGCGGCAAGGCGCCAACGGCGGACCAGAAATCCAATGATGTGAACTTCTGGGGCGGCGATGAAAAGGCCCGTCAGGAAAGTCTCGCGCTGCTGGACACGCTGAAGCTGACCTCGAAGAGCGGCTCGCCGGCCATCAGCTTCGCGCAGGTTCAGAAAATCGGTTACGACAAGTTCGATGCTGTATTCGTGCCAGGCGGCCATATCCCAATGCAGGATCTGCTGAAGGACAAGCAACTGGGCCAGCTGCTGACCAACTTCCATGAAAAAGGCAAGATCACCGGTTTCACCTGCCATGGCACCATCGCCATGTTGTCGGCGATCCCGGACGCGCACCGTTTTGTCTCCGCGCTGGAATCGGGCAAACAGCCGGCAGCGCCAGCCAACTGGATTTACAAGGGCTACAAAGTCACCGCCTTCACCGACGCGGAAGAGGAGCAGGCCAAAGGTTTCCTCGGCGGCGGCCATATGAAACTGTTCCCGCAAGATGGCCTGACGGCAGCCGGTGCTAACTTCTCCGAAGCCAAGCCGTGGAGCGAGAACGTGATCGAAGACCGCGAAGTCATTTCCGGCCAGAACCCTCAATCGGCCAAGGCAGTCGCCGTGGCGATGCTGGCGAAACTGAAGTAATCCTGAGCGGTCGCTCCGGGCAAGTCGGGTCGTAGGTGCTGTGGGTCGATCTGCTTCGGCTCCAGCACCACCGTCTATTCCGACACGCTGCAAACTTATGTGTCGGAAGCTGACACCCGCACATTAAGTCCAAGCCCGAGGGTGGCTTCGTAATTCCCTCGTTTAGAGATTTACCACCCGACAGTTTTTGTTCCTGCCTTCCAGTGCGTTGCTTCAAATTCTTGTGCCAACGACGCTATTTCTTGGTAGAGGGTCTTGTACAAAGAACCGGATCGGTCCGAGCCAAAGTCAAGGTGTGATCGATAATCTGCCAAGTCGCACCTCAACTGTCTGCTGATATGCGTTCGACCTGAACAATTATTTGCATGGCACCGGACTAACCCGATACCAAAGTCTTAAGCGACCGGAAATGACCCGGTGAGGCTGGCGACAGACAGAAATTGGCCGATTGCTGATGGTCATAGATGGCTGCAATTGACCGATATCGAATAAAAAAACGCTCGAGGAAAAAGGGGCATTGCAACGTGGGCACCGCCCATTTAAGGCGCTGGCTTGTCGGGTCGCCGCATCGCGGCGATGGTCATTAACAATAAAGCCTGTGGACTGGATAAACGCGGCGCACTCCAGGGCATCGCCAGCAAGCTGGCTGCACAAGTATTGCGTTAGCGTTGTATCCCGGGATTGCGTGAAGAACAAAAAAATGCCTCATCCGACAAAAAAACGGGCGCCTTCACAGTGTGAAAACACACTGAAGGCCAGCCCAACAAACGCCCCGACTTGTTCGGGGCGTTTGTTTTTTGTGCGGGTAACAGACGAAAAAAGGCCTTTCAGCCCATTAGCGCCATCAGCTGGCGGGCTCCGAGCACGCTAATTGCTCGTTTGAGGTTATAAGCATTCACCGC
>NZ_JBSSEP010000036.1:0-18960 GCF_054061835.1 Pseudomonas sp. TE12234
GCCTTTTTTCGTCTGTTGCCCGCACAAAAAACAAACGCCCCGAACAAGTCGGGGCGTTTGTTGGGCTGGCCTTCAGTGTGTTTTCACACAGTCTGATCGCGGTGCCTTTTCAACAAGTGCGCATCGTCGCCCACCCGGATTTCATCCACGTATCAACGCACTCATTCACAAGACTAATAGTTCATTTGTGACCGATGGTTCACTTTCGACCTTTGACAGCAGTGTTTCTTGTCTATATTTTTTCGTTTCTGAAACTGCACGAAACGTCCTACCGCAGCACCCAGCAGCAATCCGGGAAGTGGATGGGGATCCTGACCCGGTGAAAAACGCGCTTTGACCATGATGGAAAGAAAGCGCCAAAAAATAAAAATGAGGTTTCAATGACAACCGCCTTACAACAACCGTCTCTCTCGAGCCAATGCATGGCCGAGTTTTTGGGTACTGCTCTGCTGATCTTTTTTGGTACGGGTTGCGTCGCCGCCCTCAAGGTCGCGGGCGCCAGCTTTGGTCTGTGGGAAATCAGCATCATCTGGGGCATCGGCGTGAGCATGGCGATCTACCTGACTGCCGGGGTTTCCGGCGCTCATCTCAACCCTGCCGTCAGCATCGCCCTGAGCATTTTCGCCGACTTCGAAAAGCGCAAACTGCCGTTCTACATTCTGGCCCAAGTGGCGGGTGCCTTTTGTGGCGCCTTGTTGGTTTACACGCTTTACAGCAATCTGTTCTTCGATTTCGAACAAACTCACCATATGGTTCGAGGCACTGAAGCCAGCCTGGAATTGGCATCGGTGTTCTCCACCTTCCCCAACCCGAGCCTGACCACGTCACAGGCCTTTCTGGTCGAGGTGATCATCACGGCCATTCTGATGGGCGTGATCATGTCCCTGACCGACGACAACAATGGCCTGCCGAACGGACCGCTGGCGCCAATCCTGATTGGCTTGCTGATCGCAGTGATCGGCAGCTCGATGGGACCGCTGACCGGCTTCGCCATGAACCCGGCCCGTGACTTCGGCCCCAAATTGATGACGTTCTTCGCTGGCTGGGGTGACATTTCCTTCACCGGCGGGCGCGATATCCCGTACTTCCTGGTTCCGGTTTTCGCACCGATTATCGGGGCCTGCCTCGGCGCCGCAGCCTATCGCGGGGTGATTGCCCGCCATCTGCCAAGCGTCGCGCCTGCTACAAAGGACACAACACCGGCCATTGACGGCAAACCAGAAATTTCTTGATACCGTTGGCGCGTGATACTGCCCATTCAATCGCGCGCCAGACCGCATTCCCTTTTTTCGTCCAAGGCAATCGACATGACCGACACTCAGAATAAGAACTACATCATTGCCCTCGATCAGGGTACGACCAGCTCCCGCGCGATCATTTTCGACCGCGACGCCAACGTGGTCTGCACCGCACAGCGCGAATTCGCCCAGCATTACCCGCAAGCGGGCTGGGTCGAACACGACCCGATGGAAATCTTCGCCACCCAGAGCGCCGTGATGGTCGAGGCCCTGGCTCAAGCCGGCCTGCATCACGATCAGGTCGCGGCCATCGGCATTACCAACCAGCGTGAAACCACCGTGGTCTGGGACAAGAACACCGGCCGGCCGATCTACAACGCAATCGTCTGGCAGTGCCGCCGCAGTACCGAAATCTGCCAGCAGCTCAAGCGTGATGGCCACGAGCAATACATCAGCGAGACCACTGGCCTGGTCACCGACCCGTACTTCTCCGGCACCAAGCTCAAGTGGATCCTCGACCACGTCGAAGGCAGCCGTGAACGCGCGCGCAATGGCGAGCTGCTGTTCGGTACCGTCGACAGCTGGCTGATCTGGAAATTTACCGGCGGCAAGGTCCACGTCACCGACTACACCAACGCCTCGCGCACCCTGCTCTTCAATATCCACACCCTGGAGTGGGACGCGAAGATGCTGGAGCTGCTGGATATCCCGCGGGAAATGCTGCCTCAGGTGAAATCGTCGTCGGAAATCTACGGCCATACCAAAAGCGGCATCGCCATCGGCGGAATCGCCGGCGATCAGCAAGCAGCGCTGTTCGGTCAGATGTGCGTCGAGGCAGGCCAGGCCAAGAACACGTACGGCACCGGCTGCTTCCTGCTGATGAACACCGGCGACAAAGCCGTGAAGTCCAGACACGGCATGCTCACCACCATCGCCTGCGGTCCGCGCGGTGAAGTGGCCTACGCCCTGGAGGGCGCGGTGTTCAATGGCGGCTCCACCGTCCAGTGGTTGCGCGACGAGCTGAAAATCATCAACGACGCCCACGACACCGAATACTTCGCCAACAAGGTCAAGGACAGCAACGGCGTGTACCTGGTACCGGCGTTCACTGGTCTGGGCGCGCCGTACTGGGACCCGTATGCCCGTGGCGCACTGTTTGGCCTGACCCGCGGTGTACGTGTGGATCACATCATTCGTGCAGCGCTGGAGTCGATCGCCTACCAGACCCGCGACGTACTCGACGCCATGCAGCAGGACGCCGGCGAGCGACTCAAGGCACTGCGCGTGGACGGTGGCGCCGTGGCGAACAACTTCCTTATGCAATTCCAGGCCGACATCCTCGGCACGCAGGTCGAACGCCCGCAAATGCGCGAGACCACCGCGCTGGGTGCCGCTTACCTGGCGGGCCTGGCCTGCGGCTTCTGGGGCAGCCTGGAAGAGCTGCGCGGCAAGGCGGTTATCGAACGCAAGTTCGAACCGGCGCTCGACGAAGCGGCAAAGGAAAAACTCTACGCTGGCTGGCAAAAAGCCGTCAGCCGCACCCGCGATTGGGAGCCGCACGAAGGGGCTGAATAAGCCGAGCCGCTGACTGTATCTGCGAGTAACTGGTCGGGAGGCGATTCCTGCGGCATCATGGGCAAATTTTGCTCGGCAGCCCAAAGGACGCCCCATGAATCTGCCTCCCCGTCAGCAGCAAATTCTCGAACTGGTCCGCGAACGCGGCTATGTCAGCATCGAGGAAATGGCCACGCTGTTCGTTGTTACACCGCAGACCATTCGCCGCGATATCAATCAGCTGGCGGAAGCCAATTTGTTGCGCCGCTACCACGGCGGCGCAGCCTACGACTCCAGCGTTGAAAACACCGCCTACGCCATGCGCGCCGATCAGATGCGCGACGAGAAACAGCGTATCGGCGAAGCCATCGCCGCACAGATCCCCGATCACGCCTCGCTGTTCATCAACATCGGTACGACGACCGAATCGATTGCCCGGGCGCTGCTCAACCACAATCATCTGAAGATCATCACCAACAACCTGCATGTGGCTTCGATGCTCAGCGCCAAGGACGACTTCGACGTTCTGCTGACCGGGGGCAATGTGCGGCGTGACGGTGGCGTGGTCGGTCAGGCCAGCGTCGATTTCATTAACCAGTTCAAGGTCGACTTTGCCCTGGTTGGCATCAGCGGCATCGATGAAGACGGCAGCCTGCTGGATTTCGACTATCAGGAAGTGCGGGTTTCCCAGGCGATCATCGCCAACGCCAGGCAGGTGATTCTGGCGGCTGACTCCAGCAAGTTCGGGCGTAACGCCATGATTCGCCTGGGGCCGATCAGCCTGATCGATTGCCTGGTGACCGATCAGCAGCCTTCCCCGGCGCTGATGCAGCTTTTAAACCAGCACAAAGTCCGACTGGAAGTCGTTTAAGCACATCTCCCGTGGCGAGGGAGCATGCTCCCACTGGGCTGCGAAGCGGCCCTCAACCCTTCAATTGAGTTCATTCAAACCCACTGAACTCGCCGCAAAAGCGGTGGGAGCGAGCGCCCTCGCCAGCATAGCAGTCAGATTACGCACCCAATGTTCGTAAATTTTCCTTTCATCGCCTTTCGATGAGTATTTTCAATCGAATCTGACTGGCTTTGCGCGTCTTTATGGGCTAGTATTTTCGCAAATGAACATTAATGTTCGATTTCAAATACAGAACATCAAAGAATTCCGAGGCCCGAGCCGATGCCCACTTCCACCTTGCCCACGCCCCCTCTTGCCGAGGTCTACGATATCGCCGTCATCGGTGGCGGGATCAATGGTGTGGGGATCGCAGCGGATGCCGCGGGTCGCGGCCTCTCGGTGTTCCTTTGCGAAAAGGATGATTTGGCCAGCCATACCTCGTCAGCCAGCAGCAAGCTGATCCACGGCGGCCTGCGCTATCTCGAACATTACGAATTCCGCCTGGTGCGCGAAGCACTGGCCGAGCGGGAAGTCCTGCTGGCCAAGGCTCCGCATATCGTTAAACAGATGCGCTTTGTGTTGCCGCATCGCCCGCACCTGCGGCCCGCCTGGATGATTCGCGCCGGCCTGTTCCTTTACGACCATCTTGGCAAACGGGAAAAACTCGCCGGTTCGAAAAGCCTGAAGTTCGGTCCCGACAGCGCACTGAAAAGCGAAATCACCCAAGGCTTCGAATACTCCGATTGCTGGGTCGACGATGCCCGGCTGGTGGTGCTCAATGCCATGGCCGCCCGGGAACAAGGCGCCCATGTCCATACCCAGACCCGTTGCGTCAGCGCTCGCCGCACCAAAGGCCAGTGGCACCTGCAACTGGAACGCTCCGATGGCAGCCGGTTTTCGATCCGCGCCAAGGCCCTGGTCAACGCAGCGGGCCCATGGGTCGCCAAGTTCATCCGCGACGATCTGAAGATGGAATCGCCCTACGGCATCCGCCTGATCCAGGGCAGCCACCTGATCGTGCCAAAATTGTACGAAGGCGAACACGCGCACATTCTGCAAAACGAAGACCAGCGCATCGTGTTCACCATTCCCTACCTGAACCAGTTCACCCTGATCGGCACCACCGACCGCGAATACACGGGCGATCCGGCAAAAGTGGCGATCACTGACGGTGAGACCGATTACCTGCTGAAAGTGGTCAACGCCCACTTCAAAAAGCAAATCAGCCGCGACGACATCCTGCACAGCTATTCCGGCGTGCGTCCGCTGTGCAATGACGAATCCGATAACCCTTCGGCCGTCACTCGCGATTACACCCTGGCGCTGTCCGGCAGTGGCGAAGAAGCGCCGTTGCTTTCGGTGTTCGGCGGCAAGCTGACCACCTACCGCAAGCTCGCGGAGTCGGCGCTGGCGCAACTGGCACCTTACTTCCAGCACATCAAGCCGAGCTGGACGGCCAACGCACCGCTGCCGGGCGGCGAAGACATGACCACCCCGCAAGCGCTGAGCGCGTTGATTCGCGACAAGTTCGACTGGGTCCCGACAGATATTTCGCGTCGCTGGGCCACCAGCTACGGCAGCCGCACCTGGCGCCTGCTCGAAGGCGTGGAAAAGCTGAGCGACATGGGCGAACACATCGGCGGCGGTCTCTACACCCGCGAAGTCGATTACCTGTGGCACGAAGAGTGGGCGACCACCGCGCAGGACATTCTGTGGCGTCGCAGCAAGCTCGGGTTGTTCACCACGCTGGCTGAACAAGACAAGCTCAAGGACTACTTGAACAAGGTCGAACAGAACCGCAGCAAGATCGAAGCAGCCTGATTGCACCGCTTGATACTGAAGGAGCGAGCATGCTCGCGAAGAACGCCAGGACAACGCGGAGTACCCGACAGGGCGCGTTATCGTTGACGTCCGACGCGAGCAGGCTCGCTCCTACAAGAGGCTTTGTCTCATATATCCCGCAAGTCTGATTCATGGATGGGTTGGTCACGGTGGGTCGCCCGCTGGTACTGCGCCGGCCAGATGGCCTTGCGTCCGCCGAGGTCGTCATCGGCGTGCAACGGCCAGTAAGGATCGCGCAACAGCTCACGGGCCAGGAAAATGATATCCGCCTGACAGGTGCGCAGAATGTGCTCAGCCTGAGCCGGCTCGGTGATCATTCCCACGGTGCCAGTCGCAATTTCAGCCTCCTTGCGCACTCGTTCGGCGAAGCGAGTCTGATAACCGGGGCCTGTCGGGATTTCCGCGTTGGCTGCCGTGCCTCCCGACGACACATCAATCAGGTCCACGCCCAGGGCTTTCAGGCGCCGCGCCAGCTCGACGGTTTCATCGGGATTCCAGCCATCTTCCACCCAGTCGGTGGCCGAGACCCGGACAAACAGCGGCAACTCTTCAGGCCAGACCGCCCGCACGGCTTCGGTGACTTGCAGCACCAGGCGGATGCGGTTTTCGAATGAGCCACCGTACTGATCACGCCGCTGATTACTCAAGGGCGAAAGGAACTGGTGCAGCAGGTAACCATGGGCTGCATGCACTTCGACCACCTTGAAACCGGCGACCAACGCACGCTTTGCCGCATCGACAAAGGCCTGAATGATAGTGGCAATTTCACCGTCATCGAGCTGCTTGGGCTGTGTGTGTTGCGGATCGAACGCGATCGGTGAGGGCCCCACCGGGAGCCAGCCGCCGTCTTCAGGTTTGACACTGCCATGTTTGCCCAGCCACGGCCGAAAGGTGCTGGCCTTGCGCCCCGCATGAGCCAGCTGGATACCGGCAACGGCGCCTTGGGCGGCAATAAAGCGAGTGATGCGCTGCAGCGGCTCGATTTGTTCATCGTTCCACAAACCGAGGTCTTGCGCGGTGATGCGCCCGTCGGCCGTGACCGCCGTGGCTTCGGTAAAGACCAGTCCGGCCCCGCCGATGGCACGGCTGCCGAGGTGGACCAGGTGCCAGTCATTGGCCAGACCATCGGCACTGGAATACTGGCACATCGGCGATACCGCGATGCGGTTGAGCAGGGTCAGTTGACGAAGGGTATAGGGTTCAAGCAGCAGACTCATGGGGCACCTCTCGAATCAGTGGGCAGGCTCCAGGGTTCTGTTTGAAAAGTCGACGAGTGACAGGAAAAAGGTGCAGCACCCGCCCCCGCGGGCAAAAAATTCGACAAGACGTCACAAGGATTATCAAGCAGTGCTTAGAGCCTAGTCGACAACGGGGGATGAGGGAGGGTTCAAGAACTGAAAACACAGATGACCCGCACAGGGTACAGCGCACTGTGGCGAGGGAGCTTGCTCCCGCTGGGTGGCGCAGCCGTCCCAAAACAAATCACCGCGGTCGATCTGATAAACCGCATCAGCCCGCATTGGGAGTGCTGCGCCCTCCAGCGGGAGCAAGCTCCCTCGCAACAACGGCGAAGAAGACTCAGCGCGGCTCGATGTGGGCAATCATCAGTTGCACGGTCTCGTTGCCGCGGAATTCATTGACGTCGAGCTTGTAGGCCAGTTCCACCCACTTGATGGTCGGATTCGGCCAGATATCGCGGTCGATACCAAAGGCAATGCCATCAAGCTTGACCGAACCACATTCGCTTCTGAGCACCACTTTGAGGTGCCGCTCGCCGACGACACGCTGCTCGACCAACTGGAACACCCCGTGAAACAGCGGCTCCGGAAAATGCTGCCCCCAGGGACCGGCATGGCGCAGCGCGCGGGCCAGTTCCAGGTGAAATTCCTCGACCGCCAGGGTGCCGTCCGACAGCAGGCGCCCGGTCAGGTCCTCTTCACGCATTTGCCTGCGCACCTCGGCGTCAAAGGCTTCGGCGAACAGCGGAAAATTCGCTTCCGGCAGGGTCAGACCAGCGGCCATGGCATGGCCGCCGTATTTGGTAATCAGGTTCGGGTGCTGCGCCGCTACCACGCTCAGGGCATCGCGAATATGGAAGCCTTGCACCGAGCGCCCCGAGCCCTTGAGCAGCCCGTCTCCCGCATCGGCAAAGGCGATGGTCGGACGGAAATAACGCTCTTTCATGCGCGACGCGAGAATGCCGATGACACCCTGGTGCCATTCGGGATCGAACAGACACAGACCGAAGGGCATGGAATCAACGGGCAAATCCTTGAGCTGCGCCAGCGCTTCACGCTGCATGCCCTGCTCGATGGATTTACGGTCCTGATTCATGCCGTCCAGTTGAGCAGCCATCTCACGGGCAAGCGTCGCATCTTCGGTCAGCAGGCATTCGATGCCCAGGCTCATGTCATCCAGGCGCCCCGCCGCGTTCAGGCGCGGGCCGACAATGAATCCCAGGTCGGTGGAGGTAATGCGCGCTGGCTCACGCTTGGCCACTTCGAGGATCGCCTTGATGCCCGGTCGCGCACGTCCGGCGCGAATCCGCTCGAGGCCCTGGTGCACCAGAATCCGGTTGTTGGCATCCAGCGGTACCACGTCCGCCACGCTGCCCAGCGCTACGAGGTCGAGCAATTCGCCGATGTTCGGCTGCGGCTTGTTCTCGTACCAGCCCAGGCTGCGCAAGCGCGCACGCAGGGCCATCAGCACATAGAAAATCACCCCGACACCGGCCAGCGCCTTGCTCGGGAACTCACAACCTGGCTGGTTCGGGTTGACGATGGCATCGGCCTGCGGCAATTCATCACCGGGCAAGTGGTGATCGGTGACCAGCACCTTGAGGCCAGCCTTTTTCGCCGCCGCCACACCTTCGACACTGGAAATACCGTTGTCCACGGTGATCAACAGCTGTGGCTGACGCTCCAGCGCCACGGCGACAATCTCCGGTGTCAGGCCGTAACCGTAGTCAAAACGGTTGGGCACCAGGTAATCGACATGAGCCGCGCCCAGCAGACGCAGACCCAGGGTGCCCACGGTACTGGCCGTCGCGCCATCGGCATCGAAATCGCCGACGATCAGAATCCGTTGCCGCTGTTCGAGCGCTGTAACCAGCAGATCCACGGCAGCATCAATGCCCTTGAGCTGCTGGAACGGAATCAGCCGCGCCAGACTTTTGTCCAGTTCGACTGCGGATTGCACGCCCCGGGCGGCGTAGAGTCGGGTCAGCAGGGGTGGAAGATCACCCAGCAATGGCAAGGGGTCGGGCAACAGGCGAGATTCGATGCGCATGGGGTGACAGGGGTTTCTCTTCAGTATGTGGGATAGAAGTGCATGACGCGGTCCAGCGGCGATTGATCAGCCGCGTTCGCCGGCCAGCCACTGCAACTGGACTTCATGCTGACCACGATCGTCAGTGACGAAAATCGTCCCTTCACTGATCATCACGTCCCACTTGATAACGCGAGGCATGTCCTTGGCCAGGGTTTCCAGCACTTCCTGGGGCACGGCGGCGATGTTGACGTTTTTCAGGTTCTTGATCGCCGGGATCACTTTGCCTTCCCAGACACGCAGGCTGCCGTAGGCCAGCAGGCTGGTGCGTTCGGTGCGACGCGAGCACCAGGTCAGGCGCTCGGCATCCGGCTGGCCGACTTCGATCCAGTGCAGGACACGGTCATCCAGGCTTTTTTCCCACAAGGCCGGTTCATCCACTTCTGAAAGACCACGGCCAAAGGACAGCTGCTCGTTGTACCAGAGGGCATAGGCCAGCAGGCGCACGGTCATGCGCTCTTCGGTTTCCGAAGGGTGACGGGCGATGGTCTGCTTGACGCTCTCGTAAACGCTGCGGTCGAGGTCGGTGAGGTTCAGTTCAAACTTGTAGGTCGTGGACGGCTGGGCCATGAACGGGCTTCTTGATATGAGGAAAGTCGGCAAGTCTAACCGATGCGACAGGCAATCAACGAATAGAAGGCGATCTACCTTGAGCGCCTGACAGTCGGCTATGTTAAAAGTCTGTATTCGCTCAGTCTTTTGTCCTACAGGATTTAGTATGCCGCTCACTGACAAACCGCTCTCGGGTCTGAAAGTCATCGAATTGGGCACTTTGATTGCCGGTCCTTTTGCCTCGCGCATCTGCGCTGAATTCGGTGCCGATGTGGTCAAGATCGAGTCTCCGGACGGTGGCGATCCACTGCGCAAGTGGCGCAAGTTGTACGAAGGGACTTCGCTGTGGTGGTTCGTTCAGGCGCGCAACAAAAAATCCCTGACGCTCAACCTCAAACATCCGGATGGCCTGGCGATTCTGAAAAAATTGCTCAGCGAAGCGGACATCCTGATCGAAAACTTCCGCCCCGGCGTGCTTGAAAAACTCGGTTTGGGCTGGGACGTCTTGCACGCGCTGAACCCGAAACTGGTGATGGTGCGACTCTCGGGCTTCGGTCAGACCGGTCCGATGAAGGATCAGCCTGGTTTTGGCGCGGTCGGTGAATCCATGGGGGGGCTGCGTTACATCACCGGGTTTGAGGACCGGCCACCGGTGCGCACAGGAATTTCCATTGGTGACTCGATCGCCGCGCTCTGGGGCGTGATTGGCGCGCTGATGGCCCTGCGTCATCGCGAGGTCAACGGTGGCCAGGGCCAAGTGGTGGATGTGGCGCTGTATGAAGCGATCTTCGCCATGATGGAAAGCATGGTCCCGGAATTCGATGTGTTCGGCTTCATTCGCGAACGCACCGGCAACATCATGCCCGGCATCACACCCTCCTCTATCCACACCAGCGCCGACGGCAAACATGTGCAGATCGGCGCCAATGGCGATGCGATCTTCAAGCGTTTCATGCTGATCATCGGTCGCGAAGACCTGGCCAATGACCCGACCCTGGCCAGCAACGACGGACGTGACACCCGCCGCGACGAGCTCTACGGGGTGATCGATCGCTGGGTCAATTCGTTGCCGCTGGACACGGTCATCGAGCGCTTGAACCAGGCCGACGTGCCCGCCAGCCGGATCTTCAGCGCCGAAGACATGTTCAGCGACCCGCAATACCTCGCCCGGGAAATGTTCCTGCAAGCCAAACTTCCGGATGGCAAAGGCTTCAAGATGCCGGGGATTGTGCCGAAACTCTCAGAGACACCCGGTGAATGTGAATGGGTCGGGCCGCAACTGGGTGAACACAATGCTCAGGTACTCCACGATCTTGGCTATGACAAGGGACAGATCGAAAAGCTGCGTGAAGACGGGGCCATCTAAGCTGAAGCGCCTGTTTTCATCAGCAAGCCATTCCTGCCGCAATCAACGCGTACTGGCCGTGTTCGTGCTGTTGGCGGGACTGGCCTCGCCCGTTTTGGCGCAACCCAGGGACACCTTGATCTGGCTCCTGCGCGATTTGCCGCCCACCATGATTTTTGAAGGCCCGAAAAAAGATCAGGGTGTCATCGATCAACTGTTGCCGCTGTTGATCGCCGGCATGCCGCAGTACGAACACACTTTGATGCGGGTTAACCGCGCTCGTGGAATGCAAATGCTCCACGAAGAATCTTTTACTTGCGATCCCTCGCTGGTCTGGACCAAAGAGCGGGAGCAGTGGATTACATTCTCCATTCCGGCGTTTCTTGCGGTGAGTAATGGCCTTGCGGTCCGGCAGGAAGATCGATCGGTTCTGCAACCTTTTCTGGTCGACGGAGAAGTCGATCTGGCAGCCTTGTTGGCCAGTGGCACGAAAAAAGTCGGCGTAGTGGCTGGCCGCAGTTACGGTCAATTTCTCGACACCCTGCTACGACAGGCACCGCCAGGCGCCTTGACGCCCCATTACGGCAATGACGCCCTTGGCAGTCTGTTGCAGATGCAACGGCTGGGGCGATTACAGGTGGTTTTGGGTTACTGGCCCGAGATCCGTTATCAGGCACAACAGAAACACATCTCCGATGAGCAGCTGCAGTTCTATCCGATCAAGGGGACGGGAAAATACCTGTTCGGGTACATCGGCTGTTCCAATACACCTCAGGGCCGAGAGGCGATCAGCGAGATAAACCTGCTTTTGCGCACCTTGCCGCACGACCGACCGGATCAGCTATACGCCGACTGGCTGGACCCGGAAAGGCGCAGCGATTATCTGAGAGATGCCAAGGCGTTTTTTGAACAGCAGGCCGGGCACTGACAAATTCCGGGCAAAAGAAACCCCGAGAAGTGGGGAGACGACTCGGGGTTAAACGTGGCCTACATAAAGACCCGTAGCAGCAAGCTACAAGCACCGGAGCACAATGCTTGATCCTGCTGTTAAGAGATCTGACTGACGTTGGTGCAGGAAGGTTCCCACAAAAAACAATTCAGTTGCGGCTGGCAAGCAACTTGTCTTGCGCAGCATTGCGCAACGCCGCGATAACACAGGGCTCCAGGCGACCTTCCGCAATCAGTACATCACGATGCAAACCGTCGACCACATCGGTGAGCAGACGCTTATCGCTTAACTGGGCCTGACTGAACTCACGTTCAACCACAGTGGTGCCCATGGTATTGGTCAATGTCACCCGGCATTCACCATGAATACCCGAGGGGGTCAGCGTCACCTGGTACGGGCTCAGAGCCTCACCGAGCAAGAGACTGATACTTTCCATCTCGATCACCACTCAATAGTCCGAAAAAAGTGCCTGGGGCGTGCCTACAGTAAATGACCGCTGGCCCGAGAAGAAAGTTCTGAATACCGGATGCAACTTCGTCTGCGTCTCCGGTCGAAAGAGCATGCATGGCAAAGATGACAGAGAAAAAACAGTCGCATCACGCCTGTCGGATACGCTGATCGAGATCCGTCCAGCCCCCCAGCAAACCGCGCAGCTGGCCGTCCGCACCGTAAAACGGCACCGTCCATTGGTAGATGTCCCTGTGGCCGTTGTTGAACATCAATTGCCGCCTGCAGAATCGTGTGGAGCGCGAGCCCAGCTGGGCCATGAATTCGGTATGCAACAGTTCAGCGGTCTCTTTGGGCAGGATCTCCAATTCAATCAGCTGCCGCCCCTGAATCCGATCAATTCGGGTCGACAGACTCTCTTCGAAACTCCTGTTGCACAGGATCAAGCGCCCTTGCAGATCACGAACGAACATCGGGTCAGGCGTCGCGTCCATCAGCGCCTGCTGGAAAGCGAGCTGATCCCCAAGACGCTGCTCAGTCTCCAGTCGTTGCCGGACCACCGAGGCCAGCCGGCGGTTACAGAGCAGGAACAGCACGGCGAATACACTGACGACAAACACACCCCGGCAGCTCCACTGTGTCACCCGCTGCCAAACCGTCGGCTCTGCGGTCGTAACGACACCATTGAGCCATTTGCGGCGAATGGCGCGTAACTCGGCGGGGGGAAACGCCTCCAGTGCCTTGTTGAGAATGCTCAATAGATGCGGCTGGCCTTTGCGCACCGCCAGATGCTCAGGGTCCCACCGTCCCTCCAGAATATGCCCCAGCTGAAGCTGCCCCGAGGGAAAGAGTTGAGCGCCGATTTCGTTGTCGATGGTGGCATAGGCCTCACCGCTTTCAACCAGCGCACGGGCCTCCGCGTAGGTTTTGACGGTGCGTAGCTCAATGGTCGGGTATTCATGGCGAATTGATGCTTCCAACGCATGACGAGCCGGCAACACCAGCACCCGCTTCGCCAGATCCTCCAAAGATTGCACCTTCGGTGCCTCTGCCCGCCCCACGAATACCCAGCCCGCGCCACCATATGCATGGCTGAAGTCCAGGAACGCCTTGCGTTCGTCATTGATTGCCAGCGTGGTGCTCATGTCCGCCTCACTGCTTTCCAGGCTGGCCAGCATCTGATCGGTAGAAAACGCTTCGACATGAACGAACTGCAAACCGGTCATGGCGCCGATGCGATCGAGTACATCCTTGTTCAAACCGATCCAGCGGCCATGCTCATCCTTGAACAGATACCGTGGGTACTCCAGCGAAGCGACGATGACGCGCGGATGCTCGGCCATCCATTTACGCTCTTGCTCGTCCAGCTTGAGGGCCTTCGCAGGCGCGGGAGCCGCCGAATCTGCCGCCAGCACCCACTGGGTAAAACCCAGGGTCCCGAGCAAAATCAGCCAGCGCGGGGCGGGCGTTAACTTTCTGAAAAACAACATTGCCACTTCCTTGATGATCATCTCGCCCGTCCTTAATGGGCGACTCCAGCGGATCAGTGTGGCATGCAGAAACGAGAAAGCCCGTCATGAGACGGGCTTCAATTTGTGACAGCTTTTGCCGGTTACAAAGGCTTGCCGCGGTTGCCATGCTGACTGACAAAGGCCTGTACGGCTTTAAGGTCATTCGGCAACACCGTGCAACGTTCGTCTCGCTCAAACAAATCAGAAAGATGTGCCGGGAGTTCGAGCGCTTTTCCTACACCGGCTTTTTCCACGGCATCCGGGAATTTGACCGGGTGAGCCGTGCCCAGGATCACCATCGGAATGTCCAGGCTGCGACGGCATTCCCGCGCGGCCCTGACACCGATGGCAGTGTGCGGATCCAGCACCTCACCGGTCTGCTCGTAGACTTCGGCGATGGTCTCGCAGGTTTGTGCGTCATCCACCGCCAGCGAATCGAACAGTTTGCGTGCTTCGGTCCAGCGCTCCTGCTCGACGCTGAAGCCGCCACCTTGCTTGAAGCTGTCCATCAACCCGGCAATCGCCGCGCCATTGCGACCGTGCAGGTCGAACAGCAGACGCTCGAAGTTCGAAGACACCATGATGTCCATGGACGGCGACAGGGTGGCGTGCAGGGTTTCCTTGACGTACTGATTGCCGCTCATGAAGCGGTGCAGGATGTCGTTGCGGTTGGTGGCGACGATCAATTGATTGATCGGCAGGCCCATGTTGCGCGCCAGGTAGCCTGCGAAGATGTCGCCGAAGTTGCCGGTCGGCACCGAGAACGACACCGAACGCGCCGGGCCACCCAGCTGCAGCGCAGCGTGGAAGTAGTAAACGATCTGGGCCATGATCCGCGCCCAGTTGATCGAGTTCACCGCCACCAGGCGAGTGCCCTTCAGGAAGCCCTGGTCGGCGAAGCTCGCCTTGACCATTTCCTGGCAGTCATCGAAGTTGCCTTCGATCGCGATGTTGTGGATGTTCTCGCCGAAGATGGTGGTCATCTGCCGACGCTGCACTTCCGATACACGGTTGTGCGGGTGCAGGATGAAGATATCGACGTTTTCGCAGTGCTTGCAGCCTTCGATGGCGGCCGAGCCGGTATCACCGGAGGTCGCACCAACGATCACCACGCGCTCGCCGCGTTTTTCCAGCACGTAGTCCAGAAGGCGACCGAGCAGTTGCAGGGCGAAGTCCTTGAAGGCCAGGGTCGGGCCGTGGAACAGCTCCAGCACCCATTCGTTGCCGTTCAGCTGACGCAGGGGCGCAACGGCGCTGTGGGCAAACACACCGTAGGTTTCTTCGAGGATTTTTTTGAAATCGGCGTCCGGAATGCTGCCGGTGACGAATGGGCGCATGACCCGGAACGCCAGCTCGTGATACGGCAGGCCGGCCCAGGAAGCGATTTCTTCCTGGGTGAAACGTGGCAGGTTTTCCGGGACGTACAGACCGCCGTCGGTGGCCAGACCGGCCAGCAGGACGTCTTCGAAATTCAGGGCCGGTGCCTGGCCGCGGGTACTGATGTAACGCATGACTGACTCCAATGGACAGTGTTCGCAAACCCGGGCTCAACCCGTGAGCCCGGTGAACGATAACGGCTTAGTTCAGGTGCTCGACGCGGATCCGTACGACCGGACCCACAACGCCAGCCAAGGCTTCCAGGGCGGCGATCGCGTCATTGATATGCTGCTCCAGCACACGGTGGGTCAGCAGGATCATGGGCACCAGGCCGTCGTGTTCTTCAACTTCCTTCTGCATGATCGATTCGATGTTGATGCCACGCTCCGACAGGATGCTCGCCACTTGCGCCAGCACGCCCGGGTGGTCCTTGGCCTGAATGCGCAGGTAGTAGGAGCTTTCGCAGGCCTCGATCGGCAGGATCGGGTGGGCCGACAGCGAATCCGGCTGGAAGGCCAGGTGCGGTACGCGGTTTTCCGGATCGGACGTCATGGCGCGAACCACATCCACCAGGTCGGCAATGACCGACGAAGCGGTCGGTTCCATGCCGGCGCCGGCACCGTAGAACAGGGTCGAGCCAGCAGCATCACCGTTGACCATGACCGCGTTCATTACGCCGTTGACGTTGGCGATCAAACGATCGGCCGGGATCAGCGTCGGGTGGACGCGCAATTCAATACCGGCTGCAGTGCTGCGCGCCACGCCCAGGTGCTTGATGCGATAGCCCAGCGCTTCCGCGTAGTTCACGTCAGCGGTGGTCAGCTTGGTGATGCCTTCGGTGTAGGCCTTGTCGAATTGCAGCGGGATACCGAAAGCGATGGACGCCAGGATCGTCAGCTTGTGCGCCGCGTCGATGCCTTCAACGTCGAAGGTCGGATCGGCTTCGGCGTAACCCAGGGCCTGCGCCTCAACCAACACGTCTTCGAAGGTGCGACCCTTCTCGCGCATTTCGGTCAGGATGAAGTTACCGGTGCCGTTGATGATCCCGGCCACCCAGTTGATACGGTTGGCCGACAGGCCCTCGCGGATCGCCTTGATCACCGGGATGCCACCCGCCACGGCTGCTTCGAACGCAACGATCACGCCCTTCTCGCGAGCCTTGGCGAAAATTTCGTTACCGTGAACGGCGATCAACGCCTTGTTCGCGGTGACCACATGCTTGCCATTCTCGATGGCCTTGAGTACCAGCTCACGGGCAACGGTGTAGCCGCCCATCAACTCTATAACGATGTCGATCTCAGGGTTCGTGGCCACTTCGAAGACATCGTTGGTAATCGCAATACCGGTCGTTTGGAACTGAGGCTTTGGCGTGCGCATGGCAATTTGTGCCACTTCGATTCCACGCCCGGCACGACGAGCAATTTCCTCGGCGTTGCGCTGAAGTACGTTGAAGGTACCGCCACCGACGGTTCCTAACCCACAGATGCCTACTTTGACCGGTTTCACTGTGAACTCCCCATAAAACGGCCGACTCAAGGCCGGCCGTGAAAACAACCGCATGCTCGCGGCTCTCTATTGATGGCCCGGCGAATGCTGCTGCCGGACCACGATCGTCAATGGCGGACCATGACGATGCGAATTTACTTCGCGCCCAGCGCCAGTTTGGCGACTTGTGGCGCAGGCTGGTAGCCCGGAATGACCTGACCGTCGGCCAAAACGATGGCCGGTGTACCGTTCACGCCAATCGACTGGCCGAGGGCGAACTGTTTGGAAACCGGGTTATCGCACTTGGCGGCCTTGATTTCCTTGCCATCGACCATCTTGTCCATGGCCGCTTTTTTGTCTTTCGAGCACCACACGGCCTGTAGCTGTTCGTCACCTGGCGAGCCAAGGCCCTGGCGCGGAAACGCAACATAACGCACTTCGATGCCACGCTTGTTCAACTCAGGCACTTCGGCGTGCAGTTTGTGGCAGTACGGGCAAGTGGTGTCGGTGAACACGGTGATGTGCGATTTGGTTTCGCCAATGGCCGGATAAACCACGGTTTCGGCAACCGGAATCTCGTTGATCAGTTTGGAGATGCCCAGGCGCTCGGTCTTCTCGGTCAGGTTGACCGGCTTGCCGTCCTTGAGCTGGAACAGGTAACCCTGAACCACGTACTGACCGTCGGCGCTGGCATACAGAACGCGGCTGCCCTTCAATTTGACTTCGTACAGGCCCGGCAGCGGGCTGGCGGTGATGCTTTCTACGGGCACTTCGAGCTGGAGGTTTTCCAGGCTTTTACGGATGGCTTTGTCGGCCGCGTCATCGGCGACGGCAAAGGTGCTGACCAACGCAATGGCGGCGGCGGCGAAAATCTGGATCAGACGCATGAGAACTCCTGAAGGCGGACAAATGGGACGGTCAGAACGCCCGTGCCGAAACACCGGGTCATAACCGCCCATCGTGCAAACCGTCAAAGCCTACCACATAAGGCAACGGTGTCCGACTCCCGGTGATGCAAGGCTTTGGCGACTGCTTTCTGTGGGACCGAGCTTGCTCGCGATTGCGGTCAGTCAGGCGCCATTAATGCTGGATGTTCAGGCCTCATCGCGAGCAAGCTCGCTCCCACAGGACTTTCACTAGCCTCTAGGATGATGTTTGGCGTGCAGATCCTGCAACCGAGCCCGGGCAACATGGGTATAAATCTGGGTGGTCGACAAATCGCTGTGGCCCAGCAGCATCTGCACCACCCGAAGGTCGGCACCATGATTGAGCAAGTGGGTGGCGAAAGCATGGCGCAGCGTGTGCGGCGACAGCGACTTGCCGATACCGGCGACTTTCGCCTGATGCTTGATCCGATGCCAGAATGTCTGCCGCGTCATCTGCTCTCCTCGCTGGCTGGGGAACAAGACATCGCTGGGACGCCCGCCGAGCAGCTCGCCGCGTCCGTCGCGCAGGTAGCGCTCGACCCAGACAATCGCCTCCTCGCCCATCGGCACCAGTCGCTCCTTGCTACCCTTGCCCATCACTCGCAATACGCCCTGGCGCAGATTGACCTGTTCAAGCGTCAGGCTGATCAGTTCCGTCACCCGAAGGCCGCAGGCATAAAGCACTTCAAGCATGGCGCGGTCGCGCTGCCCGATGGCTTCGCTCAAATCAGGCGCCTTCAACAGGGCTTCGACATCGGCCTCCGACAAGGACTTGGGCAGCGGCCTGCCGAGTTGCGGCATATCGATACGAAGCGTTGGGTCAACCGCGATCAGTTTTTCCCGCAGCAAATAACGATAGAAGCCACGCACGCCCGAGAGAAATCGTGCGGTTGAACGGGGCTTGTAGTTTTGCTCCACACGCCACGCCAGATGGTCGAGGATCAACTCGCGTCCGGCGTTGACCAACTCCAGCCCTTTATCCTGCAACCAGCCGTTGAACAGGGCCAGGTCGCTGCGATAGGCATCGCGGGTGTTATCGGAAAGACCTTTCTCCAACCAGAGTGCGTCGAGGAACTGGTCTATCAATGGATGTTCGATGGCAGGCATGGGCACTCAAAACACACGGCCTTGAAACGGCGCGTAAAAAATCAGGAGGACTGTAGAAACGGCCGCTAGTCTTTCATAGCCAGCCACTGCAAGGAACAGGGAGCTTGAATGAGTGAACAGCAGATGATGCTGGCATTCTGGCCGGTCCCGTTTTGCACTGATACGTCTGCACAAACATTGCACAGGCTCTGTAGCAACCGGACAGTCGAGTGGACCCTGCTGACGTTGATTCAGTCCACGATCGAGCAGGCTCAATACCACCGCAATCCGCTCAAGCGTCGCTAAATCACAGGCAACAAAAAAGCAGCCCGTACAGACTGTGTGAAAACACACTGAAGGCCAGCCCAACAAACGCCCCGACTTGTTCGGGGCGTTTGTTTTTTGTGCGGGCAACAGACGAAAAAAGGC
>NZ_JBSSEP010000037.1:0-5174 GCF_054061835.1 Pseudomonas sp. TE12234
TTTCCGGAGGTACCCGTCATATTTGAGGTGGACGGCACTGTCCCGCACTACCACATCCCGTTGCTTCTCAGCCCCTACGGCTTCTCCACCTACCGGGGCAATTGATAGTCGAGCGATACCCAATGGATACCAGCCGCCCCTACACGAAAGGGCGGCACTGTCGTTTGACTTTTCACCATCAAAACCTTCAGCGATGACCACGTTCCCCCCCTCAGGCGTGGTTCTCGCTACAGGGAATGATGCCGGCGACTGCACCTTTCTGGTCCTTGACCATGAATTGGGCCGCTCATCTCCCCCAGTCGATTTAACGGCGCAAAGAATAGCGCCCTTCCCAACGCTGTTCCCGGGCGTATGGGACACAAACCTATACAAGATACTGTCGTGCGCACAAGGCTAATCAGAGGGCGATGACGCTTTTCTTTGACGATGAATACCCGCTCTGCGCTCTATAACTCACTGGCCTGTGTAGAGGATCCGATCAACGCATTCCCCACGATCAACCTGCATCCCTTGTGTTCAACCACGAATTTTCTTGTACAATTTATTTCGCATTGTATAAGTTTTGCGTTAGCTTGATGAAAGTGCCAAGCAGTCCATCTCAACTGAGGTACCTATGTTCAACTCGCAAATCAAAAAGAACCTGGCCATCAGCCAGCAGCGATTGGCCGACTGCGAAGCCACCCTCGCCGCACTAGGTGGCTCCATGGCTATGATTGAGTTCCAGCCTGATGGCACGATCCTCGGCGCCAATAACAATTTCCTGAGACTGATGGGCTATCGCCTTGAGGAAATTCATGCCCGACATCACCGCTTGTTCTGTACGCCGACATACGCCAACAGCGTCGCTTATCAAGGTTTTTGGTCACGCCTGAGTAAGGGGGAGTTCATGAACGACCGCTTCCTGCGCCTGGACAAACAGGGGCGTGAAATTTGGCTGGAAGCCAGTTATATCCCTGTTCGTGACGCGTCTGGGCGGGTGATCAAGGTGGTCAAGATTGCTACTGATGTCACGGCCCGGGTTCTGAAAGAACAAGAGCAGGAGAGCCAAATCAAAGCGATTAACCGTTCCATGGCAACCATTGAGTTCAACCGACAGGGAGAAGTCATCAGCGCCAACGAAAACTTCCTTGCTGTGATGGGTTACCGCCTCGATGAGATTATTGGCAAGCACCATCGCCTGTTCTGTGAGCGTAGCGAAAGTGAATCCAGCGAGTATCGCCAGTTCTGGGAGCGCCTGAATCACGGCGAATTTTTCTCCGGTAACTTCAAGCGCCTCAACAACCAGAGAAACACCGTCTGGTTACGTGCGACTTACAATCCGGTGTACGACGCCAACGGCAACCTTTACAAAGTCGTTAAGTTTGCGAGCGATATCACTGCTCAGGTTCTCCAGCAGGAAACCGAGTCACGAGCAGCACGCATGGCCTATGAGACTTCACTGAAAACCGACGATACAGCGCACGAAGGTGCCCGAGTGGTGCAGGAGACAGTGGATGTCATGCAAAGCCTGGCTGGCGAATTGAATCGCGCAGCCGAAGGTATCAATGCTGTCAGTCAGCAGTCGGAAGTCATCAGCAGCATCGTGCAGACCATCCGTGGCATCGCCGAACAAACGAATCTTCTGGCGCTAAACGCAGCCATCGAAGCGGCGCGTGCCGGAGAGCAGGGTCGTGGTTTTGCGGTGGTCGCTGACGAAGTGCGCAATCTGGCTTCGCGCACAAGTCAGGACACCATCAAGATTGTCGAGGTGGTGCAGCACAATCGTGAATTGGCCAAGGGGGCCGTGACCAGGATGGAGGCGAGTAAAGACAAGGCGGAACAAGGCGTCAAATTAGCCGGCGAAGCGGGTCAAGTGATTCTGGATATTCAGGATAGTGCTCGGCAAGTCGTGCACGCGATCAGCCATTTCTCGTCGGCATTGGCACGATGATGCAGCCTTGCAGCCCTGTGCAAAGTCGCGGCTTGATCGACACATTAATAGTCATTGAAAAACGGGTTCTGAATGAACGAAAAAACACGACCAGTCCCTCCTTGCAGTGCCTGCAGGGATGGTAAAGAACTGGATTTTGAGTTCAGCATGGCTTTCCAGCCAATCGTCGATCTGCGCGACAACAGTATCTTTGCCTACGAGGCTTTGGTACGTGGTTGCGATGGCAGTGGTGCCGCAGCCATTCTTGGTCAGGTGAACGAACAAAACCGTTACGCCTTTGACCAAGCTTGTCGGGTCAAGGCTGTTGAGCTTGCTTCACGTTTGCAAATCCCCTGCTTTGTCAGCATCAACTTCTTGCCCAATGCGGTATATCAAGCAGCCACGTGCATTCGCGCGACGCTTGAAGCTGCCCGCAGGTTTGGATTTCCCACAGAAAGGCTGATTTTTGAGATCACCGAAAACGAAGAACTGGTGGACAAGCAACATCTGAAAAGCATCATTCGAGAATATCGTCTTAAAGGCTTCAAGACAGCGATAGATGATTTCGGTGCCGGGTACTCGGGGCTCAATTTGCTGGCAGAGTTTCAACCCGACATCATCAAACTGGACATGGCCTTGGTGCGTAGCATCTGCACGGATCCGGTGCGACAGGCAATCGTCCAAGGCATTCTCGGTGTATGCAAGGCTCTCAATATTGAAGTGATTGCAGAGGGCGTAGAGACCAATGCTGAATTACAGCAGTTACTGGCCCTGGGCATTCACTACTATCAAGGCTATCTGTTTGCAAAGCCCGAATATGAAACGCTGCCACACGTGAAATGGCCGATACCGAATATCGATTAACCCGCCCGACAAAAACGCGCTACGTGCATGCGACATGGAATTCTCAGGATCCGCCCCCTGCCTTGCCTCTTGCAGCGTATGCCGCCAGTACGCCAGCAGCCTGGAAGGACCGACTTTTTCAACACGATCGGCCAAAAGCTGACGGTAGGATCCTGGCTGTGTGTGTGCGTGTTCCCGCCCCACTGCGTCCCCCTTCACGCTCACGCTTGATCCATAGTCTCGACCACTCCCTTATCCTCGCCCAGGAACCCTCCGCTCTGATGCTGCCACAGCCGCGCATAGACGCCGTTCTTGCCAAGCAATTCGGTGTGGGTGCCCTGCTCGATGATGCGTCCCTCATCCATGACGATGAGCCGGTCCATGGCCGCAATCGTGGACAGTCGATGGGCAATCGCGATCACGGTCTTGCCCTGCATCATTTCATCGAGGCTTTCCTGAATGGCCACTTCGACTTCCGAGTCCAGTGCGCTGGTGGCCTCGTCAAGCAGCAGGATCGGGGCGTTCTTGAGCATCACCCGGGCAATCGCGACCCGTTGGCGCTGGCCGCCCGACAGCTTGATGCCCCGCTCACCCACAAGGGTGTCGTAGCCGGTGTGACCTTGCCGGTCGCTCAGTTGGCTTATGAACTCATCGGCCTGGGCATTGGCCGCGGCCCTGCGGATTTGCGCGTCGGTCGCATCGGGACGTCCGTAGGCAATGTTGTCGCGAATGGAACGGTGCAGCAGGGAAGTATCCTGCGTGACCATGCCAATGGCGCCGCGCAGGCTGTCCTGCGTCACTGTTGCGATGTTTTGGCCGTCGATGCGAATCTCCCCGCTGTCGACGTCGTAAAAGCGCAGCAGCAAGTTGATCAGTGTGGATTTGCCGGCGCCAGAGCGGCCGACCAGGCCGATTTTTTCGCCCGGACGGATGTTCAGGCTCAGGCCATCGAGCACCTGGCGTTCGCCATTGTAATTGAAGCTCACCTTATCGAAGGTGACCGCGCCGCCGGAGGTCACCAGCACGCTTGCGTCCGGTGCATCTTGCACCTTTGGGCCACGGGTAAGGGTCGCCATGCCATCCTGCACGGTGCCGATGCTCTCGAACAGCGAGGTCATTTGCCACATGATCCAGTTCGACATGCCATTGATACGCAACGCCATGGCGGTGATCGCCGCCACGGCACCTGCGCCGATCTCACCCTGGTGCCATAGCCACAGCGCATAACCACCCGCTGCCATGATCAACGCCACCACCAATGCCTGGTTGACGATTTCGAACTGACTGACCAGGCGCATCTGGCGAAAGCCGGTTTGCTTGAAGTCCTCCATCGCCGCACGCGCAAAGTGCGCTTCACGATTGGAGTGGGAAAACAGCTTCACCGTCGTGATGTTGGTGTAGGCGTCCGAGATGCGCCCGGTCATCATCGACCGCGCATTGGCCTGTTCCTGCCCGACTTTCCCCAGACGGGGCACGAAGTACCACATGGCCAGCGCGAACAACACGACCCAGGCAACGAAAGGCAGCATCAGTTTCAGGGCGAAGCCACCGGCCAGTGCAATGATCGCAATGAAATACACCCCGATCCCGGGTGCGATCTCGATCAGGGTGAATAGCACGTCGCGCACGGCCAGCGCAGTCTGCATCACCTTGGTAGTGACCCGGCCGGAGAACTCATCGGAAAAAAACGAAAGGCTTTGCCGCAGCATCAGGCGATGGAAGTCCCAGCGCAGCCGCAACGGCAAGTTAATCGCCAATATCTGGTGCTGCACCATCGTGCGCAACGCCACCAGCCCGACACTGGCCACCATGACGATGCCCATCCCCCACAACACACGACGTTCCTGCGCAGCCGCTTCTGCGCCGGCCTGCCAGGTCGAAAGCAGGTCCACGACCTGCCCAAGGAAGGAAAACAGCCAGGCTTCGTAAATGGACACGCCGGCACTGAGCAACGCAAGCGCAAGGACGTAACCGCGTGCACCCCGCGTACAGGCCCACAGGAAGCGAGCCAGACCGTCGGGTGGCGGTGGTACCTCGTCAGGAGGAAAGGGGTCGAGCCTTCGTTCAAACACACGAAGCATCATGTTCTCCAAATCGTTCAAGTTGCGCAGATTCTGACATCGAACGATTGCTTTGAGGGTTTTGCGAAGCCGGGGCCCGCTCCCGCAGGTTTTTGGATCGTTCACACAATCAAGTAATACCATCGGACTTGTGGAAGCTGGCTTGCCAGCGATGACGGCCTGACAGACACCTTTGATGTGACTCGCAGACCGCTATCGCGGGCAAGCCCGCTCCCACAGGTTCTTGGATCGTTCACACAATCGAGTAATACCATCGGACTTGTGGGAGCTGGCTTGCCAGCGATGACGGCCTGACTGACACCTTTGATGTGACTGGCAGACCGCTATCGCGGGCAAGCCCG
>NZ_JBSSEP010000038.1:0-3366 GCF_054061835.1 Pseudomonas sp. TE12234
TGATACCCGTAGCTTCGGTGTATGGTTTGAGCCCCGTTACATCTTCCGCGCAGGCCGACTCGACTAGTGAGCTATTACGCTTTCTTTAAAGGGTGGCTGCTTCTAAGCCAACCTCCTAGCTGTCTAAGCCTTCCCACATCGTTTCCCACTTAACCATAACTTTGGGACCTTAGCTGACGGTCTGGGTTGTTTCCCTTTTCACGACGGACGTTAGCACCCGCCGTGTGTCTCCCATGCTCGGCACTTGTAGGTATTCGGAGTTTGCATCGGTTTGGTAAGTCGGGATGACCCCCTAGCCGAAACAGTGCTCTACCCCCTACAGTGATACATGAGGCGCTACCTAAATAGCTTTCGAGGAGAACCAGCTATCTCCGAGCTTGATTAGCCTTTCACTCCGATCCACAGGTCATCCGCTAACTTTTCAACGGTAGTCGGTTCGGTCCTCCAGTCAGTGTTACCTAACCTTCAACCTGCCCATGGATAGATCGCCCGGTTTCGGGTCTATTCCCAGCGACTAGACGCCCTATTAAGACTCGCTTTCGCTACGCCTCCCCTATTCGGTTAAGCTCGCCACTGAAAATAAGTCGCTGACCCATTATACAAAAGGTACGCAGTCACAGAACAAAGTCTGCTCCCACTGCTTGTACGCATACGGTTTCAGGATCTATTTCACTCCCCTCTCCGGGGTTCTTTTCGCCTTTCCCTCACGGTACTAGTTCACTATCGGTCAGTCAGTAGTATTTAGCCTTGGAGGATGGTCCCCCCATATTCAGACAAAGTTTCTCGTGCTCCGTCCTACTCGATTTCATGACTAAGAGATTTTCGCGTACAGGGCTATCACCCACTATGGCCGCACTTTCCAGAGCGTTCCGCTAATCTCAAAGCCACTTAAGGGCTAGTCCCCGTTCGCTCGCCACTACTAAGGGAATCTCGGTTGATTTCTTTTCCTCAGGGTACTTAGATGTTTCAGTTCCCCTGGTTCGCCTCTTAAGCCTATGTATTCAGCTTAAGATAACCATCTTATGATGGCTGGGTTCCCCCATTCAGACATCTCCGGATCAAAGTCTGTTTGCCGACTCCCCGAAGCTTTTCGCAGGCTACCACGTCTTTCATCGCCTCTGACTGCCAAGGCATCCACCGTATGCGCTTCTTCACTTGACCATATAACCCCAAGCAATCTGGTTATACTGTGAAGACGACATTCGCCGAAAATTCGCATTGCTCAAAGAGCAACTCACAAATTTTACCTTAGCCTGATCCGTTACCAGTGAAAGTAACGTTCAGTCTATCTTTCTATCACATACCCAAATTTTTAAAGAACGATCTAGTCAAAGACTAGAAATCAACATTCACCATCATCTCGATGGAATGCTCATTTCTAAGCTTTCAAACTTCAGAAGCAGTAGTGGTGGAGCCAAGCGGGATCGAACCGCTGACCTCCTGCGTGCAAGGCAGGCGCTCTCCCAGCTGAGCTATGGCCCCGTATTTCTACAGGCGTTTCCCACACAAAATTGGTGGGTCTGGGCAGATTCGAACTGCCGACCTCACCCTTATCAGGGGTGCGCTCTAACCAACTGAGCTACAGACCCAATTTCGGGCTGCTTCTATCGTCTTCTTCAATGAATCAAGCAATTCGTGTGGGAACTTATGGAGCAGCTGAGTCGTCGATTAAGGAGGTGATCCAGCCGCAGGTTCCCCTACGGCTACCTTGTTACGACTTCACCCCAGTCATGAATCACACCGTGGTAACCGTCCTCCCGAAGGTTAGACTAGCTACTTCTGGTGCAACCCACTCCCATGGTGTGACGGGCGGTGTGTACAAGGCCCGGGAACGTATTCACCGCGACATTCTGATTCGCGATTACTAGCGATTCCGACTTCACGCAGTCGAGTTGCAGACTGCGATCCGGACTACGATCGGTTTTATGGGATTAGCTCCACCTCGCGGCTTGGCAACCCTCTGTACCGACCATTGTAGCACGTGTGTAGCCCAGGCCGTAAGGGCCATGATGACTTGACGTCATCCCCACCTTCCTCCGGTTTGTCACCGGCAGTCTCCTTAGAGTGCCCACCATCACGTGCTGGTAACTAAGGACAAGGGTTGCGCTCGTTACGGGACTTAACCCAACATCTCACGACACGAGCTGACGACAGCCATGCAGCACCTGTCTCAATGTTCCCGAAGGCACCAATCCATCTCTGGAAAGTTCATTGGATGTCAAGGCCTGGTAAGGTTCTTCGCGTTGCTTCGAATTAAACCACATGCTCCACCGCTTGTGCGGGCCCCCGTCAATTCATTTGAGTTTTAACCTTGCGGCCGTACTCCCCAGGCGGTCAACTTAATGCGTTAGCTGCGCCACTAAGAGCTCAAGGCTCCCAACGGCTAGTTGACATCGTTTACGGCGTGGACTACCAGGGTATCTAATCCTGTTTGCTCCCCACGCTTTCGCACCTCAGTGTCAGTATCAGTCCAGGTGGTCGCCTTCGCCACTGGTGTTCCTTCCTATATCTACGCATTTCACCGCTACACAGGAAATTCCACCACCCTCTACCATACTCTAGCTTGTCAGTTTTGAATGCAGTTCCCAGGTTGAGCCCGGGGCTTTCACATCCAACTTAACAAACCACCTACGCGCGCTTTACGCCCAGTAATTCCGATTAACGCTTGCACCCTCTGTATTACCGCGGCTGCTGGCACAGAGTTAGCCGGTGCTTATTCTGTCGGTAACGTCAAAATTGCAGAGTATTAATCTACAACCCTTCCTCCCAACTTAAAGTGCTTTACAATCCGAAGACCTTCTTCACACACGCGGCATGGCTGGATCAGGCTTTCGCCCATTGTCCAATATTCCCCACTGCTGCCTCCCGTAGGAGTCTGGACCGTGTCTCAGTTCCAGTGTGACTGATCATCCTCTCAGACCAGTTACGGATCGTCGCCTTGGTGAGCCATTACCTCACCAACTAGCTAATCCGACCTAGGCTCATCTGATAGCGCAAGGCCCGAAGGTCCCCTGCTTTCTCCCGTAGGACGTATGCGGTATTAGCGTTCCTTTCGAAACGTTGTCCCCCACTACCAGGCAGATTCCTAGGCATTACTCACCCGTCCGCCGCTGAATCAGAGAGCAAGCTCTCTTCATCCGCTCGACTTGCATGTGTTAGGCCTGCCGCCAGCGTTCAATCTGAGCCATGATCAAACTCTTCAGTTCAAACATCTTTGGGTTTTGAGAAAACCCTAAACTTGGCTCAGCAATCGTTGGTTACATCTTTGATTTCTCGCGGAGTAACTTGTGATGCTGATAATCTGTTGACTAGCAGTCTGACTCCACAAGCACCCACACGAATTGCTTGATTCAGTTGTTAAAGAGC
>NZ_JBSSEP010000039.1:0-1750 GCF_054061835.1 Pseudomonas sp. TE12234
GCAAATTGCTTGGGTGTTATATGGTCAAGCCTCACGGGCAATTAGTATTGGTTAGCTCAACGCCTCACAGCGCTTACACACCCAACCTATCAACGTCGTAGTCTTCGACGGCCCTTCAGGGGACTCAAGGTCCCAGTGAGATCTCATCTTGAGGCTAGTTTCCCGCTTAGATGCTTTCAGCGGTTATCTATTCCGAACATAGCTACCCGGCAATGCCACTGGCGTGACAACCGGAACACCAGAGGTTCGTCCACTCCGGTCCTCTCGTACTAGGAGCAGCCCCTCTCAAATCTCAAACGTCCACGGCAGATAGGGACCGAACTGTCTCACGACGTTCTAAACCCAGCTCGCGTACCACTTTAAATGGCGAACAGCCATACCCTTGGGACCGGCTTCAGCCCCAGGATGTGATGAGCCGACATCGAGGTGCCAAACACCGCCGTCGATATGAACTCTTGGGCGGTATCAGCCTGTTATCCCCGGAGTACCTTTTATCCGTTGAGCGATGGCCCTTCCATACAGAACCACCGGATCACTAAGACCTACTTTCGTACCTGCTCGACGTGTCTGTCTCGCAGTCAAGCGCGCTTTTGCCTTTATACTCTACGACCGATTTCCGACCGGTCTGAGCGCACCTTCGTACTCCTCCGTTACTCTTTAGGAGGAGACCGCCCCAGTCAAACTACCCACCATACACTGTCCTCGATCCGGATAACGGACCTGAGTTAGAACCTCAAAGTTGCCAGGGTGGTATTTCAAGGATGGCTCCACGCGAACTGGCGTCCACGCTTCAAAGCCTCCCACCTATCCTACACAAGCAAATTCAAAGTCCAGTGCAAAGCTATAGTAAAGGTTCACGGGGTCTTTCCGTCTAGCCGCGGATACACTGCATCTTCACAGCGATTTCAATTTCACTGAGTCTCGGGTGGAGACAGCGCCGCCATCGTTACGCCATTCGTGCAGGTCGGAACTTACCCGACAAGGAATTTCGCTACCTTAGGACCGTTATAGTTACGGCCGCCGTTTACCGGGGCTTCGATCAAGAGCTTCGCGTTAGCTAACCCCATCAATTAACCTTCCGGCACCGGGCAGGCGTCACACCCTATACGTCCACTTTCGTGTTTGCAGAGTGCTGTGTTTTTAATAAACAGTCGCAGCGGCCTGGTATCTTCGACCGGCGTGGGCTTACGCAGCAAGTGCTTCACCCTCACCGGCGCACCTTCTCCCGAAGTTACGGTGCCATTTTGCCTAGTTCCTTCACCCGAGTTCTCTCAAGCGCCTTGGTATTCTCTACCCAACCACCTGTGTCGGTTTGGGGTACGGTTCCTGGTTACCTGAAGCTTAGAAGCTTTTCTTGGAAGCATGGCATCAACCACTTCGTGTTCTAAAAGAACACTCGTCATCAGCTCTCGGCCTTGGAATCCCGGATTTACCTAAGATTCCAGCCTACCACCTTAAACTTGGACAACCAACGCCAAGCTGGCCTAGCCTTCTCCGTCCCTCCATCGCAATAACCAGAAGTACAGGAATATTAACCTGTTTTCCATCGACTACGCTTTTCAGCCTCGCCTTAGGGACCGACTAACCCTGCGTCGATTAACGTTGCGCAGGAAACCTTGGTCTTTCGGCGTGGGTGTTTTTCACACCCATTGTCGTTACTCATGTCAGCATTCGCACTTCTGATACCTCCAGCAAGCTTCTCAACTCACCTTCACAGGCTTACAGAACGCTCCTCTACCGCATCACCTAA
>NZ_JBSSEP010000040.1:0-1655 GCF_054061835.1 Pseudomonas sp. TE12234
GCCAGCAGGCCGGCGTACTCGCCTTGGGAACCGGCGTTCGGCTGCAGGGAGATCGAGTCGTAACCGGTGGCGGCGCAGAGCATCGCTTCCAGCTCGTCGGTCAGCTGCTGATAGCCGGCGCTTTGCTCGGCCGGGGCGAACGGGTGCAGGGCGCCGAACTCGGCCCAGGTCACCGGGATCATCTCGCTGGCGGCGTTGAGTTTCATGGTGCACGAGCCCAGCGGGATCATGGTGCGATCCAGCGCCAGGTCCTTGTCCGCGAGTTTGCGCAGGTAGCGCATCAGCTCGGTTTCCGAGTGATAACGGTTGAACACCGGGTGGCTGAGGATCGGCGACTGACGCACCAGCGCGGCCGGGATGGTCGCTTGGGTCGAAGCGGCGAGGGCAGCGAAGTCCGGCAGGGTTTTGCCATTGGACAGCAAGGCCCACAGGGTTTCCACGTCGGCCTGGGTGCTGGTTTCGTCGAGGGACAGGCCCAGACGCTCGGCGTCGATCACGCGCAGATTAATCTGTTGGGTGCGCGCCTGGTCGTGCAGCGCGGCGGTGTTCGCGCCGGTCTTGATCGTCAGGGTGTCGAAGAAGTGTTCCTGCTCAACGTTCAGGCCCAAGGCGCTCAAGCCCTTGGCCAGGATCGCGGTCAGCTGATGCACGCGGTTGGCGATCTGCGTCAGGCCTTTCGGGCCGTGGTACACGGCGTACATGCTGGCGATGTTGGCCAGCAGCACCTGCGCGGTGCAGATGTTGGACGTGGCCTTCTCGCGGCGGATGTGTTGTTCGCGGGTCTGCATCGCCAGGCGCAAGGCCGGCTTGCCGAAACGGTCCACCGAGACACCGACCAGACGGCCCGGCATGTCGCGCTTGAACGCATCCTTGGTGGAGAAGTACGCCGCGTGCGGGCCACCGAAGCCCAGCGGCACGCCGAAGCGTTGGGCGCTGCCGATGGCCACGTCGGCACCGAACTCGCCCGGCGGGGTCAGCAGGGTCAGGGCCAGCAGGTCGGCGGCCACGGCCACCAGGGCGTTGGCGGCGTGGAAACGCTCGGTCAATGCGCGGTAGTCGAACACGTCACCGTTGCTCGCCGGGTACTGCAGCAGGGCGCCGAAGAACGGGGTCACGTCGCTCAGCTCGTGCTCGTCGCCAACCACCACCTCGATGCCCAACGGTTCGGCACGGGTGCGCAGCACGTCGAGGGTCTGCGGGTGGCAATGCACGGAGGCGAAGAACTGGTGGCTGCCCTTGTTCTTGCTCAGGCGCTTGCAGAAGGTCATGGCTTCGGCGGCGGCGGTGGCTTCGTCGAGCAGCGAGGCGTTGGCGATCGGCAGGCCGGTGAGGTCGCTGATCAGGGTCTGGAAGTTCAGCAGCGCTTCGAGGCGACCCTGGGAAATTTCCGGCTGGTACGGGGTGTAAGCGGTGTACCAGGCCGGGTTTTCCAGCAGGTTGCGCAGGATCGGCGACGGCGTGTGGGTGCCGTAGTAACCCTGGCCGATGTAGGTCTTGAACAGCTGGTTATTGGCGGCGATGGATTTGATCATCGCCAATGCATCGGCTTCGCTCAGGCCGTCTTCCAGGCCCAGCACGCTGGTGCCCTTGATGCTGTCGGGAATCACGCTGGCGCTCAGGGCTTCGAGGGAATCGAAGCCGAGGCTGTTGAGCAT
>NZ_JBSSEP010000041.1:0-1288 GCF_054061835.1 Pseudomonas sp. TE12234
GCTCCTTGTATGTTGGCCAAACACTCGGCGAGAGCAGCTAAGCTCGTCGGTGTCGTCAAAACGATGTGTTTCTGGGGGAGGCCGACGGCTCCTGAAGGCAGGCATTGCGCCTGACCTTGTCTGTAGAGAGGCCCCCCCGCCTCATTGCCCACCACGAAGAGTATCGAGAAGCCGACAAGTCGGACTTCGCATTACAAGGTTGCAGCGGCATAAAGTTCGAGGTCAGGGGAGCCAGGAACCATCTTCACCCAGTTTCCTTGGAGTGGAAAGCATGAGCGTTCATGTCGGTTTGGATGTTGGTTCTCGTACCACCGCAATGGGATGGCGTGACAAAGGCCGTGCTGCGGGCTCGTGGGATATTGCTCAAACGCCCAAAGGGCGTAAGGCTGCGGTGAAAAAGCTGAAAGCGCTCAAGCCGCTGTCTGTGGTCATGGAAGCCACCGGAATGTATTACCTGGACTTGGCCCTGGAGCTGAACGCGGCTGGTTTGCCGATCTCGGTGATCAACCCAAAAAGCTCCCGCAATTTTGCAAAACTGGTGCTTCAACACAATAAAACAGACGCCATCGATGCCCAGTTGCTCGCCGAGTACGGTGAGCGCATGACACCTCGCTTGTGGATGCCTCCCAGCCCTGCTCAGCTTGAGTTGCGCGCCATTGGCCGTCATATCAACCGCCTGACCGGCCACTGCACCCGGGCCAAGAATGAGCTGCATGCCCTTCGAGCGACTGAAACGACTTCGGCGATGATGATCGAGGACGAGGAAGAAGCGATTGCGATGTTCGGCAGGCGCATCGAGCGGTTCAGACAAGCAGGGCTAGAAATCATTGCCAACTGCCCAGCATTGCAGGGCCAGTTTAATCACATGGCGGCGGCGCCCGGAATGGGCGAGGTCTCGACATTTGCTGTACTGGCTGAACTTACAACCCTGCCAGAGACGCTCAAGTCCTCACAAGTCAGCCGTTATGCAGGGCTGGATGTGCGACTAACCCAGTCTGGAACGAGCATCGACAAACCCGGTCGCTTGAGCAAGGGAGGCAACGCTTACCTGCGCTCGGCGATGTTCATGCCCGCCATGTCAGCGATCCGTTGCGACCCTTATGTAAAGGCTTTTTACGAAGGATTAGTCAGGCGTGGAAAGCGAAAAATGCAGGCCATCTGCGCGGTTATGCGCAAATACCTGACGGGTTTGTGGGCGTGCATGCGCTCGGGAGAGGATTTCGACACGGCCAAGCTTTTCAGCGATAAGCACCTGCTGAAAGCTTGACCGGGAACAGAGTATCTACAG